>JANXOP010000365.1 GCA_025357755.1 Kofleriaceae bacterium | reverse complement strand
ACGAGTTACCGTCCCTATTTGGGACTAGAGGTCGTCGTCGGGCTGAACGGCTTGGCCGCCCTGCGCACGCAGTGCATCCGCGCGCTGGCTAGCGTCGGCGAACTTGGGATCGCGCTTGGTCACGGCCTCGAAGTAGTAGAGGGCTTCGCCGCGATCGCCGATCGATTCGTAGGTGATGCCGATCTCGTAGTAGAGGCTGAGGCGTTCGCGATCGCTGGGGTTGCCGTGCAGGCCCTGCTTGTACTGATGGATCGCTTCCTGCGGGTTGCCCTGCTCGCGCTGACACATGCCGAGCATGACGCGGCACTGGCTCTCGCGACCGGGGGCGCGCATCGCCTTCTCGAAGGCCTTCGCGGCTTCGTCGAAGAGGCCCATCTCTTTGTATGCGAGGCCGAGATCGTAGTGGGTATCGGCATCGCCGTCGGCGACCGGGTTCTCGAGCATGACGGTCGGCTTGCGCTTCACGCCAGGGCGCTGCAGCGCTTCTTCTTCGGGAACTTCTTCGAGATCGCCGAGCTCTTCGATCTCGTCGAGCTCGAGAGCGGAGGTCCCGCCGGTCGCTTCGATCGGAATCTCGACCTCGACCGCGCTACCGACGGTGACCGGCGGCTCACCACGCTCGAGGGCTTGGACCTCGAGCATCTTGGCCTGGACGAGCGGATGGTTCGGATGGCGCTGGAGCAGCGTGCGCAGCGCATCCATCGCCTCGGGATACATGCCCTGACCTGCGTAGAAGTCGGCTTCGTCGAGATCGTCCTCGACGAGGCTCTCGGCGCGGTGCGGCTCGACGAGGCCCGCGTTGATCGCGGTCGCATCGTCATTCGGCGCGACGCCCGGCGCGTACGGATCGTACGAGCCCGCGACGGAGAGACCGTCTTGCGCGTCGAGCTCGTCGACCTCCGTGTAAGCGGACGTATCGGGCGCGTGCGGCAGATCTGTGTTCTCGAAGCCGCTGACGCCCATGCCCATGTCGAACGCTCGCGCTTCGTCCGGATCGAACGGCAGATCTTCGCCGTGGGCGGTGCCCATCTCGGCGGCGACGCCTTGATCGATGTCTTCACCGAGCTCGGCGTCATCGAGCTGAGCCTCGAGCGCATCCTCCGCGTGCGACGGATAGCGCGGCTTCGCTGCGAACACGCGACCGTTCGAGCTCGGCGGTCGGCTCACGAGCACGGCGCTGTCGTCGTCGTAGGCCTCGTGCATGTTCGCGAGCGCTTCGATCTGATCGGGCGGCACTTGCCGCGTCGATTGGCCGTGCGAGTCGAAATCAGCCTCGAAGCCACGCTGCGGTGCACGCGGCGGACGCCCGGGTGCGGGCGAGCCTTGCGCGACATCGTGGACGCCACCGATGAGCTCGTCGGGATCGAAGTCGTCGATCGAGTCGCGCGGCGACATCGCACGCGAGCGACCGATCGCGCGCGGTGGCGGTGTCGAGAGCTCGAGATCATCGAGCTCCGGATCGACCTCGGCGAGCCCACCACCTTGATACTCGACCTCGGACGAGACCGACGACATCCGCGCGACGCGCAAGCGGAACCGGCGCGCGAGCTCGAACGCACCGGTGTGCGTGCCGTTCATGCCGAGCAGCTCCTGGAGATATGCCTCGGCGCGATCCGGATCGCTCGGTGCGATCAGCTCGGCGAGCTTCAACAGCTCGACCTCGGCCTCTTGCTCGCGACCTTGCGAGATCAGGATGTCCTTGAGCCGCTCGTGGGCTTCGACATTTTCGGCATCGAGCGTGAACACGCGGCGCAGGTGATCGACGGCCTTCTGATGCAGGCCGTACTTCACGTAGACATCGGTCTCCGCGAGGATCTTCGAGATCTCCTCGGCGTGACGCTCACCCGCGGCGGAACGCGTGCGCGGATCCGGCGGCGGCTCCATGTCGGCCGAGAAGTCCGCGTCGTCGTACTCGGGCAGCGCGAAGTCCACCCCCGACAGGCTCGACTCGTCGACGAGCGGCATCGAGCCGGTCATCCGAGACGATGCGGGGAGCGATGGCAGGTCGCTCGTGATGTTGAACTTCGGGTCGGTGGCCGCGCGGATCGCCGCAGGCAGCGGCGTGCCCGGACGGTTGCTCGGCGGTGGTGGACGCGGTGGCACCACCGCAGCCACAGCCGCGGGTGCAGGTGCGGGGTTCGCGTTCACGAACGTGAGTGCATCGGCATCGCCGGGGACGATCTCGAGGATCTTGCGATAGACCTCGGTCGCCTTGTCGCGCGCCTTGTTCTCGAGATGGATCCGCGCGAGCTCCTTGAGCACGGAGACCGTCTTGGATTTTTGATCGAGCGCGGAGAACGCGATCGCGAGCAGGCCGAGCGTCTCGACATCGCGCGGATCGGCCTTGAAGCACGCTTGAAGTTTCTGCAGCGCGCGACGCGGATCGTTACGGCGCAGATACAGCCCCGCGAGCTCGCGATTGAGCGCGTGGTTATCCGGCTTGTGCCAGAGCAGGCGCTCGGCCACCTTCACGAAGTCGTCCTGGCGACCCTGGCGACGCAGCTGCTCGCAGGCGTGCGTGAACTGCGTGGCAGCTTCGTCGAGGAGGCTCTCTTTCGAGTAGAGCTCGGCGAGCTTGATCCGCGTCGCAATGTTCTCGGGATCGAGATCGACGAGCTTCTTGACCGTGTCGAGTGCGTCCTTCGTGTTGCCTTCGCGATGGAAGTGCGCCGCGACGGACTCGTAGTGCTGCATCGCATCGCTCATCAAGCCGAGGCGGCGATAGAGCTCCGCGAGCTTCAGGATCACGTCGACGAGACGTGGATCGAGCTTGAGGATCTGCTTGTAAACGGCGACGGCTTTGAGGAAGAAGCCTTGCTCGTCGTAGAAGCGCGCGACCTTCAGATACGTATCGGTGGCTTCTTGCTTGGCGCCCTTCTTCGCATAGAGGTCGCCGATCTTGAGCCACACGCGGACGTCCTTCGGATCTTCGGAGACGATCCGTAGGTACTCCTTCACCGCTTTGTCGATCTGGCCCTTATCGACAAACTTCCGAGCCGCATCCATGACCTTTTCTTTGTTAAAGGCCACGGGTGGCTTTGAACCTCCGGGTGCGGTGCATCACAAGTGGCGCGAGACGCAGTATGCCGGCGACGCGCAACGTGAAAAGGGTACCGGTTCAAAAGATGGTGGGTCAAGGAAAAGCACGAACGTTTCCCGTGCCTTAACTAGCGTCACCACACACATGTGATCACTGGTCAAGCGACTAGGTCGTCGAGCGATTGGTGAGCGCTCCGGCGGCCTCGGCCAGCATCCGCGCGACGAAGCCGGTATCGATGTCCCCCTTGATGTAGTCGGGGTGGTTCACGATCCGTCGCAAGAACGGGATGTTGGTGCGAGGACCCTCGATGACCATCTCGTCGAGGCAACGGCGGGCCCGTCGGATGGCCGCTGGTCGGTCCACGTCGTGGACGATGACCTTGGCTAGCAACGAATCGTAGTTTGGCGGGACGACGTAGCCTGCATACACGTGGGTATCTGTGCGCACGCCCAGGCCGCCGGGAAAGTGGACCGCGGTGATCTTGCCGGGCCACGGCGCGAACGTGTTCGGGTCCTCCGCGTTCACGCGGAGCTCGATCGCGTGACCGCGGGGTTTTCGATCGGTCTTGCTCTGCGCGTTGAAGAACGACAGCGGCTCGCCCGCCGCGATCGTGATCTGCTCGCGCACGAGGTCGAGGCCGGTCACCAGCTCGGTGACCGGATGCTCGACCTGGAGGCGCGTGTTCATCTCCATGAAGTAGAAGCTGCCATCGGTATCGAGCAGGTACTCCATCGTGCCGACGTTCGTGTAGCCGATCGTCTCGATCGCCTTGACCGATGCTTCGAACATCTTCTGCCGCGTCGCTTCGGGCAACGCGATGCTCGGCGCCTCCTCGATCACCTTCTGATGCCGGCGCTGGATCGAACACTCGCGCTCACCGAGGTGCGTGTAGTTGCCGTGCTTGTCGCCGATCACCTGGATCTCGATGTGGCGCGGCTTCTGGCAGTACCGCTCCATGAACATCTCGGGGTTGCCGAACGCGGCTTGCGCTTCGGTACGACCCATCGACCACGCGTCGAGCAGCTTCTCCTTCTCGTAAACGATCTTCATGCCGCGACCACCGCCACCGGCGCTCGCCTTGAGGATCACCGGGAAGCCGATCCGCTCGGCGGACTCGAGCAGCGCGATCTCGTCGTGGATGCCGGCGGTGCCCGGCAGCATCGGCACGCCGGCCTTCGCCATCGCTTCGCGCGCGCGGATCTTGTCGCCCATCAAGCGCATCGCATCCGGCGACGGACCGATCCAGGTCAGGTTGCACTTGCGACAGACCTCGGCAAAATCGGCATTCTCCGAGAGAAACCCGTAGCCGGGATGGATCGCATCGGCGCCCGTGACTTCGGCGGCCGAGATGATCTGCGGCACGTTCAGGTAGCTCTGGCGCGACGGCGGTGGCCCGATGCACACCGCTTCGTCGGCGAACTTCACGTGCAGCGCATCGGTGTCGGCCGTCGAGTGAACGGCAACCGACTTGAGGCCGAGCTCCTTGCACGCGCGGATCACGCGCAGCGCGATCTCACCACGATTCGCGACCAAGACCTTCTTGAACATCGTTAGACCGTGATCTTGAAGAGAGGCTGGCCGTACTCGACCGACGAGCCATCCTCGACGAGGATCCCCGTGATCGTGCCGGCCGCATCGGCCTCGATCTCGTTCATCAGCTTCATCGCTTCGACGATGCAGAGCGCGGCGCCCTTCTCGACCTTGTCTCCCATCGAGACGTAGTTCGCGGAGTCGGGATTCGGCTTGCGATAGAACGTGCCGACGAACGGTGACGTCACGACGTGGCTCTTGTCGTCGATGACCGGCGCGGGCGTCGGGGCGAGTGCCGAGGTCGGCGCAGTGATGTGCGGTGCGTGCGTTGCCGGCATCTGCTGCATCGGCATCTGCTGCATCGGCATCATGACCTGGCCGACCTGACCGACCGGACCGCGACGAATGGTGAGCGTCGTGTCCTTGGTATCGACGATCAGCTCGGACAGGTTGTTCGCGGCCGCAATCTCCGCGAGCCCTCGCGCCATCGTCACGAGCTCGTGTTCAGCGACTCCGCTTTCGCGGTCTGGTTTTGCCGGCTTTGCCATGAGATCGCGAGGAACTTTCCACGTGTGCGAGGGCCGCGTCCAGGCCCAGATAGTAGCTTTGTGCGCGGAATCCGCTGATCACTCCGACGCACCGCGCCGCGGTGATCGAATGCTGCCGAAACTCCTCGCGGCTGTAGATATTCGAGAGGTGAACTTCGACGGTCGGAATGGCCACCGCCTCGATCGCATCGCGGATCCCGATCGAGGTATGCGAGTAGCTCCCGGGGTTGATGACGATCGCGTCGGCCCACCCGAGCGCGCCCTGGATGAGGTAGATGAGCGTGCCTTCGAGGTTGCTCTGCTCGCAGCGCAACTCGACGCCTCGCTCGGTGGCGCGGCGAAGGAGCTCGGCGTTGATCTCGGCGAGCGTGAGCGTGCCGTACTGGGCCGGATCGCGCCGGCCGAGCAGGTTGAGGTTCGGGCCGTGGAGGACCAGGACCCGCGTCGGCTTCACAGCTGGGCAGCGAGCTGCGGACCGGCCATCCGGGCGAGGAACCGAGCCTTGCCGGAGTTCGCTTCCGCCGAGACCACGACCGCGACGAAGTACTGCGGCGTGAGCATCCGGCAGATCAGCACGAGGCGCTGCGCCTTGACGGTGAGCTCCTCGAGGTTACCGACCGCGAGGCTGTCGCCCGCTTTGCGGACCTGACCGAGGATGAACGAGAACTCCATCGCGATGGTCGCGACGTCGATCTTGTCGTTCTGGCGCACGTACGTCTCGACGGGGATACCGTCGAGGCCCATGACGATCGCGGCGATGCCACCGTCGACGTTATCGACGATCTTCTTCAGGTGTTCAGCGAACATGCTGTGTTCAGGCTACATCATTTCAGGAATCGCAGGGCAGAGCAGCTCGCCATCTGACCGCTTGCAGCAGTCGACCGCGCCGTCTTGAGCCGGGTTGCACGCGTTGCCTGTGCGTGCGAC
The DNA here is from genome assembly GCA_025357755.1 of Kofleriaceae bacterium. GTDB lineage: Bacteria > Myxococcota_A > Polyangia > Haliangiales > Haliangiaceae > JABFXX01. The sequence goes on along the minus strand of JANXOP010000365.1, from coordinate 57,704 downwards.
GGAGGTCGCGGCCGTACATGCGGTCGGAGGCACACTGCCTCCGTTACCGAGTCCGAAAACGACACCTTTACCCTCGGCGACGATCGTGACTGGATACTGGAAAGGCTCCGCGGAAATGTTGCCGCCGCCCATCGTGCCGTAGATCTCGACGTCCGCCGTCACCAACGTGTTCTGCGACGGATCACCGAGTGCCGTGATCTTGTCGATCGGGATGAGCTCGAACGAGACGTTAGTCGTGGCCCCTGGCAAGAGGCTGCCCGCGAACAATGCGGTGAAACTCTGCGAGGGTCCGCTCGGCTGCTTCTTGAGCGTGATGTTCGCACCCTCGAGATGGATGGTGCGCTCGTTGATCTGACTATCATTCGTCGTCGTGATCCGACTCTTGATCAACGGCGTGAGGATGTATCCGGTCCCGAGTTGCGTGGCGAAGTACGAGACCGTCCCCGCCGAGGTGAACGGTTGCGTCGCCTCACCGGTGAGCGTGCACACTGTGCCGGCCGGAGGTGCCGTGTTGTTCAAAACGAACATGCCTTCAGCACCGTGGTCAGCACAACCACTAGCGAAACCTACAAACGCGAGTATCGAGACGAGCCGCATGGCGTCCTCCAAGTAAAATCGTATCAAGGTGAGCCCTCGACACGCAAAATTCTTCCAAGTTCCGAGAGCGTGATGTCGACGGGCTCACACGTGCCTACGTCGCGAACAGCGATGAACTTCACACGATCACCGGTGCGTTTCTTGTCGACCTTGAGGCGCGCCAGCACCTCGTCGCTTAGATAAGGGTCGGGATCGTGAGGTAAGCCGGTACGTTGCAAGGCCTCGGCGACCGTGGTCTCGAGCGCGGCGCTCGCGAGGCCGAGCGCCGCCGACACGCGGCATGCGACGACGAGCCCCAAGCCGACGGCTTCGCCGTGGTGAAGGCCGGTGTGCGATTCGATCGCGTGACCGACGGTGTGCCCGAGGTTGAGGAGCGCGCGATGCCCGGTGCGCTCGGTCTCGTCACGACCGACGACCGCGGCCTTGTACGCGACCGAGCGTGCGATCACCTCGTGCAGCGCCGCGGGTGGCGGCCCCCCCGAGCTCGCCCAGGCCGTACACTGATCGACCGCGCTCCACAGCTCGGGGCCGTCGAGCAAGGCGTACTTCCACAGCTCGCCGAAACCGGCGCGGCGCTCGCGCTGTGGCAGCGTCGAGAGTGTCGTGAGATTGCACGCGACGATCCGCGGCTGCCAGAACGCGCCGACGAGATTCTTGCCGGCCTGGGTATCGACCGCGGTCTTGCCGCCGATCGCGGCGTCGCACATCGCGACGATCGTCGTCGGCCACTGGATGACCGGGATGCCGCGAAACAGCGTCGCGGCGACGAAGCCCGCGAGATCGCCGACCACCCCACCACCGAGCGCGACGATCGCCGAGCTGCGATCGAGGCCGTGCTGGATCAGCTGATCGCAAAGCGCTTGATAGGTCGCGAACGACTTGTTCGCTTCCCCCGGCTCGATCACGATCGTGATCGGTGCGAAGGCCGCGAGCGCGGTCTCGGCCGCGGCGCGCCAGTGCGCGGCAACATTGCGGTCGGTCACGATCGCGAGCTTCGAAGGCGTGCCGATCCGCACCGCCGCGAACGTCTCTCCGACGGTGATCGGGTAGCTGCGCTCGCCGAGCGCGAGCACCGTGGTCGTCTCACTCGGTGCGACGGCATACGCGCGCTCGGCCTCGCGCACGAGCGCGACGACCTGATCGATCGTGCGACCATTCGTATCGACCACCGCATGCGCGCGGCGATAGATCGGCGCGCGCTGCGCCGCGAGCTCGCGGATCTTCTCGATCGGTTGCTCGAGCAGCGGGCGCACGGTGCCATCGGCCGCCCGCGCTCGCGCGGCATCGACCTCGACCGAGAGCGCGATCACGCACCCCGCGCGGCGCATGCGAGCGAGGTTGTCGCCGTACGCCGCGGCACCTCCGCCGGTCGAGATCACCGCGTCGCCAGCGGTCGCGATCGCGGCTTCGAGCGTCGCCGCTTCGCGCTCGCGGAACGCGGTCGGGTCGCGCGCGAGCAACGCGGCGACCGGTTCACCTCGCGCCGCGATCAGGTCATCGAGATCGAAAAAAGCTCGGCCCAGCTCGCGCGCGAGGGCACGGCCGACCGAGCTCTTGCCCGCGGCCATGAACCCGATGAGGAACAGTGGCGGCACGGACCAGGTTAGCGCGTTACTTGGAACAGGGCAGCGAGCCCTTGTTCGTGATCTTCGGCGTGATGAACACCAGGATCTCGGTGCGGTCGTCGTTCTCGCGGCGGTTCTTGAACAGCCAGCCGAGCACCGGGATATCGCCGAGGAGCGGGATCTTCTTGTACGCGACGCCGGAGTTGCGCGTGTAGATCCCACCGAGCACGGTGGTCTCGCCGTCGGCGACGAGCATGTACGTGCGCGCTTCCTTGCGGAGGATCGTCGGGTCACCACGTGCACCGACGTTGACGAAGTCGGGCTCGTTTTTCTGGACCAGGAGATCCATGGCGATCGCGCAGTCGCGTTGCGACACGTACGGCGTGACCGTCAGCGAGAGGTCGGCCTGGACGAACTGGGTGTTCGTACCGGCGGCCGAGACGACCGAGATCGGAATCGACACGCCTTGGCTGATCTTCGCCTGGCGGTTGTTCAGCACCGTGACCTTCGGCGCCGAGATGATCCGGACAGTGCCGCTATCCTCGAGAGCCGAGAGGCGCAGGTTGATGTTGAAGTTGCCGCCGATCGATCCGAGCGCGAAGCCGAGCGCACCACCCTCGCCGGAGCCCGTCGGCGCCGGCAGGTTGACCGCGAAGTCGGAGGGTGCGGCGACGCCGGTCGCGATCGTCGCGGCATCGGAGTTCGCACCCGTGATGCCAATGCTCGACGGGAACGAGAGGCCGGTTGCATTGCCGCCGTTCGCACCGGTGATGGCATTGCCGCCCCACTGGATGCCGATCTGGCGAAGGAACGTCGACCGCGCTTCGACGATGCGCGCTTCGATCGAGATCTGCGGAGTCTGGGTATCGAGCGACAGCGCGAGCTTCACGATCTCGCTGCGGTTGCCCGCAACATCGTTGACGATCAGGGCGTTCGTACGCTGATCGACTTCGATCGTGCCGTGCGCCGACTTCATCGCCTCGAGTTTCGGCTTGAGCTCTTCGGCGCTCGCGTAGTTGAGCGTGATGACCTCGGTGCGCGGCACTTCCGCCTTTTGCGCGGCCTCGCGACGCATCGCTTCAGCAGCATCTTCCGCGTCGAGCTCTTTCTGCGTCGCGATGCGATAGATGATGCCCTCACGGCGGTACCACAGGCCGTACGACTGGAGGATGACCTCGAGCGCCTGATCCCAAGGCACGTGCTTGAGGCGAACCGTGACCTTCGCTTCGATGGTCTGCGGCACGACGATGTTGATGTGACCGGTATCCGAGATCACCCGGAGGAGGTCCGACATCGGCGCATCCTTGAAGTCGAAGTCGACCGGGGCACCGTGATAGATGCGGCGGCGGTTGCCCTGCGGCGGGACCTGCGTGACGGATTGCTGCGCGACCGGCGTCGACGCCGCGCCGAAGCCACCCACGACCGGCGACGGCACGTTCACCATCTTGACCGGACGCTGCGCGATCGCTTCACCCGAGATGAAGTGCCAGCGAATCGTCTTGGCGTCGCGATCGATGGTCGGCGTCGCCGGCTGCGCGAGCTCGGCGACGAGTCGGACCCGGTTCGGTGCCTTGCGATCGCGGAACGACGACACCGATTTGACCGGGCTGCCGAACCGCGACACGTCGAGCGTGCGCTCGAGCTTCGCCGCGAGCTCGGCATTGTCGACGATCAGCTCGGCGTGGGTCGGCGTGATCTCACCGACCTCGATCTTCGCGTCGTCACCGACCGCGATCGAGACTTGCCCGTTGCCATCATCACCCTTGAAATCGATGGCGGTGACCCTCGAGAGCTTGCCGAGCTTCTTCACCACAGCCACGGGCTCTGGCTTGGCAGCCTCGGCGACGCGCACCTGGGACTTGATCCTCTGTGCCTCCACCTTCGCGGCCGTGAGGCTCGCGAGCTCGGCCTCTTCGGTCGTGCGCTTCTGCGCGAGGGATTGGCGGCGCTGCTCTTCCCGGTTCGCCGCGTCCTTGGCCTGCGACGCGACGGTCTCGAGACGCGCGGCCTCGGCTTGCTGGGTCGAGACGGCCTTGCGGCGATCCGCGAGCTCGGCTTCGGCCTGCTTGCGCTCGGTCGCGAGCTTCGCGAGCTCGGCGCGCGCATCCGCGAGGTCTTTGTCGTTGGCCTTGTCGCTAACCTTGCGAGTCTGCGCCGCGGCCATCTCGGCCTGCGCCTTCGCTTCGGCCTTCGAGCGGGTCTCGAGCTCCGCTGCGGCGCGCTCGGCTGCCTGGCGCTTCATGGTCAGCTCGTTGATCGAGAGCTCCGCGCTCGATTTGGTGTTCATCGCGGTCTGCGCGGCGCGCTCGGCGACCTTGCGCTGCGATTCGGCAGCATCACGAGCGGTCTGTGCCGACTTCGCTGCCTCGAGCGCTTCGCGCTTGAGCTTGACGGCATCACTGACCGCGAGCTCGGCATCTTGCTTCTGCTTGCCAGCCTCGGTCGCGGCCTGCTCGGCCTCGGTGCGACGGCGGGACGCATCGTCAGCTGCGGCGAGCGCTTCGCTGCGAGCGCGCGCGGCCTCGGCGGCAGCGGTCATCGCGACCGTGCGCTGCTGCTCGACACCCGCGAGCATCGTCTTGGTCTGATCGAGCTCCGCCTTCGCAGCCTTGGCGGCCTGTTCCGCCGTGCGGCGCTGCGCCTCGGTCTCTTCGGTGGCACGGCGAGCGATCGCGAGCCGATCCTCGGCGGCCTTCGCATCCGCAGCAGCCTTGGAGCGCTCCGAGACCGCGACCTTGGTCTGGGCCTCCTTCGCTTGTTTCACCGCGGTCTCCGCGGCGAGGCGATCTTGCTGTGCGCGCGCTTCGCTCTCGCGAGCTGCTTCTTCACGCGCCTGCGCCGCGGCACTCGCCGCACGCGCCTTGTCCTCGAGCTCCTGGGCCGAGGCGCTCTTCTTTTCGAGCGAGGCAACCTGCTGCTTCGCGTCCTTCAACATCTTCTCGGCATCACCGCGCGCGGCTTCCGCCTTCTTCTTGTCGGCCGCGGCATCCTGCTTCGCGGTCAGCGCTTCGCTGCGTGCGCGCGCGGCCTCCGCCTTCGCGTTCGAGGTGTCGCGCTTCGCATCGTCAGCATCGCGACGCGCCTGCTCGGCGACCGCTCGATCGCTCGCCGCATCGGCCTTTGCCTGGGCAAGTGCGAGCTCCGCGGCAGCGGCCTTCTTCTCGGCCACCGTCTGAGCGCGTGCTGCTTCATTCTTCGCCTGTGCGAGCTGTTCGCGCGCCTCACGACGAGCCTTCTCGGTCTCGGCCTGTGCCGTCTTGGTCTCGTCGTGTGCCTTCGCGGCATCGGCCTTCGCGCTCTGTGCTTCGGCGAGCGCTTGTTGCTTGGCCTTCTCGGCCATGGTGCGCGAGCGATCGGCTTCGAGCTGCGCGCTCGCGGCGGTCGCCTTCGCGGTCTCGGCATCGCGCTTGGCTTGCTCGGCAGCCTTCTTCGCCAGCGCCGCGGCTTGCTTCGCCGCACCGAGGTCCGCTGCGCTCGCCTGCTCGACCGCGTGCTGGGCCGCTTCGGCCCTCGCGACCTGCTCCGCTGCGGATCTCTTCGCGGCGTCGGCGTCGCTACGCATCTGCTTCGCGGTCGCGGTCGCGGAGTCGGCTTGTTGCTGCGCTGCCGCGCGTGCCGTCTCGGCCGCACTTACTTGTTGCTGGGCGCGAGCCAGATCTTCGGGGTTCGCGGTCTTGGGTGCCGCATCGCGCGGCATCACCATCACGACCACTTCGTTGCCGACCGTCTTGACGTCGTAGCGGCCGGGCCGCGCCATCGTCACGACGACGCGCACGCCGTTGTCATCGAGTTGTTGTGCGGCGATGGTCGAGACCGCCCACGTGTTCGGCGAGAAGGTCGCCGCACTCTCGTGACCGCGCACCGCATCGGCGAGCCGCGCTTGCGGCATGTCGATGACGACGCGGGTAGGCCGCTCGAGCTTGTAGACGGTGAACGTCGGGGCGTCGGCGCCGCGGACGTGGACACTCGTCGTGCCCCCGCTCTCGTCGAACGTCACGGCGCGGATCTCGTTCTTGCCATCCGCGTGTGCGATCGGAGCCAACGTCGTCGAAGCGACGACGACGATTGCGGCGATCAAAGTTCTCGGGTTCATGCTCATTCCCATCGTGGGCGTCTCCTACAAACCGCGGATGAACGACGAGCGGGGCGTCGGATCTCGACGCTGATCGCTCGCGGCCTATCGCGCAGCATGAAAATTTTCGCCTGCTATTCGCAGGACGCCAAATTTTCGTCGCTTATCGTTTCGCGGGGCCGGTCGCTTCGGGGCGAGGAACGGCGGGAGTCGGCGGCGGTGCGGCAGGCAGGATCGTCGGGCTCGCACCGCCGGGGGACGGTTGCGACGTCGGCAGATCCATCTCGAGACCACCCGGGTGCAACTGGACCGAGGTCTCGGTCGCCGGGCGCTTGGTATCCGGATCTTCATCGACGACGAAGGTCACGTAGCCGGTACCGATATCCTTCACGACCGCCTTCTCTTTGCCGACGCAGTCGCCCCGATGGATGATCCACCCGAGGTTCGCGGTATCCATCATGAGGACCCGCTTGTTCGTGCCCTGCGCCACGATGCCGACCAGGCGCAGGTCCTGGTACGAATAGTTCGTCGCGCGGAACTGCTCGGCTCGCTTGCAGCTCTGATGCGGCTCGGGCTTCGTCGTGCTGACCTTGCCGAGGCCCGCCTGCGCGATCACGCCCGATTGATCGAACGGGTCACGCGACTGATCCTCGACGAAGTCGCGATCCTTGAAGTCGTGGCGAATACTCTCGCGCTCGGTACACGGCTCGCAGGTCCAGGTGTTCTGGACGTTCATGCAGTACGTGCCCGGGTCGCAATCCGGCAGGATCTGTTGCGGTACACCTGGCGCGGTCGCCGCATCGAGCGGTGTACACGCGGGGTGTTTCGTCGGGGCATCCGGCAGCGGACAATCGATCTTGTCCTCGATGTGCTGGCGGGGTTGAAGCTTGCCGCCGAGCGACGGCTTCGCGGCCACGGCGGGTGGCGGTGCATTCGGGCGCGCGCCACCAGCGGCATCACCCTCGTCGTCGCCACATGCGACGAGCCCGAGGCCTGCGACGAGGACGAATCCAAATCCGAGCTTGTTCATCACAGCCCTCCTTTGAGGCGCTGCGCATCACTGCCGCTGCGCTGCTGATCCTTGTCCATCGCATTGTTCGCGCGAACCTTCGCGCCTGCCGGCGTCGCCGCGGGCGGCAGTGGCTTGACCGCCGAACCCGCGCCCGCCGGTGCTGGAACAGGTGCCGGAGCAACCATCTTCTTCTCCTTGGGCACCGCCGCGTCGAGCTTCTCTTCCTGACGGAACGTGTTCGCCGTGAACCGCGCGGTCAGATAGATCTCGCGATTACGGATCTGCGGATCGCCGATCGACAGGTTATCGATCGAGACGATGCGCTCGCGCTCCTCGACCCCTTGCTGATCACCGGTCGGTGACGCTTCGACCGGGCCGCCCGCCCTCTTCTTCTTCGGCACGAGCGACGCGAAGAACCGCTTGATCTGCATGAACGTGCCGGTGATCTCGAAATCGACCGGCACACGGATGAACGATTCGATCGGTGCTTCCGGCGCCTGGTTCGAGCGATTCACCTGAACGCCGGACTCGGTGACCTTGCGGTTGAGCGTCTCGAAGAACGCCGGGAGCTCGGACTCGGTCGGTAGCGCCTTCTCGTTCTCTTTGACCTGGATCAGCAAGCGATCGACGGTTGGCTTGAGATCGTTGTAGCGCTTGATCTTCGCGTCGAGCTCGTGGCTCTGCGCGACCTTGCCCTGCTGCTGGCCCTCGGCGTCCTGCAGGTTGCGCGTCAGGTTCTTGAAGACGAACTGATAGTAGAGCAGGAAGATGAGGAAGCCCGAGACGATGAAGATCATCGCCTTCCTCTGATTGGGTAGCCGCGCGAAGTCGGCCATGACCGCCATTAGTAGGCCACCCTTCCCGTGATCGTGAACTTGTAGAAGGGCACGCCTGTATCTCGATCTGTCAGGCGCTCTTCCGAGGCCTGCGCGATGTTGTCGAAGTAGACCGACGCCTGCAGCCGCTTCGAGAGCTGCGTGATGTCGACCTCGGCCTGGGCGCCGCCCTCGAGCTTGAACTCGCCGTTCTTGTCGACGAACGAGGTCAGCCAAACGTGGGTCGGATCCCAGGTCAGATCGTAGCGCCGGTTCGGATCGGCCTCGTCGCCATTGCCCGTGCGACGAGCCATATCCTGGGTCATCGTCGGCAGGTGATTCGTGGTGAGGATCTCGCCGAGCTCCTGCAGCACGTTTGCCGGAACGACCTTCGCCGCGATCAAGCGATTGATCGAACGCGCACGCTCGTACGCCTTCGTCGCGACTTCGTTGAGTTGATCGTAGCCAACCAGCTGCTGGTTCTTCGCGTTGATCTCTTGCTGCAGCTGATCGTTCGCGGTCTTGAGATCGTGCAGCTTCGATCGCTTCGGTTGATCGAGCACGAAGAACACGAGTGCGGCAGCAGCGACCATGGCGCCGATCCCGATCGCCATCTCCTTCTGCCCGCCCTCGCTCGGCTGGCTCGCGCCACGTAGCTTCGCCCGCTTTTGCGGGAGAAGATTGATCTTGATCATTTATCGCCTCCGGCTCGCATCGAGAGCCCGACACCGATCAGCGCCTCCGGCGAGTGCGCCGAGAGGTAGTTGCGGTCGAGCTGAGGATCGATCTCGATGCGCTTCCACGCATCCGCGACCTCGAGGGGTAGGCGCGAGCGACGCTCGATCGCGCGGTGCAGCGACGTGACCTTCGCGCTGCCGCCAGCGAGCACGAGCCGGGTGACATTCGCATCGGCGGTCGTCGCGAGAAAGAAATCGAGCGAGCGCTGGAACTCGCCGGCCATCACCTCGGAGACGCCTTCCATCACACGCAGCACTTCCTGCGGCACGACGCCGTCTTCGGTCTGGCTACCGCCGACCTTGTAAGCCTCGGCCTCGTCGGCGGCGATGCCCATCTGCTTCTGGATCTCTTCGGTGAACGCGTTGCCACCGATCGTCACGTCGCGCGTGAACAGCGACACACCGCTGCGCACGATGTTGATGTTCGAGATCGCCGCGCCGATGTTGATCAAGACGACGGTGTCGCGCGGATCGAGCTGGTAGTTCGCTTCGAAGCCGTTCTGGCTAGCGAAGGCGGCGACATCCACGATCTGCGGCGACAGGTTCGCATCGCGCACGACCTGGATGTAATCCGAGACGACTTCCTTCTTCGCGGCGACGAGCAACAGCTCGGTCTGGCCACTCGGCGTGAGCGGGTTCGTCACGTGATAATCGATCTCGACATCGTCACGACCGAACGGAATGTGATGCTCGGCTTCGTTGCGAATGTTCGCGGCGAGCTCGTCGGGCTTCATCATCGGCACCGTGATCTTCTTGATGATCACCGAGTGACCCGCGATCGCGATCGCGACTTCTTTTTGCCGCAACCGCAGCCGGCTCCAGAGCTGGCGGATAGCTTCCGACACCGCGCCCTGATCCATGATCGTTCCGTCGACAATTGTCTGCGGAACGAGTGGTTGCATGCCGAACGCCTGGAGTGCCCAGCCGTTCGCTTTGCGTTTCAGCTGTACAGCCTTGACGCACGAAGAGCCGATATCGAGCCCTATGCACTGTTTCGCCATGGAACCTCTACGGCTTAAAATTTTGGCACGCTACGGACAGATCTCCAAAATCTGTCACTGAATCCCATCGCTTCGATAAGCCTGAGGAGCCGGCAATGGCGGCTCCGGAAGAGGCAATGGCGGCTCCGGAAGAGGCGATGGCGGCTCCGGAAGAGGCGATGGCGGCTCCCGAAGAGGCGATGGCGGCTCCCGAAGAGGCGATGGCGGCTCCCGAAGAGGCGATGGCGGCTCCCGAAGAGGCGATGGCGGCTCCCGAAGAGGCGATGGCGGCTCCGGAAGACACGTCAGGAAATGCCGTACTCCTTCAACTTGTAGAGCAGTGCGCGGTGGCTGATCTCGAGCAGCTTGGCCGCGTTGGTCCGGTTCCCGAGGGTCACACCGAGCGCTCGTCGGATCAGGTCCTGTTCGAGAGAACGCGTGGCCTTCTTGATGGATAGCTCGTTCTCGTCGACCGGGCTCGTCGGCGTCTGGGCGCGGCGAACGGTGGTCACGGCCTCGAGCAGTGCGGTGTCGATGACCGGCCCTTCGGCGAGGACGACCAGCCGCTCGATCGTGTTCTCGAGGTCGCGCACGTTGCCGGGCCAGGTCTGGCCCGAGAGCGCTCCGACGACCTCGTCGGTCAGCACGACCTCGCGCTGGTGGCGGTGTGCGTAGCGCTTCGTGAAGTAGCGTGCGAGCTGCGCGATGTCCTCGGGCCGCTCGCGGAGGGGCGGCACCTGCAAGGGCACCACGTTCAAGCGATAGAACAGATCCTCGCGAAACCGGCCAGCCTCGACGTCGGCCTCGAGGTCGCGCAGGGTCGCCGCGATCACGCGCACGTCGATCGGGAGCTCGGCGTTATCGCCAACGCGCCGCACGGCTGATTGCTGCAGCACGCGCAGCAACTTCGTTTGCAGTGCGAGCGGCATCTCGCCGATCTCGTCGAGGAAGATCGTGCCGTGGTTCGCCTCGACGAACAACCCGGTCTTGTCGCGCGACGCATCGGTGAACGCGCCGCGCACGTGCCCGAAGAGCTCGCTCTCGAGCAACGGCTCCGGCAACGCCGCGCAATTGATCGCGACGAACTTCTGCGCGGCGCGCGGTGACGACGCATGTACGGCGCGCGCGACGAGCTCCTTGCCGGTCCCGGTCTCGCCCGTGATCAACACGGTGGTCTTCGTCGCAGCGACGGTCCGGATCGTCGCTCGCAGCTTCTCCATCGCCGGGCCGCTGCCGACGATCGGCGTGTCACTCAGCTCGCTCCTGTCGGGCAAGGGCGGGACGCGCTTGACGGAGGCGGCATGATGCAGCGCGATGCTGACCGCGATCTCGTCGAGCGGTTCGAGCACCACGTCGTCGATCCCCGCCTCGAGCAGGGTCCTCGACATCGCCGCATCGCGTGTCCTCAGGATCGCGACGACGGGTGGCCGGCCGAGCGCGCGCGCCACCTCGAGTGCGAGCTCGGGCGGCGCCATCACCACATCGCAATCGGCGTCGGCGAGGTGCTTCTGCGCGGTCGCGAGCTCGGTCGCCGCGACCACGGCGAGGCCGCGCCGGTCGATCAGGAGATGCAGGGCACGCCGAGCCTCGTCGTCAGGACCGAGGAGCAGGACGCGGTGCACCTCCCCAGGCTAGCACGCGCGACCTTGGCCGATCGCCGACGCGGTTGGCGTCGCGCGGCGCAGTTCCCATCGCGCGAGCTGGCGAGCAACGTACTCACGCTCGCTGAGATGCATCGCTTCGCGTGCGGACGAACCTCGATTTTGAACTGACGCTCCGGTACGAGGACCTGTGGTTCAGCGTGTCGTTCACCGAACACGTCAGCGTTCGCATCCGCCAACGCGACGTTGATCACTCCGCACTGACCCATCGAGTCACGTGGGCGGAATGTCCCGCCGCCAGTGATCGATTCCTCAAGCATTTAGACGCCTTCGGTCGCCTCTGCCTGCCAACGATCGATCGGATCTGCCAACTAAGTTGGCAGCCCAGATCACTCCGGACCGGCCTAAGCATTTAGAACTTCATCATCTTTCAACTGGAGAATGAATTGCTCTATGCTGCGCCAGCAGTTTTCCTTCGTTGGAGGAGCGTCCATGCGCAGCTTTGTAGTTTTTGCCTCACTTCTAGGAATCGGTCTCCTGACCGGTTGTCCTGACCGCACCATCTCCGAGGTCTCCCCGGAGCAAGGACGCGTCGAATTCAAAGACATCCCGGTCACGGTCAACCGCGACATCGACATCTTGTTCGTCATCGACGACTCGCCGTCGATGGCCGACAAACAGACCAACCTGAAGAACAACTTCCCGAACTTCATCAACGTGCTCAACACGATTGAAGGCGGGTTGCCGAACGTCCATCTCGGTGTCGTCACGTCCGACCTCGGTGCCTCGGGCGCCGATGGCATGGTCGCTCCGGCGATCCCGGGCTCGGTCGGCGGTTGCTCGAGCACGGGCAAGAACGGCGCGCTCCAGACCTTCGCGGCGGGCACGGCCGTCACGGGCAAGTACATCTCGGACGTCGCGAGCGCGACGCCGGGCATGCGCACCACGAATTATACGGGCACCCTCGCCTCGGCGTTCTCCTCGATCGCCTCGGCCGGGGCGCTCGGGTGCGGCTTCGAGCAGCACATCGAAGCGGCCAAGCGTGCCCTCCAGCCAAACAATGCCGCGAATGCCGGCTTCATCCGCGCGTCCGCCTATCTCGCGATCATCATCCTCGCCGACGAGGATGATTGCTCGATGGAGCACTCGACGTTGATCGCGTCGGACACGACCCAACTCGGGCCCCTCCAGTCGTTCCGCTGCACGCGCTACGGCATCATCTGCGATACCGGCGGCACCGATACCTCCTCGATGAACGTCATCGGCCCGAAGGCGAACTGCCACTCGAACGAGAGCGGCCAGTACCTCACGAAGATCTCGGACTACGTCACGTTCTTCAAGGGCCTCAAGGCCGACCCGAACAACGTCATCGTCGCCGGTATCGTCGGCGTCCCGACGCCGTTCGAAGTCGAGCTCCGCGCCCCGGGCGGCTCGACCACGCAGATCCCTGCGCTCGCGCACTCGTGTACGTACACCGACTCGTCGAACCAACCCGAGGTCGCCGACCCGGCGATCCGGATCAAGCAGTTGCTCGATTCATTCCCGAACCGCTCGACGTTCTCGACCATCTGTCAGCAGGATCTCTCGACCGGCCTCGTGCTGATCGCGCAGCTCTTGAAGAGCGTCCTCGGCAGCCCGTGCATCGACGGCACGCTCGCGACCCCGTACGACTGCTCGGTCTCGGACGTCGCGAACTACGGCGCCGCGAACCAGGTCGAGACCGTGCTCCCCGCCTGCAACGGGACCACCCCGGCCGCAGCGACGAACAAGCCGTGCTGGGCGATCGAGATGGACGCAGCGAACTGCACCGCCAACTCGCACCTCACGCTCAAGGTCGAGCGCAACACCGCGCCCGATCAGAACACGCACGTGGTCTCGTACTGCGTGACCGAAGCGACCAACGCGGGCTCGGGCTCGGGCTCCAACTAAGCTCTCTCGCTCCACGAAGACCTGCCGGGCTCGAAGGGAAACCTTCGGGCCCGTTTTATTTTTCACGGAAGTGCGCTCCATCGACACAGATGATCATGCGCGCAACGTGGATGCTCCTCCTGGTCGGTTGCTTGAACCGCACGGTCACCCAACTCGAGCCGTCTCGGGACAAGGTCGAGACGATGAATATACCGGCGCACGCGTTCCCCGCCGCCGATATCCTGTTCGTCATCGACAACTCCGGCTCGATGAAAGAAGAACAGGCGTCGCTCGAGGCGAACTTCGGGAAGATGATGCAGGTGCTCGAGACGCTCGATGGTGGGATGCCCGATGTCCACATCGGCGTCGTCACCTCGGATCTCGGCACGAGCACCACCGATGGCTCGACCGGCGGAGCCGCCTTTGGCTGCAGCGGCAAGGGCGACGACGGCGCGATGCACACGACCTCGAGTGTGACCGGCCGGTTCATCGCGGATAACGGCAAGGGCACCCACAACTACAGCGGCACGCTCGACGCTGCGTTCTCCTCGCTCGCGAATGTCGGCACGATGGGCTGCGGGATCGAGCAGCACCTCGGCGCGATGCAACGCGGCCTCGAGAATCCGGCGAACACCGGCTTCGTACGCGACAACGCCTACCTCGCGGTCGTCGTGATCGCCGACGAGGATGATTGCTCGCTCGCGCACGACGGGTTGTTCACGAGCTCGACGCAGGGACCGCAAGTGAACTTCGCGTGCACGTCCGATGGCGTCCAGTGCGATAGCTCGACCGACATGACGACTCCCGGCGATCGCACGCAGTGTCGGCCGAGCGATCACGCGCGCTGGGTGCAATCGCCGGATCGCTACGCCAGCTTCCTGCGCGGCGTGAAGGCAGATCCGCGCGACGTCGTCGTCGCTGCCATCGTCGGCAACCCCGCGCCGGTCAAGATCGGCAGCGACGGCTTGCTCGCACCGTCGTGCACGTATAACGACGGCACCGGCCCGCAAACCGCCTTCCCTGCGGTGAGGACCGCCAACTTTCTGGCGCAATTTGGCCTCTACTCGCAGAGCTCGATCTGCGGCGCCGATCTCGAGGCCGGCATGACCCAGATCGGAGCGCTGCTCAAGAAGGAGTTCGGCGATCCGTGCTTCGAGACCGAGCTCCAGGACGCCGATCCGTCGACGCCCGAGCTCGATGCCGACTGTACGGTCACCGACATCCAGCGCGTGTCCTCCGGCGACGATCGCGAGCTCGCGGCGATTCCGTCGTGCAAGCAGTCCCCGAGCGCACTGCCGTGCTGGCACATCGAAGACGACGCCGTGAGCTGCGCGTACACGAAGACGAACCCGCACCGCAAGCTCGTGATCGACCGCGGCGGTGTCGTCCCGGGCGCCGAGATCCACGTGCGGGCGAGCTGCGTGGGCGTCGACTCCAGTGGCGCGCAGTTTTAGGCGGCCCGCTTTCGATGATAGGGTCGGCCCGTGCCAGCGCCGGGCAAACCATGGATCACCGCGAACCAAGTCACGGTTCTGCGCCTGATCCCGATGCCGCTCCTGGCGTGGATGATCTACAAGGGGCACGCCGACCACGACGACACGCTCCTGTGGTGGGCCCTGATCGCCGGCACCCTGATCGGTTGTACCGATTGGGTCGATGGCATGCTCGCCCGCAAGTACGGCCCGACCGTGTTCGGCGCCCTGCTCGATCCGATCGCCGACAAGGTGTTCATCGCGTTCGCGTACACGCCGTTCGCCGACACGCTCAATGGTGATGCTCCGCTCGTCCCGTGGTGGGCTTGCGCGCTGATGTTCACGCGCGAGTTCTTCATCACCGCGCTGCGCTCGGCATACGAGCAGCGCGACCTCACGCTCAAGACCAGCTACATCGCCAAGGCGAAGACCTGGGCCCAGATGCAGGGCATCGGCGTGATGCTGCTATTCCCGCTCGTCGCGAATCGCGCGTTCCTGCTCGGCCTGATCGGGTTCGGCATCGGTGCACCGCTCCTGGCGATGCTCGGCCTGTACATCGCGCGCAAGAAGGTCTGGATGGCGGCGCTGTGGATGAGCCTGTCGTTCTGCGCGCTGCTCGCCGTGTTCCTCGTCGACGAACCCTCCGCCCCCGCGGCCGTCATGGTCGGCGTCGTCGCGCTCACGTGGATCAGCGGCCTGCAATACGTCCAGATCGGCTGGCAGCAGCTGCGCGGTCGCGGTGACTTCCGCCGCGCCGATGGCGTCCGCCTGATCGGCGGCTTCTCGCTGCCGATCCTGTGCTTCTCGGTGCTCCACTACACCGCGGCACCGCGCTGGACGATCTTCGCGATCCTCGCGTTCGAGCTCGCTGCCGGCGGCCTCGACAACTTGCTCTCGCACGAGAAGGTCGCGACCAAGGCGCTCGCCTGGGGGGGCCGCGTGCTCGGCGTCAGCATCATGCTGCTCGCGGCGCTGCTCGTACCTTCGCTCGCGACACTGTTCACGATCATCGCCGCAGCCGGCAGCGTCGGCGGCGTGATGGCGGAGTTCATCCGCGGCAAGCCCTACTACAGCGGCGCGCTCGACTAACCGCCGTACGCGACGGTGCCTTCGCTCGCGCGGGTAGGCACGTCCATGATCTTGTCGAACGTGAGCTCGAGCTCCTCGAACGGTTGGGCGCGAACGAGATCGCCACCGAAGAACATCTGAACGAGCTCGTAGCGCCCATCGACGAGACCATGCACGAAGAGCTTTTGCTCTCGCGCATCCAGCAGCCACGCATGATGGATGCCGGCCTTCGCATACAGTGGCAGCTTCCTCACTCGGTCCAGCCTCTCGGTGGAAGGCGAGAGCCCTTCGCAAATCCAATCTGGCGCGATCGTGGCAAACGCTGCCTGTCGGGCGGCCTCGGGTAACCGTTCTTTTCGCCAGCCGGCGAGATCTGGGACGAGGATGTCCTTGCCGAGATGAAGCTCGACCTCGGGTAGAAAATACCAACCACCAGGTCCGCCCTCGCCAAAATCAAACGAGAACCCGAGTCGACTCGCGAGCTTTAACTGCGATCGCTGGTGAATAAATGCCGGGCGTGGCGAAAGAATGAGCTCGCCATCGAGGACCTCCGCGACCATGTGGTCGGGAGCCTCGAGAACGTCCTGGTACGTCGCCTCCCGCGGCTTGCCTGGATCCGCCATACCGGGAGCGTAGCGGATCACTCCGACGGTGACGTCAGCTTTTACGCTTTGGCGCCAACGCCGTGCTCGGTCGCGCTCATCGTCCGTAGCTCGGCACGAGCTCGCCATCGATGAGCTCGGCCACCATGTTCTCGGGAGCGTCGAGAACATCCTGGTACGTCGCCTCCTGCCGCTCGCCCGGATCCGCCATCACTGAAGTGTAGCCGATCACTACGACGGGTAAATCAGCTCTTATGCCTTCGCGACAGCCGCATCCCAGAGCGCGCGGTGCTCCTTCACCCAGCCGCGATTCACGGTCGGCGTGAAGCGCTTCGCTTCGCGCCAGGTCTTCGAGATCTGAGCTTGATCGGTCCACACGCCGGTGCCGAGGCCGGCGAGGAACGCGGCGCCGAGCGCGGTCGATTCGACGAGCTCCGGCCGCGCGATCTCGACGCCGAGCACGTCGCTCTGGAACTGCATCAAGAGATCATTCGCGGAGGCGCCACCGTCGACCTTGAGCGTGCCGAGCGAACGACCGGAGTCGCGCTCCATCGCGCGCAAGATATCGACGTTCTGCAGTGCGATGCCCTCGAGCGTCGCGCGGGCGATGTGCGCGCGCGTGCTGCCGCGCGTGAGGCCGGTGATCGAACCGCGCGCCTCGGGCCGCCAGTGCGGTGCGCCGAGTCCCGCGAACGCGGGCACCACGATCACGCCACCGCTGTCGGGAACCGAGCGCGCGAGCGCTTCGACCTCGGAGGCCGAGGTGAACAGCCCGAGGCCATCGCGCAGCCACTGTACGGCCGCGCCCGCGATGAAGGCCGAACCTTCGAGCGCGTAGCGCAGCTCGCCGGTCGAGAGCTTCCACGCGACGGTCGTGAGCAGGCCCGCTGTCGACGCGACCGCCTTGTCGCCGGTGTTCATCAAGATGAACGCGCCGGTGCCATACGTACACTTTGCATCGCCGGGCAGAAAGCACGCCTGGCCGAACAGCGCCGCTTGTTGATCGCCCGCGAGGCCCGCGATCGCGATGCCATCGGGCAGCCCCGGCACGCCCTTCGTCACGCCCGTCTCGCCCGACGAAGGCACGACTTTCGGAAGGATCGCTTTCGGTACCCCGAGCAGCTCGCAGAGCTCGTCGCTCCACGCGAGCTTGTGAATATCGAACAACAACGTGCGCGAGGCATTCGTGACATCGGTCGAGTGGACCGCACCGCCGGTGAGCCGCCACAGGAGGTACGCATCGACGGTGCCGAACGCGATGTCGCCACTGCGCGCCGCGGTCGCGAGCCCGGGCACCGAGTGCAGCATCCATTGCACCTTGGTCCCCGAGAAATATGGATCGAGCGTGAGGCCGGTGAGCTCCTTGACCCGCGCTTCCTTGCCCTGCGCCTTGAGCTCGGCGCAGCGCTCGGCGGTGCGCCGGTCCTGCCACACGATCGCGTTGTGCGCCGCCTTGCCGGTCTTCTTGTCCCAGAGGATCGAAGTCTCGCGCTGGTTCGTGATGCCGATCGCGGCGATCGTCTTCGCGTCGATGTCTCGCAACGCGAGGCCGAGCGCGAGCGTGACCGAGCTCCAGATATCTTCGGGATCGTGCTCGACCCAGCCGGGCTGCGGATAGATCTGGCGAAACTCCTGGTAGCCGCGACCGCGGACCTGGAGGTGCTCGTCGAGGACGAGCACGGTGGAACCGGTGGTGCCTTGGTCGATCGCGATCACGTGACGCATTCAGTGCCTCCTCAAGAAAGACCGAACTTCTTCAGCGACGATGTCGCGTTCGACATCGATCGAGATCAGGTGATAGCTGCGCTCGAGGATCTTCGTGCGCACCGCACGCGTTCGCTCGGCGAGGCGCGCCGCGCATGCGACGGGAGCGGTGTGATCATGCTTCGCATGCACGACGAGCACGGGCTGCGTGACACGCGGGAGCGCGGCATCGGCCTTGCGCATGAACTGCGAGAACTGAACGAGCGCCTTCACGGGCACTGCGCGATAGGCCGGGTTCTCGCGCTTCACGACCGGATCGCGCACGTCCGAGCCGCCGAGCTTCGGGAGCTGCTTCAACCAGCCGAGCTTGCCGGCCTCGGCCCACGCCGCCATCTTGGCGGCCAGCCCCTCGAGCCACAGCGGCGCGGCCAACGAGCACACCGCGGCAACCTCCGGCCGCCGGCTCGCGAGCTCGAGCGAGAGCAGTCCACCAAGTGATTGGCCGACCAGCGCGACTCTTTCATGGTCCTTCGACAGGTCGTCGTACGCCGCCTCGACGGCGGCGCACCAGGCCCGCCACGGTGTCTGATCGAGATCCTCGATCGAAGTGCCGTGGCCTGGAAGGCGTACACCGCGTACACGAAACCCGGCGTCGGCGAGCCGCTCCCCGAGGAACCGCATCTCGTAGGGTGTGCTGGTGAAGCCGTGGACGCAGACCACGCCCATCGGCTCGTCATCGCCGACGTTCTTGCCCACCAGATCGAAGGGCTCCCCGAGCACTCCGCGTCGTTATCACACCGGTGCGCACATTGACAGGTCACAGCAAACACGGTTGGATCGAGAATCACGCGCGTTTGCTGGAACTTAGATGTCTGAGTGGAAGACACGCATCACGAAAGTCCAGGTCGTTAAACCGGCCAAGGACAGTGGTGACGCATGCCTGGTGCTCATCTATCCGCCCGGCCCTGACATGGGCAAGCGGTTCCCTTTGTCGCGCAGCGAAATCGTCCTCGGACGAGGCGCTGATTGCGACATCCAGGTCGATCGCGATTCGGTCTCGCGCCGTCACGCGCGCGTGTTCCGCGCCGGCGAAGCGTGGTCGGTCGAGGACCTCCAATCGACGAACGGCTCGTACGTCAACGATGTCCAGGTCTCGAAGTCGGTCCTCCGCGATGCCGACTTCCTCAAGATCGGCGCCGCGATCTTCAAGTTCCTCTCGGGCGCCGGCGTCGAGGCGAGCTACCACGAAGAGATCTATCGGATGACGATCGTGGACGCCCTGACCGGCGCCCACAACAAGCGTTACTTCCTCGAGTTCCTCGAGCGCGAGATCGCCCGCTGCGCACGCTACCGCCGGCCGCTCTCCCTGCTGATGTTCGACATCGATCACTTCAAGTTGATCAACGACAAGCACGGCCACCTCACCGGGGACTACGTGCTGCGCGAGATGTCGCGCCGCTTGCTCGGGCGCGTGCGCCGCGAAGAATTGCTCGCGCGCTACGGCGGTGAAGAGTTCGCGGCCGTGTTGCCCGAAACCGATATCACGGGCGCGCGCACGTTCGGCGAGCAAGTGCGTCGCCTGGTCTGCGATCAGCCGTTCGAGTACGAAGGCGATACGTTCGAGGTCACGGTCTCCGTCGGCGTCGCGTGCGTCGAAGGGGAGGACGTCGATGTCACCTCCTTCATCAAGATCGCCGACGACCTCCTCTACCGAGCGAAGCGCGAAGGCCGCAACCGCGTCATCGGTTGACTCGATGCCGTTACTCGCTCGCGGCAATCCAGCTCGCGGGATCCTCGACGCGCTGCTTGAACATCTCGAGTGACCGCGCGCAGTAGTGACCGTCCTCGACGCGCTCGTCGAACGTGTACCGCATGGTCAACCGATCACCGCGAACCTTGCCGACCGTGACGAACAGCGGACAGTTCCCCCACTCGTACAGATGGTGATACGCGGCGTCGAGCTGGATCGAGCCGAGGTTCGCGACGAACGCACTCGCGAATAGCGGATCGGTATCGGTCAGCGACTTCGGCCCCAGGCCCCAGCGATACAGCCGCTTCTGCACGGCGAGTAAGAACGTCAGGATGAACGCAGGTAGCGCGAGCAGGATGCCGAGCTCCTTGTCGATCACCGATTTCCGATCGGATCGCGCCTCCTCGACCCCGCCACCCAGCGCGCGCTCGACCTCGGCGAGCCCTTCTTCACGCGCGAATCCACGCTTCACCGTCGCGAGTGGCGCATCGTCGGAGATCTTCTTCTTCGCCGCGAACGATAACTGCACGCTCGTGCGCTGATACATCCGACTCCCGAGCGTGAAGCGATTGAGTCGCTCCCGCTCGTGCAGCGTCTGGGCGAGTGCATGCAGGACGAGCGGGAAGAGCTTGCCGCCCCGCGTCGCGAGCCATGGTTGCGTGCGCGATAGATCGAGCTCGTGCTCGAAGTACACGGCCGATTCGTTTCGACCTCGCATCAAGAACGTCATCATTCGCCGATACGGATGTACGGCGACGCGTCGACCATCGTGGGGTCCGAACATGTGGGCAACAGTACGACGTTGCGCTCGGGCCTACGGACCTTCCCTTGTTACGCTTCCCTCCACCGGTGGTTTTCACCAACTAGTGGTGGCCCTGACCGCGGAGGTCCGGAGTTGATTCAGTAGTTACGGCAGCTTAGGCCTGGCTCGGAGGTTGCTGTATGTACATTTCGGAGGACTTGCACATGGCTCTTCTCGCGCGCGCGACTTCGAAACTTTCGGCTGATTGGTCTGATCGCGAGCTCCTGCGCTTTGTTCTCCGCAACGAGTCGCGAGGTTGGAACGAGCTGGTTCGCCGGTTCCGGCCGCTGATCTATCGCTGCATCACGAAGGTGACCCTGAAGTACGCACCGTCGCTCTCGAGCGCGGATCTCGACGAGATCTACGCCGACGTCATGATGCAGCTCGTCCGCGAGGACATGCACAAGCTCCGCATCTACAACCCGGCTCGCGGCACGAAGCTCGGCTCGTGGATCGGGATGATCTCGGTCAACGCCGCCTACGATTTCCTGCGCAGCGCCGGGCGTCGCCCGCTCCTCGACAAGGTCGATGGTTCGATCGATCCGCATGAAGAAGTCGATCGCACGCCGCTCGATCAGCTGATCGAGAAGGAGCGCTGGGAGCACCTCAACGAGCTGCTCAACGACTTTACCGACAAGGATCGCACCTTCGTCGAGCTCTACTACCAGAAGGGTATGGAGGCCGACGAGATCGCCGCCGAGATGCAAATCTCGTTGAAGACGGTCTACTCGAAGAAGCACAAGATTCGCGCGCACCTCGTTCGCGTGCTCGGTCAGCTCGGTGGCGATTCGCCGATCGGTGACCTCGCGACGGCGTGTTAGTGCACCGAATCGCAGATCTTCTGTAAGACCTGCTCGGTCTCGGCGAACTGCGGAATGCCGTCGTCGTTCGTTTGCGACGCCGTGCACCACAGGAACGTCGCACCGAACCGCTTGAACGTGGTCGCCTTGATCATGCGCGGGTCGCGCGCTTCGGTGATCCGATAGCCATCCGCTCGAGTCTCCCGGCGGGTGATGAACTGGGATTCCGCTCCCGCCGCCGAGATCGCGGATTCGAGCGACGAGCCCAGATCGGCCGAGACGTTTTCCACGGTCACCGAAGGCCGCTTCATCGGATCGCCTTTCAAGAGGCCCCAGCCTTCGTCTGGCGGCTTGCGCGGTTCCCAGTCCTCGGGAATCGAGATCTCGAAATCGACGCCACCGGTGTGCGCGCTGAGCTGTTTCAGCGGCGTTCGGTGCCAGTCCACCTGCTTCTCCTGTGCGCCCTTGCCACAGCCAAGTCCCAGCAACCACACGGCAATCAAGCTACGCATGCTTCCATTGTAGCGATGGAGGCTCGTCGCTACTATCCCCGTCGCTGTAAGTCATGTCTGTCGAGCCGCGAGCACACGTTACCGTCGAGAATCCGGCCGATGGCGGGTACGTCTACTGGATCGCGAAGTTGTATGGCTTCGCCGCGCTGACCGCAGTCGCGGCGCTGGGCATGTCCGCGGTCCTGCTCTACAGCTACTTCTCGATCAACACTCCCGCGATCCCGAACCTGCGCGAGTACAAGCACGCGTCGCCCGCGGTCTCGCGGATCTACGCCGCGGACGACACGCTGCTCGGCGAGTTCGCCAAGGAGTGGCGCGAGTTCGCCGCGTACGACGAGATTCCGCCGCAGCTCGTGAACGCCTTCCTCGCGGTCGAGGATCACGATTTCTTTCACCACGGCGGCATCTACTTCAAGGGCATCCTGCGTGCGGTGTGGGCGAATGTCGCGAGCGGCGATTTCGCGCAAGGCGGCTCGACGATCACGCAGCAGCTCGCGAAGCAGTTCCTCGGCGGCGAGAAGTCGCTGTCGCGCAAGGCGAAGGAAGCGATCATGGCGCGCCGCCTCGAGGCCACGTACTCGAAGAAGGCGATCCTCGCGGTCTACCTCAACCAGATCTATCTGGGCTCGGGCGCGTTCGGCGTGCGGGCCGCGGCGCATCGCTACTTCCAGAAAGATCTGGCCCAGCTCACGCTCTCCGAGTGCGCCCTGATCGCAGGCCTCGCGAAGGGCCCGACCGCGTACTCGCCGATCCACAACCAGCCCAAGGCGATCGAGCGGCGCAACCTGGTGCTCGATCGGATGGCGCAGTACGGCTTCGCGACCGCGAAGGACGTCACTGCCGCGAAGCAAGAGACCATCAAGCTCGATCTCTATCGCGACATCTTCCCCGATCGCATGCCGTACTACGCGGAGCAGGTTCGGCGCTGGGTCACCGACAAGCTCGGCGACGATGGCTTGTTCAAGAACGGCCTCCGGATCGAGACCGCGGCCGAGCCGACCTGGGAAGCCGCCGCGTACGAGAATGCGGACTTCGGCGCGCGCCATCAAGATAAGCGCCAGGGCTGGCGCGGTCCCGAGTGGAGGATTGATGGCTCCGCCCGTGCGAAGCTGATCGAGCGCCAGAAGCAGCTGTACGGCACGGGCCCGCTCGTCCCGGGCAAGCGCTACCTCGCGGTCGTCGACAAGACCGACAGCGAGCACGCCGAGGTCCTCGTCGGTGATCGCCGGCTGCAGCTGCCGCTCAAGAACATGAGCTGGGCCGCGAAGTGGCAGCCCGGCAATGCCGACAACGACGTGAAGATCGAGAGCGTCACCGAGGCGCTCAAGCCCGGCTATGTCGTGTGGGTCTCGCGCGAAGTGCGCAACCTGCCCCGCTATCGCGATTGGGATCTCGGCGAGGGCGGTAAGAACCCTGGATGGATCCCGCACGACGATCAGCACGAGTGGGATGCCGCGCACTCCGAGATCGTGCGGCTCGAGCAAGTGCCACATCCGCAGACCACGATCTTCACCGCCGATCATCACACCGGCTATGTCGCCGCGATGGTCGGTGGCTACGATTACGACCGCTCGGTGTTCAACCGCGCGGTCCAGGCGTGTCGCCAGCCGGGCTCGACGTACAAGCCGATCTATTACTCGCTCGGGCTCGACCAGGGCTACGGCTTCGACACGGTGCTCAACGATATCCCCGTCGAGATCACCGATCCGAACACCGGCGAGGTGTGGTCACCGACCAATCTCGGCGACACGATGGATCACGCGGTCACGCTCGAGTACGCGCTGGTGTTCTCGAAGAACGTGCCCTCGGTCGATCTGTTCCAGCGGCTCGGCGCGAAGAACGTCGAAGCGTGGGCACGCCGGCTCGGCTTCTCCACCAAGATCTTCGCCGACGACGCGCTCGCCCTCGGCGCGTCGTGCAGCAAGCTGGACGAGATGGCGCGCGCGTTCACCGTGTTCGCTCGGCTCGGGCAGTGGTGGCCGCGCGAGAAGAGCCACGAGAAGGATTGGGTCTACGTCCGCCGGATCCTCGATCGCAACGGCCAGACCGTCGAGGACAATTCGGTGCCCGAGGACCCGCAGCTCGCAGCCAGTGACCGCCTCGATCGCATCGTAGCGACGACCGGCATCGTGCCCACGCAAGCAATTCCGACGCGCACCGCGTACCTCATGCAGCGCTTGCTCGAGCACGAAGTGAAGTTCGGCTTCGCGAACGTGGTCCGCGCGACGACCATGCTCGCCGCGGGCAAGACCGGCACGTCCTCGGCAACCAGCGACAACTTGTTCATCGCGTTCACCTCGAAGTTCACCACGCTCGTGTGGATGGGCGACGACAAGAAGGAGCGCGCGCTCGGCAAGAGCGACGCCGCTTACATGACGGTCGTTCCGCTCTGGGCGCGGTACATGTACGAAGCCGGGCGCGGCTATCCGAACACCGAGATTCCGTGGATCACGCCGCCAGGTCAGAAGCCCGACGATCGCGGTGATCACACGAAGGGCACGCACGGTCCGCAGATGGATCTCATCTTCCGCCCGCCGCCGAAAAAAGATGGCGACGTCAAGGACGAGCATCCGCCGGTCTAACTCACTGCTCGGCGTGATCGCGCTGACCGCGATCGCGCACGCCGAGCTGCCGAAGGAGGGTCCGCTCGGCAAACCCGCGAGCACCTCGCAAGCCGGGTTCGTCCCTGCCGCGATTCCCGAGGACAATCCGCAGACCGCGGCCAAGATCTCGCTCGGCGAGAAGCTGTTCTTCGAGGGTCGGCTCTCGGTCGATGGCAGCGTGAGCTGCGCGACCTGCCACGACCCCGACAAGGGCTTCACCGATCAGCGCACGACCTCCGAGGGCTTACGCGGCCAGCACGGCACGCGCAACGCGCCGACGATCCTGAATGCGGCGTTCAACGAGCTGCAGTTCTGGGACGGTCGCGCGCACACGCTGGAGGATCAAGCGAAGCTCCCGCTGCTCGATCCGATCGAGATGGGGCAGAAGAGCGGCGCGGACGTCGTGTCCGCGCTCGCGAGCTACGCCGACGAGTTTCAACGGGCGTTCGGTCGCGCGATGAACTTCGACGATGTCGCGCGCGCCCTCGCGGCGTACGAGCGCACGCAGATCGCGACTGCCTCGCGGTTCGATGCGTTCATCGCCGGCAAGGCGAACGTGCTCACCACCGCGGAGAAGCGCGGGTGGCAGCTGTTCCAGGCGCAGTGCGCGACGTGTCATCCCGCGAGCTCGATGTTCACCGACCACGCGTTTCACGCCCTTGGCCTTCCGATCAAAGGCCTGAGCTTCGCGGATCTCGCCGAGAAAGGTCAGAAGCTCGTGAACTCCGGCGATCCGACCGCGCTCGATCGCGCCGCGCTCGAGACCGATATGGGCGAGCTCGGTCGCTTCCTCGTCACGAAGCAGCACGCCGACATCGGCGCGTTCAAGACGCCGACCCTGCGCAACTTGTTGGTCACGCAGCCCTACTTCCACGATGGCTCACAGCGGACGCTGTGGGGGGTGATCGCGCAGATCAACCCGAAGCTCTCCGGGTCCGAGCTCGATGACCTGGTCGCGTTCCTCGCGACGCTCACGAGCGATCGCTATGAAGCCGCTGGAAAGCAGGAGCTCGCGAGACAGCGAGCCCTCTACAAGCGTTAGGTCTCGGGAGTGGTCTGCGCGCCGATCATCTCGAGCAGAGCGTCGAGGCGAAAGGGTTTGCGCATGTAACCGAAGCGACGCGGGATCTGCGGTGACTGTTCGCCACTGACGACGATCGTCTTCATGTCGCGCAGCCGCGGATCGCGCTGGATGTGCGACAAGACTTCCCAGCCGGTCATATCGTCCATGTTGAGATCCAACAGCATGAGCGCTGGTGCATCACGCGAGAGATAGCCGAGCGCCTCCGCACCACTCGACACCTGCACCACGTCGAAGCCGCGCCGTGTCAAAGCCGCGGCCGTGGTCGCTCGCACGACGTCGTCGTCGTCGACGATCAAGACGCGTCCACGCGGGATGACATTGGTGGAGGGGGGAACTGCCGTCGCCATGCGCGTGCAAACTGCACACACGAGGCCACCCGACCGAGCGGTCGGCCAGATCTAGACGAGGTGCGAAACGAGACCGCTCGTAACGATGATGCGACCGGAGCGTCGCTGTTCGAGCTCGGTCAAGCCGCTACACAACGCGCGGCGGGACGCCTCGGGCGCATGCCCGCGATCGACGAAGACGATCGCGCCGCCGTCGCGCACGACGCGCGTCCACGTGCAGAGCGCGAGCTGCCATTCCTCGTCGGTGGCGACCTCGATGCCGATCACCGCGGCGAGCGACCGGTCCGCGATCTCTGAAAAATCCGCGAGCGCACCCGGAAGTTTTTTCGCGGCGCGGTCGCCCACGCCGATCGCGATCACGTGGCGCTTCTGCTTCACGAGCGCGACGGCGAGCTTCGCGTGGCCGACGACGGCGAGCGGGCCCTCGGCCTTGGCCGACTGCAGCGCTTCCGCGACCGCGTGTGCCGCCGGTGCGACGAACAGAGCGCCGAGCACGATTACGCGAGGTAGTTGAGCGTGCCCAAAAAGTCGCGCTTGCCCACTTCGACACCGTTGTGACGGAGCAGCAAGTACGTACACGACGCGTGGAAGAAGAAGTTCGGCATCGCATGCTCGGTGACGTAACCGAGGGCCGTCATCTTCTTACCTTCCCAGCGCGGGAGGCTGAGCGTGCGATCGCCGGCGCCGTCGAAATCGGCGGCCTTGAACGTATCGAGGAACGCGATCACCGACTGCACGCGTGCACGCAGCTCGGCGATCGTCTTCTCGGTATCCGGGTGCGCCGGCGCTTCCTTGCCCGCGCCACGTGCCGCGGCGAACTTCGCCTGGTCGCACGTGAACTGGATCTGCTGAGCGAGCGGGAACATGTCGGGCGCCATGCGCCACGTCAGCATGGTCTCCGGTTCGAACTTCTTCGCCGTCGCGTGAGCGACAGCCTTATCGAGCCAGACGTTGAACTGGCCGAGGACCTTGTGCATCTCGCGAATGGTCAAGTAGAGCGACATGCGCTCGTCGTATCACAGGTCGCGAAGGTATTCGCAGCGCGGAGCCTGGATGTGCGGGGTGATCCACGTGACGTTCTCGAGCTCGTCGAGCAGGAACCTGAAATTTCCGTACGTGACGACGAAGAAGTCCATCTTGCGCTTCTTGATGCCGCCACCCGTGTCATCGGCGCGCACGCAGCCGTCGTGGATCGAGCCATCCGGAAGTACGAGGCCGTCGAACTCGGGAATGTAGAGGGGCTCGCCGATCGGTACGAGGCGGGGATCGATCGCGACGGACTTGAAGGGAATCAAGGGTCGGCCTTTGTTGCCCCGGCCGAACGGATGCTCCGCGATGTCGAGCTGCTCGAAGCACGTGCCATAGCCGTATGGACACTTGCCCGTGTAGTTGATGACGCGGCCATCGCGCATGATGCCGGAGCCTTCGAGCCGCAGCGACCACGCGTAGCGCTCCGGCACGCGACCGAAGTAATAGCCCTCGGGCGTGTAGAGCTCGACGAACGTGGTCGGCGAGACTTTCGAGACGCCGCCTTTCGAGCTCGCCGCGCCGCTCTTGGGTTGGGTCGGGTTGGGGGGCTGGACGTCATCGTAATCGTTCTCGAACGCGAGCCAGTAGAACCGCAGCGCCCACTGGAGCTCGTCGACGAGCGGGTAGCCGCAGCAGGTCTTGTCCTTGCCGCGTTGCATGCTCGTGGGCTGGAGCGGGACGTCTTCTTTGGCGAGCTTGCTGTCGTCCGCGCGCGCGACCGTGCTGGCGAGCAGCATGGTGATTACGACGGCGGTGCGCACGGAACGATCATATGGTTAGTTCAGGCGCTGTGCGAGATCCGGATGTCATTGACCTGCGAGATGCAGATGCGGCGTTCGGCGGCAAAGCGCTGGGGCTTGCGAAGCTGATCGCGGCCGGGCTCCCGGTCCCGCCGGGCTTCGCGATCTCCGCGAAACTGTTCGAACGATTCGCGGCGGCCGTTGCGACACGGACCGACGAGTCCGACGGACTGCACGAGCTCGATTTTAGCGAGCAGCTGGCGGAGCTCGGCCCGCTGGTCGCGGTCCGGAGCTCGGCGACGGTCGAGGATGGAGCCGCGGGATCCGCTGCCGGCATCTTTCATTCGCGGGTCGCGGTGCCTTCGGATCCGATCTCGGTACGAGCCGCGATTCGCGCGGTGTGGTCGAGCGCGCTCACGCCCCACGCGGTCGAGTATGCGCATCGCCGCACGCACGAAGTCGCACTCGGTGTGATCGTGCAGCACTACGTCGCAGGCGAGCGCGTCACGGTGTACACGCGCGACGATCGAGACGAGCTCGTGATCCAGCGCGGCGAGCACATCACGCGTGCGTCACGCGATGCGCTACCCGTACAGCTCGCGGATCATCACGCCGCGGTGCAGGTACTGCGCGCCGAACGCGCGATCGGAGTGCCAGCCGATGTCGAGCTGATCCAGGTCTGCTTGCGCGACGACGTGATCGAGACGTGGGTCGTACAAGCGCGGCCGATCGTGCAGCGCACTCGCACCGTGTTCACGCCGCCACCCCCGATCGTCCTCGCGCCGTTGCAAGATGGTCGCGTGTGGACGTGGGATGTCACGCATAACCCCGATCCGCTCTCTCCTGCGCAGATCGGCCTGGTCGAGCATGTCGAGCGCGCGAAGATCGGCGCATACGAGCTACGCGTCGTGGGCGGTTATCTGTACTCGGCGCTGCGCGACGGCGTCAAGCCGAGCTTCGCCGACGAGCTTTCGACTGCGCTCGTTGGCCAATGTCATGCTCTGGAGATCAGGGCTGCGACGTGGTTGGCGCGCGTACACACCATCGATAAGACGATCGCGTACTACGGCTGCTTCATGGCGGACTGGGCGAACGAGCTCTCGCCACGGATCACCGAGCTCCGGGCTCGTGTCGGTACGCCGCATAGCCATCGCCCCTCATCTGTCGAAGCCACCATCGCCGCGGCCGCTGCTGGCTCGATCGATTTCTCCGAGGTCGTGCGCCGGATCGGCGCACTCGCACCGACGTGGGATGTAGCCGTGCCGTCCTTCGGCGAACGGCCCGAACTACTGCAGCGCGCGATCGAGCTCGCGAAACGAACGAGCGAGCGCGCAACGTTCGTTTCCGCAGCGAGCACGAGCGAGGAGCTCGATCTCGCCTCGATCGCCGCTGACCTCGCCGAGCGCGACGACCTGTTGTTCGCTCGAGCTCAGCACATGGTTCGCACGGCGCTGCTCGTCTACGCGGACGAGCATGGCATCGATCGCGACGACATCTTCTGGTTACCGCTGTGGGACGTCGTGACCGATCATCTCGACCAAGGTGCGAACCACGTCCCGATCGATCCGATGGTCGCGAAGCGCAAAGCCTCCGCCGCACGTGCCGCAGCCGAGCGCGCGAGCAAATGGCAGATGCCGCTCGTGGTCGGCGGCGAGGCGCAACCTGCACGCGAAGCGCTTCACGGCGTCGGTCACGGACCGCGCGTCACCGGTCGCGTCGTTCGCTTCGCATCCCTGGCCGCCGCGACCCTCGCCTCGCCGGGGGATGTGATCGTCGTCCGCGCCGTCACTCCCGCACTCGCGGTGTTTGTCGGGCGATGCGCCGCACTGGTCAGCGAGACCGGCGGCATCCTGGATCACGGTGCTGCGCTCGCACGCGAGCTCGGGATCACATGCGTGGTCGGGTGCCACGACGCCTGGACCTCACTGACGGACAGTCAGTTGGTCGAGGTCGACGGCGATGCAGGAACGGTCACACCTCGAACGATTTGAGGTGTTCCGGATCGAACGAACTAATCGTCGTCGTCGTCGTAGTCGGGCTCGTTCGGATCGGTATCATCGGCTTCGTCCGGCTTGTCAGCCGGCAGTGGCGTACCCAGGCCCGCATTGACTCGCTCGCGCAAGTCTTTGCCAACCTTGAAGAAAGGGAGACGCTTCTCGGCGACGTGAACGGTTTCGCCGGTTCGGGGGTTGCGACCTTCGTAAGCTTTATACTTACGGACAGTGAAGCTACCAAAGCCGCGGATCTCGATGCCTTCCCCGCGTTCCAGTGCCTTCACCATCGAGTCGAAGATGGTGTTGACGATCGCCTCCGCCTTACCGGCCGGCAGCTTTAACGTCTCTGATATTTTTTCGATGAGCTCGGACTTGGTCACCCGTAACTCCGCGTAACTTGAATACAGGCTAAGCCCCAGTAACGGTGCGACGCAAGTCTAACGCTATGAAAAGCCGAGATTTTTCTAGTCCGAGACCGGAACCGGACGCTCGTCATCAGACTTAAACGCTCGATATGATGAGGGAAACGAGTAACTTTGGCACCTGTGGCGGCTATAGAAGTCCACGAGATCTCTCCAGCCGATATCACCGCGATCGATGCCGGATCGGACAACCTGAGAGATCACCGCAGTACACGGTTCCTTTGCTTCGACGCCATGATGGCCACGCGAGAGCCGCTCTTCGATGCCCACCAGCGTCGGAGGAACCTCGCTCAAGTAGTAGGCCGAGAGGGTGCCGACCTCGACGGTCTCGACCTTCGTCACGATGATCGAGATGCCGTCGCGAAAGCCACACTCGGTGCGCAGCTCGCTCCCGCCTTTGTTGATCACCATCGCGTTGATCGGTAGCGGTCGAACGGAGTTGCAGAGCCCGACACCGACGCTCGGCATCGTCACGACGTTGTAGGCGAGATCCGATTTCTCGAGGTTCGTGATCGCGAGCGTGACCGCATCCCCCGCGCGCTCGAGATGAAGGCGCAATCCCGCCACCTCGATCGCAGGTTGCCCGAGCTCGAGTACGTGACGTGCATCGTCGACGCGATACGCGAGCTTCTTACCCATCTCTGCGGGAGTCGGCGCTCGCACACCTGCGGCTGCCGCGTCGCGTTCGAGAAAGTTCAGATACATGCCGGGCGTTGCCGTCGCTTGCGACAACAATTGTTTCTGCGTGCCGGTAGGTCCTGTAGGTGCGGGAGGCTTGGCTGGTAATGACAGGCTCCCGCAGAACCTCAGGTAGGTGATGACCAGAACCAGCACCAACCCACCTGCCAGCACACCAATTCGAAATTGCGGATCAGGTGAATCCATTCGTTCACTCCAATTTACACGAAGCGAGGTGGGCACGGATGCAGCCCGGATCTGTTCGCGCCTAAAACGTTGACGGAGTGAAAAACCGGGCGCCTAATCCTGTCACGGGCATGCGATCAGTCTTCGGCAAGCTCGTCGGCGCGGTCGCACTAGCAGTCGCGCTCGGCCACGCAGCTCCTGCACATGCTGACTCGGTCGACGATCTGACCAAGCAGCTGTCGAGCTCGAACGAGAAGGCGCGGCTCTCGGCCACCGTTTCGCTCGCGCGTCTCAATGACAAGCGCACGCTCAAGCCGCTCGTCACCGCGCTGCACGATCCGAGTGCCGATGTTCGCGCGGTTGCCGCGAGCGCACTCGGCAAGCTCAAGCACAAGGCCGCGCTGCCCGCGCTCAAGTCGGCAGCGACCGATGATACGGACGAGAATGTCCGCAAGAAAGCGGCGGATGCCGCGGTCGCGGTTGCGGTGGCGAACGGCATCGAAGCCGAGATGCCGGAACAACAAGTGGTCTCGTCCGCAAAGAAGAGCGGCAAGCAAGCGCGCCACACCTCGGGCTTCGGTCGGTCGCCGCACGCGGTGAGCGATGCGCCGGATCTCTACGTGATGATCAAGACCTCGAGCGATGACTCGCCCGGCAAGGCTGACAAGCCGACCCGCAAGCACAACGCGGATGTCGTGAAGCAAGCGCTGATGGATTCGTTCAAGGTCGCGCCGCAGGTCACGATGACCGCCGCCGATGCGCAGCGTTGGGGCCTCGATCCGCGCCAGGTCGATCTCTCCGTCGTGAAGATGGATGTCGAGACCAATGGCGGCTACGTCGAGATCGATGCCGAGCTCCGGCTCGCGATCTCGGACGAGAACGGCAAGATGCTGTCGTTCCTCTCGGGCGGCGCGAAGGTCCAGATTCCAGCCGCGAAGTTCAAGGCGCAGTACCTCGGCAACTACCGCAAGGAAGCGCTCGAAGGCGCGATGCGCGGCATGTTCGACAAGCTGCTGACGCACCTGCGCCAGCAGTCCCAGTCGTAGTAGCGCCTCGGCTCCAGCGTCCGCTGATCGGTTATGTTCGCGCACATGGCGCGACCCAAGGTTCAGTCCGGAGCCCCGAAGAAGCCGGCCGACACCACGTTCTCGTTGCCACCACCGCGCCCGGAGCGCGTGGCAGCCAAGCGGGAGATGGGCCTTCGCGTGGCGAAGATCTGAAGCATCGGGCCGCTCACCGAACGATGCGGACCGGCTCCGCAAGTACCTCGCGCGCTTCGACCTCACATACGACGAGCTCCACACTTCGTGATCTGGGCCACCACGCGGGCAGATACCCCCGGAGCCGAGTCCGCATATACTCTGCGCGATGCTGCGGGCTGTTGCGGTGCTGTGCGCGTTGACCGCATTCACCGCGCGCGCGCAGGGTGACGATGCACCGCGGCTGCCCGACAAGCCGCCGCCGACCCGGACGAACATCGTCACGAAGCCGCCGAAGCTGGTCCAGGCGCTAGCGCCCGATTATCCGGCGACAGCGCTCGCCGCGGGCAAGCAGGCGAAGGTCAAGGTCAAGATCCACATCGACGACACGGGCATCGTGTCGAGTGTCGACGTGGTCGACAAGGTCGGCGATGGCTTCGACGAGGCCGCGGTTGCCGCCGCGCTGCAGTACGTCTTCGATCCGGCCGAGATCGATGGCAAGCCGGGCGCGATCACGGTCGAGACCACGATCAACTTCACGATCGAGACCAAACCGGTCGAAGAAGAACCGCCAGCGCTGCCGCCCAAAGACCACGTGGGTCCTCCGAACCACGCGGGAGCGATGACCGCGCCGATCACGTTGCAAGGCGTCGTCGTGGAGCGCGGCACGCGCAGCGAGCTCGCCGGCGTGATCGTCTCGATCTACCCCGCATCGCCCTCCGGCGATGCGGCTTCGCCCGGCAAAGCCGAGCTCGGCCTCGATGCCGTGACCGGCGCTGACGGCACGTTCTTCTTTCACGGCGTGCCTCCTGGCAAGTACACGATCATCGCCGTCGATGCCCGCTTCGATCGCTTTCAGCGCCCGATCGAGATCACGAAGAAGGAAGCGCTCGAGGTCCGGCTGTGGATGCGTCCGCGCGGCGGCAATCCCTACGAGACCGTGATCGAGGGCGAAAAGGCCCAGATGGAGGTCACCAAGCGGACGCTACAGCGCGCGCAGATCCGCACGGTGCCCGGCACGTTCGGCGATCCGATCCGCGTGATCCAGACCCTGCCGGGCTTGCAACGCGCGCCGTTCGGTCTGGGCCTGTTGCTCGTGCGCGGCAGCAATCCCGACGACACCGGCATCTTCCTCGATGGTCACGAGGTGCCAGGCCTGTTCCACTTCCTCGGCGGCCCTTCGATCTTCAACGCGGAGATGCTCGATTCGATCGCGCTGTATCCCGGCGGCTTCCCCGGTCGGTTCGGTCGCCATCATGGTGGCGCGGTCACGCTCGAGACTCGGACGACCGCGTCGGATGGCATCCACGGCTCGGCGAAGGTCGATTTTCTCGATGCAGGCGGCTACGTGCGCGCACCGATCACGAAGGATCTCGCGGTCGCGGTCGCCGGGCGGCGCTCGTACATCGATGCGTTCCTTGGCTTCGTGTTGCCGAAGCCAGCCGCCGGCGCGTCGCGCGTCGTGACGCCGGTCTATTACGACTATCAAGCGCGCGTCGATTACAACCTGCACGAGAATGGCAAGGCGAGCGTGTTCGTCGTCGGGTCATCGGACGGGTTGCACGTGCTCAACCAGGATCCCGATGCCGCGGTCTCGACGGATCTGAATAGCTCGGTGAAGTTCCTCCGCGTGATCGGCGCGTACGAGCGACCGATGGCGGGCGACCTCAAGCTCACGATCTCGCCGGCGTGGGGGCGCGATACGATCTCGTTCACCGGAGCTCAGGCCCAGGCCTCGGGCCCGTTCACGAGCATCGGCGTGGTCAACGATGATTTCTCGTATCGCCTGCGCGTGCACGGCAAGATCGCCAAGCGGTTCACGCTCGATACTGGCCTGGATTTTATGTCGCGCGTCACGCGCTACGAAGCGCTCGTGCCCGTCGACGATTCGCTGATCAACACGGCCGGTGTCGATATCTCGCCGACCCAGCTATTTCGCGGTTCGCAGCTTTTCGGCGCCGGCGCCTACATCGATCTCGGCATCGACGTGACCGATCGCTTGAAGATCATCCCGACGCTGCGGCTCGACGAGTACATCCTCGACGGCGTGTCGCGCGAGTCGATCGATCCGCGGTTCGTCGCGCGTTACAAGCTCTCCGATCAGTGGACGATCAAGGGATACGTCGGGCACTTCACGCAACCCCCGCAACCCGAGGCCCTCGATCGCCGGTTCGGCAATCCGAACCTCCAGCTCGAGCACGGCATGCACTACGGCCTCGGCTACGAATGGAACCCCGATCATCAGTGGTCGATCGATAGCGAGGTCTACTACGTCGAGCGGAGCAACCTCGTGATCTTCAGCAACGACGTCACGCAGAGCGCCGATGGATCGTTCTCCTACGTCAACTTCACGAACGAAGCGCGCAACTACTCCTACGGGTTCGAGGCGATCATCAAGCGCGAGATCACCGATAACCTCTACGGCTGGCTGTCCTACACGTACAGCCGTGCGCGCGAGCAGCGCCACGCCGATAGCGAGTGGACTCCGACGACCTTCGATCAACCGCACGTGTTGAACGCGGTCGCGAGCTACAAGCCGGGCGGCGGCTTCGAGGTCGGACTGCGGTTCCAGCTCGCGAGTGGCCGCCCGGATACGCCGATCATCGGTGCGACCTACGATGCGGATACCGGCAAGTACGTCGCCGTGCGCGGCGCAGTGCGCTCGATCCGCGAGCCGAACTTCTACCAGCTCGATGCGCGCGTCGAGCGCGATTGGTTGTTCGATCGCTGGAGCCTCGGCGTGTACCTCGACGTGATCAACGTGACGAACCACACGAACGTCGAGGCATATCAGTACGATTATCGCTTTCGCGAGCGATCGCCGATCGCGAGCTTTCCGATCTTGCCGACGCTCGGCGTGCGAGGGACGTGGTGAAGACACTCGTGCTGGTAGCGCTCGTCGGGTGCGGCACCTTCGAAGATCCGAACGTGGTGATCGATCTGCGCGTGCTCGCGATGGACTCCGATCCGCCGGAGCAAGTGATCGACGTGTCGCAGACCCAAGATCCCGCGCAGCTGCTGGCGCAAGTCGTGCCGGCACAGGTCTGCGCGCTGGTCTCCGACCGCGAGCACGATCGCGAGCTGCGCTACTCGTTCACGTTGTGCGTGCCCAAGACGAACGACCGCTGCGATGAAGCGCAGCCGAGCATCGTGCTCGGTTCGGGCATCGCGCCGGATCCGGATACGTTCCCGCGACCACCGCTGTGCACGACGATCAACCCCGATGGCAACTTGCTCGGCGTCGCGTACAGCGCGCTCCAGCACGATCAGCTGCACGGGCTCGGCGGCATCTACTACGGCATCGAGCTCCGGATCGGGGGCACCGATGCGAGCCCTGCCGACGATA
Source organism: Kofleriaceae bacterium (assembly GCA_025357755.1). Lineage (GTDB taxonomy): Bacteria > Myxococcota_A > Polyangia > Haliangiales > Haliangiaceae > JABFXX01. Next base: position 22,079 of record JANXOP010000365.1, on the reverse strand, counting down.
TCTACGCGGAGAAAGCGCTGCGCCTGATGCCGCGTATCCCGGCCGATATCACTGCGAACCATAACCCGACACTCGGGGGTCTGGTCGCGAGCGATCCGGACTCGGCGATGTCGAACCCGCAGCCGATCGTGCTGAATTCCTGCGACGACCCGAACGCGCAGAAGCTCGAGGTCCCACCGGATACGAAGGTCCGACTAAACCCGATCGAGTCCGAGGGTGTGCGCGAAGTCTATGTCACGCCGACGATCACGGGCGGCGAAGAGACCTTCACCGAGAGCATCACATACCAGTGGGTGATCGGCGACGGCAAGCTCTCGAAGGGCGCGAGCGGCGGCGGGCACGACGTGTTCGGAAATCTCAAGCCGCTGTTCACCGACTTCACGGCGCCGAAATCGGCAGACCTCACGGGCCCCGAGGACATCCCGGTGTGGATCGTGGTGCGTGACGAGCGGCTCGGGGCGGCCTGGTACGAGGCCTGTATCCACGTCACGCCATGAAGCGGTAAAAGTGCCCATACTGTGCGCATGCGAAGCCTCGCCTGCGTGTTGTTGATCGCTTGCGGTAGTCCCTCGGTGAACGGGCCGCGCAATGCACCGGGCCCGATCGTCGGGGAAGCCCCGCCGACGAGTGCTACCGAGGCCACCGCACCGCCTCAGCCGGATCCCGAGCTCGCTCATCTCGCGCGGCCGGAGAAGGCCAGGCCGGCGCCGCTGCCGGTGGTGACGAGCAGCCCCGCTCCGCTCGCGCCTCCTCCCACGAACGGCGCACACATCACGCTCGGCGAGCTGCATCTTCGCTACCCATCTCCCGGCGCGAAGGAGCTCGTGGAGCGCACGCAGAACCAGTTCCTCGCCTGCTACGCGAAGGAGCAGGCCGACGTGCCGAGCCTCGCGGGCAAGATCACGGTGGAGTTCACGATCGATCTCGACGGCAAGGTCCGCAAGGTCAAGACCTCGGCGGGGGTGACGCTCACCATCGGCCAGTGCGTCGGCGATGCGATCCGCGGACTGAGCTTCTTCAAGCCGACGAATCCGGACGACGCGTCGCTCGAGCTCGAATTCTCGCCTACTCGATCGTGAACGAGATGCTGTTCGAGATCCGCCCCGAGGCGGTGATCGAAACATCGACGCTGCCGGTCATGCCGGAAGGCACCTCGACCATGATCGCGTTGTCGGCCCACGAGGTCGCCGTCGCTGGCGCCGTTGCGAACTCGACGGTGCCGGTCGCAGCGCAGGTTGGATCTTCTTGGCCATTGTCGGGGCGCTGGCAGAAGTAACTGCCGGCGAGCATCACGATCGTGCCGGGCGTCGCGCGGGTCGGCGAGATGCTCGCGACTTGCGGCGCGGGAACGTCCTCGCTAGCGGCGCAGCTAGCGAGCAGCGCGATCATGCACAGGCGTCGCATAACCCACGAACGTGGACTTCGACCTGGCGCTGCTTGACCGCGCGCGGCGGCTTCGCGGACTTGGTGCGAGCACTCGTGATCGCGAGCTCGATCTCGGGCAGGCACTGCACGGTGTTGCACTCGGTGCAGACGAAGTGCGGGTGCGCTGCACCCGCGTGCTCTTCGGTCACGGCTTCGAAGCGCCACACGTGATCGCCGACATCGGTGCGGCGCACGAGGCCAGCCTCGGCGAGGTCGGTCAGGTTGCGATAGATCGTCGCGCGATCCCACGCCTGGTTCGCGAGCCGATCGGCGACGTCACCGTGCGACATCGGGGTATCCGACTGGCGCAGCAGCTCGAACACGGCCAGCCGCGACGGCGTTGCACGCAAGCCCTTGCCGCGGACTGCACCACGGAGCTCGTCGAGAGTTTGCCGGGTCGCCATGGGGTCACTCTACGCCCTGCGCCGGAAGCGCGCAAGCACCTGCAACTCTTGTGCATGTAGCGTCACGAGGACGGCTTGTCGTCGAGGTCGCTGTAGTCGGGGTTCGCTTCGAGATGGAAGTGGTCGTGATGCGACTCGGGGTCGTTCTTGGGGGTCAAAACGGTGCGGAAGATGCCACTGTCGTTGACCGTGCGCTCGACGTCGAGCAGGAGCTCGTCGCCGTTCTTGTAATCCTTCGCGACGTTTGCCTCGCGGCCGGTGTCGTCGACGAACGAGACCACGTCCATCGCGAGCCCGAGCGCGTGGCGAGACAGGAGGTCCTTGGTCTTGCCGCCGACGCGGACCTTGCTCCAGCGATACGTGCTGCCGACGTGGACTTCGCGCACGCCTGCGTCGTAGAGGTGCGGCGCGAGGTTCGCGAGTGCGACCGCGAGCTGGCAGTCCATCACGGGCACGGACGTCGCGTATTCGGCGATGTACTCGATGCCGCCGATCTTCCCATCCGGCACGAGCACCGCATCGACGATGTGGCCCTCGCGCTTCGCGCTCTGCCAGGTCACGCCGAGGGCATCGAGCTGCGCTTCGCAGGCTTTCGCGGCGGCTTCCATCGTGCGGGTCGGCGGCCAGCTCCAGCCGCGCGGCATGTTGTCCGCGTGATAGCCGCGCTTCGGTTGCGCGACTTTTTGGGGATGCGCGGTGGCCTGCCCGGCCGACATCACCAGCACGATCCAGGCACGACGCGACATCGGCAGCGACCTTACCAGGCTAGGCTCCCGCGATGGATCTGGAAATCCTCGAGGCCCTCGCCTTATCTACGGACCGACCTGCGGCGCTCGCGCAGCTCCTGCCCGGTAGCGAAGACCACGACTATTTCACGGGCTTGCACGCGCAACAGCGCGGCGCCCTCGACGAGGCACAACGCATCATCGATGCATGGCCCGAACGCCACGGCCGCGACCAGCGACTCGAGCGGCTCGAAGTGCGCCAGCTGATGTATCGCGTGATGCGCGATCCGAACAGCGCGGCCGACGAGCTCCGTGATCGGCTGGGCGTCTCGCACGATCACGAAGCCGAGGTTGCCGAGATCGATCCGACGCGGCCCACGCGCCTCGCACCGGGGATGTTCGATCCGGCCGCGCTGTTGCGGCGCGCCGTCGAGTATTCGAGCGACCTCTCGCAGGTCACCGACGAAGGTCTCTACGAACTGTTCGAGGAGAAGCTCGATTCGACGCGACGCAATGCGCTGCTGCGCCGCATCCATCACACGCCCGCACCCCAGCTCGCGCAGTTGATCGTCGCGGACCTCGAGGTGCGCGGCAACCTGTTCAGTAACGCCCAGATCCACCAAGAGCTCACGCTCACGCAGCTGCGCGAGATCGCCGAGCAGCGCGAAGAGCTGCTCACGGTGCGCGCGTGGATCGATGCGGTGATCCGCCGGATGCGACCGCTGAGCGAGATCGAGCTGGCGCTCGATCTCCAGGCGCGCGAGGCCTATCTCGTCGAGATCTGGCACTTCGTCGCGACGCTGCCGCCGGCGTCGAACAACCTGAAGGCGCACGTGCTGTGGCACCTGCTCGATGCACATCGCCGGCGCGACGCCGCGGTCGATCCGGCGCTGTTCGAGGAGCTGTTGCGGCTGCCGCGCAACTCGATCTGGACCATCACACGCGCGACGCGTGACGAAGAAGTGGTCTCGGGATCGGCCGATTTTACGAACGTCACCGGTCTGCCTACCTCGGGCAGCGACGAGGAGCTCGTGCGCGACCTGTTGCGCCGTGACCTCGCGAATGCTGACCGCTACGCGCAGTGGCTCGATCGTGACTGGTTCGAAGGGGTCGTTGCCGAGGCACGCTTGCTCGCCGGCATCGGCGATAGCGAGCGCGCGACGCGCACGCTCGGACCGGCGCGTGCCGCCGAAGTCCGCGAGCGGATCGAGCTCGCCTGGTGCCTTCACAATCCGACACGGTTCGATTCGGTCGCGTCGGTCGCGCTCGATGTCGACGTGAAGAACGTGCCCGAGCTGGTAGTGAAGGTGTTCCGCGTCGATCCGCTCGCGTACTTCCAGCACCAGAAGAAGGAGGTCGGGACAGATCTCGATCTCGATGGTCTGGCCGCGAGCCACGAGATCGCGATGCGGCTCACCGAGCCTCCCGTGCGCAGGGTACGCCGCCGGATCGACCTACCGATGTGCGCGCCTGCGGGTACGTACGTCGTCGACCTGATCGGCAATGGGATCTCGAGCCGCGCGGTGATCCACAAGGGCCGGCTGCGCCATGTCGCACGTACGGGTGCAGCAGGCACGGTGATCGCGGTGCTCGACGAGACCGGCGCGCTGTTGCCAGGCGCACGCGCGTGGATCGGCGAGCGCGAGTACATCGCGGATGCCGATGGCACGTTCGCGGTGCCGTTCTCGACGAATCCCGGCGTGGTGCCGATGCTGTTGATGCACGGTGATCTCGCGCAGGTCGAGAGCCGAAACCTCGCGGCCGAGAGCTACGCGCTCACGCTCGATCTCGTGCTCGATCGCCAGCAACTCGTCGCCGGGCGCACCGCGAAGGCGATCGCGCGCGTGCGGTTGAGCTGCGCGAATGTGCCGGTCTCGCTCGCGCTCCTCGAGCACCCCACGTGGGAGATCACGAACACCGATCGCCACGCGATCGCGACGACGAAGTCGCAACCGCTCGTGCTCTCGGACGACCGAGCGGCCGTGCTCGAGCTCCCGCTCGGCGACGATGTCGCACAGATCGCGGTCACGGTGCGCGGGCGCGTGAAGGTGGTCAGCCGGCAGAGCGAAGAGGAGCTCACCGGTTCGGCCAGCGTCGACGTCGCGCAAATGTACGGCACCTATGCGACCGAGGCTCTGTATCTCGCTCGCACCACGAAGGGTTGGGTGATCTCGGCGCTCGGCAAATCGGGTGAGCCGCGTGCGCAGCGCCCCGTGAGCGTGATGCTCGTCCATCGCTGGGCACGGACCGAAGTTACCTTCGAGCTCGCCACCGATGCGCGGGGCCGGATCGAGCTCGGCGAGTTACCGGGCGTGCAGCAGATCCGCGCCACTCTCGGATCGGGCTCGCAGACCTGGATCACCGACGATGCCGAACAGCGCGAGCCCGACGTGGTCGCGGTGCACGGTCGCGACGTGATCCTTCCCGTGCCGCCGAGTCGCACGTCGCTCGAGCTCGTGCGACGGCTCTCGCTCGTCGAGCTCCGCGCGAACGTTCCGATCCGCCATGTCGCGGCGGAGCTCACGCCGCTCGAGAGTGGCGTCTCGATCGGCAAGCTGCCGGTCGGCGAGTATCAGGTGCGCGGCGCGGGCCTCCTGCCCGTGCGCATCACGGTGATCGAGCCGATCGCGATCGCGCAAGGCGCGGCGATCACACGCGGCCTGGTGGTCGAGCTCTCGCGGGCAGCGCCCGTGATCCGCGAGCTCGTGGTGACGGACGCCCTGACCGTGAAGCTCGATCGCGTGTCGCCCAGGACGCGCGTCCACGTGATCGCGCGGCGGTTCGTGCCGACCGCGATCGGAGAGCTGTATCGCGACTGGCGTTCGAGCGGGATGCGCACCGATGGCGAGCGTGGCGTGAGCTATGTCTCGGGTCGCGAGCTCGGCGACGAATATCGCTACATCCTCGACCGCCGCACGGCGAAACGCTTTCCGGGCGTCCTCCTCGATAAGCCGAGCTTGCTGCTCAATCCGTGGGCACGCCGCGAGACCATGACGACGCTCGCCACACCGCGCGGTGGTGGTGCCTTCGGTGTCGGCAGTACGCGGGCGCGTTCTGCGGATCGCTCGTCCGCCGCGCAGCGGCAGCAGCTCGGTTCGGCGGCGACCACCGAGGCCTACCCGGGCTACGACTTCCTCGCCGAAGCCCCGGTCGTGCTCGCGAACCTCGTACCGAAAGATGGAGTCGTGAGCGTGCCGCTCGCCGACCTCGGCCGTGCGACCGCGGTGACGGTGATCATCGACGATCCGGCAGGTTCGTTACTGCGCCGCGCGTGGCTCGCCGAGCAGCCCCTCGAGCCGCGCGATCTACGCTTGCGCGTCGCGCTCGATCCGGATCGCCACGCCCTGCAGAAGAAGACGATCGTGCCACTCCGCGCTGGGGAGGTGCTGGAGATCGCGGACCTCGCGACGGCAAAGCTGCACCTGCTCGATTCGCTCGAGCGTGCACACGCCTATCTGCTCGCACTCGAGGATGACGACGACCTGCGCGAGTTCGCGTGGATCACGCGCTGGCATACGATGACCGAGACCGAGCGGCGCGAGCACTACTCGAAGTACGCGTGCCACGAGCTCCATCTGTTCCTTTACTTCAAGGATCGGCCTTTCTTCGACGGCGTCGTGAAGCCGTATCTCGCGTACAAGCGAACGAAGACGTTCGTCGATCACTGGCTGCTTCGCGCGGATCTCGCGCCATATCTCGAGCCGCGCGAGCTCGAGCGGCTCAATGCCTTCGAGCTCGCGCTCCTCGGGCGGCGACTGACCGCAGAACCCGCGCTCGCACGGATCCTCGCGGATCGTGTCTCGATCGCCGCGCCGGATCCCTCCGCCGAGACCAGGCTCGTCGAGACGCTGCTCGGCGCCTCGGCACTCGAGGGAGATAGCGACCTCGCCGAGCTGCAGAGCTCGGCCTTCGCTGCGGCCGAGGCTGCCGCGCCGCCGCCGCCACCCGCCGCGATGCCGATGATGGCGATGGAGATGGCGCGCAGCGCGCCGCCGAGCCCTGCGCCGAAGGCCGCGAAGAAGATGGAATCCGAAACCATGCGTGACGAAGCGCCCAGCGAGCTGATGCGCGAGCGTGGTGGTGGTGGCGACGATGATTTCATGCAGGCCGATGTCTCGCGCCGGGACGCCGAGAAGCCGATGTTCCGTGGCGCCGACAAGACGCAGGAGTGGGCGGAGCACAACTGGTGGCACCGCACGCCGGCGCAGAGCAACGCCGAGATGATCTTGGCGAACAAGCTGTGGCGCGACTACGCGACCTCGACCACGGACCTGATGCTCTCGCCGTGGCTCGGCCTCGCGGCGCACTCGTTCGCCGAAGCGATGTGCGCCCTCGCGATCATCGATCTGCCGTTCGTCGCGACCCCGCACGCGATGGTCGCCGAAGGTCCCTCCCTCACGCTCACGGCCTCCGGCAACTCGCTCGCAGGTTCGTCGCAACTCGTCGATGCGCCTCTCGTGGCCGGTGGCGCACCGCTGGTCGTCGGCCAGACCTACGTGCGCGCCGACGATCGCTATCGCTTTGATGATGGCGAGCAGACTGACAAGTACGTGACCGGCGCGTTCGCTGCCGGCGTGGTCTACACGAGCCTGATCGTGCTCGCGAATCCGACGAGCTCGCGCCAGCGGATCGCCGCACTCGTGCAGATTCCGCGCGGCAGCATCGCGGTTGCCGGCACGCGGACGACACAGACAATCGAGATCGCGCTCGCGCCGTACGGCACGCACGGCCACGAGTATTCGTTCTACTTCCCGTCTCCCGGGACGTACGCGCACTTCCCAGTCCACGTGAGCCGCGGCGAGCAGATCGTCGCGGCAGCGCCGAAGCCGATCATCGAGGTCACGGCGAGTGGTGCGGCTGCTGATCCGCTGTCGTGGGCCTCGGTCTCGCAAGCGGGCGCGATCCAGGATGTCGTCGCGTTCCTCGAGCGCGAAAACCTCGCCGCGATCGATACCTCGAAGTTGCTGTGGCGGCTCCGCGATCGCACGGCGTACGTGATGATCCTCGCGGCGCTCGAGCAGCGCCGCGTGTACGTCGCCGAGGTGTGGGCGTACGCGCTACGCCATCGCGATACGCCGCGGATCCGCGCGTGGCTGCGCGCTCGGGATCTCGAGGACGCCGGCCCGGTCCAGGAGATGATCGGCTCGGATGACGAGCAACTCGGCACGTACGAGCACCTCGAGCTCTCGCCGCTCGTCAACGCGCGCGCGCATCGCCTCGGCTCGAAGTTACGAATCTTGAACGATGGCCTCGCGCAGCAATACCGCGCGTTCCTCGAGCTCGTCGCGCACCGCCCGAAGCCGACGAACGACGACCTGCTCGTCGCGACGAGCTACCTCGCCGCGCAAGACCGCCCCGAGGAGACGCTCGGGATGCTCGCGCGCGTCGAACCGAATACCGTGACCGAGAAGCTCCAGCACGCGTACCTTGCCGCGTACGTCGCCTGCCTGACCGGCGATACGATCCGCGCTCGCGAGCTCGTCCTGCCCTGGCGCGAACACCCGGTCGATCGCTGGCGCACGCGCTTCGCCGCGCTCGCGAACATGCTCGACGAGATCACGGGTAGCGCGACGCAGGTAGCCGATCCGAAGCATCGCGAGCAACAGCAGAACGAGCTGGCCGCGCGCCAGCCCACGTTCGAGCTCTCGCTCGATCGCGACGGTGCGATGATCCACCAGCAGTTCGTCGACGCGATCGAGCTGCGCTACTTCGAGATGGACATCGAGCTGCTGTTCTCGCGCCAGCCGTTCGTGCAGAGCGATGTTTCGAGGTTCTCGTTCATCGAGCCTGGCCATCGCGAGGCGATCACGAGACCCTCGACCGAGCAGCGCGTACCGTGGCCGACCCACCTGCGTGGCAAGAACGTCGTCGTCGAGGCGGTCGGCGCGGGGCTGCGCAAGGCCAAGATCCACTACGCGAACGAGCTCACCGCGAACGTCGCCCAGCAGTACGGTCAGATCCGCGTGCAGCGCACGGCAGGTGGAGCGCTGCCGGCGACGTACATCAAGGTGTACGCGCGCAACCGCAGCGGCCAGGTCGCGTTTTACAAGGACGGCTACACCGATCTGCGCGGCTGGTTCGACTACGCGACGCTGTCGACCGATGATCTCGATCGCGTCGAGCGGTTCGCGATCCTGGTCGCGTCCGACACCGCCGGATCGGCGATCCTCGAAGCCTCGCCACCGCCGCGTTAGTTAGCTAGGCGCCAGCGAATCACCGTCGGAGTATAACGCAGGTGATGGTTCATCGCGGCGAGCTGACAGTTCCGACCTCGAAGCGGGGCACCTACGACATCACGCAACAAGTCGCGCGGATCGTGCGTGAGAGCCGAGTCAAACAAGGCCTCGCAACGGTGTTCATCCACCATACAAGTGCGTCGCTGATCATCAGCGAGAATGCCGACCCGTCGGTACGCGCGGACCTCGAGCGGTTCATGGCGAAGCTCGTTCCCGATGGCGACAAGATGTTCGCACACGACGACGAAGGTCCCGACGACATGCCCGGGCACGTGCGCAGTGTGCTCACCCAGACCTCGATCGGCGTCCCGATCCTCGACGGCAAGCTCGAGCTCGGCGTGTGGCAGGGCCTGTATCTGTGGGAGCACCGCACGGCGCCACACACGCGAAAGATCACGGTCACGATCCTCGGTGAATGACTTCTTCACCACGCTGCGCGAGACCCTCGCCGCACTCACCGCGGCGGATCCGGACCTCTTGCGTTTCGGCGCGGCGAACCATCGCTACGCGCTCGCGCCCGTGATGGACGAGCTGGAGGCGATGGCGTTGCCCGAGGAGCTCCGCGCATACGCGACCACGATCGCGAGTGGGGGCGTCGGCCCGTACTACGGCCTCTTGCCGACGACCACGCCACCGATCGCCGCCGCCCGCGGGGTGACGGCATGGAAGCTCGCACAACCGATCGCGCACCTCGGCTGCGGGTACGCGGCCGTGATTCCGCTCGACGGTGACTCGCAGGATCAAGTGTGGATCGATGCACGCGGGGTCGGGCTCGTCGCGCCGATGTACGCGAGCTTCACCGCGTACTACGTCGATTGGATCGATCGGCTCGCACGTGCGGAGCTGCCAGAGAGCTTCGTCCCGGCGGGCCGCTGCGCGCTGGCGAATGCGCTCGCCGGATACTTCGCGGTGCAGGAGCAGCGGCTCGGCTTGCCGGCCGGCGGCCTCGATGGCGAGCAGCTCGCCGAGGCGATCGCGGCTCTGGGACCGGGGGCGATCGCGATCGCGAACGAGGGCCCGCTGTTCGCTGCCGATCAACCGGTCGCGCCGTGTGTCCGGTGTACGCAGCTGCTCGATCATCTCGGGCTGCCGCGAACGGTCTTGCGGAGCTAGAAGTTTCGCGGCACGAACAGAACCGGCACTCGATTGTCACACCCGCCGTTTAGGGTCCCGAGAGATGGTGGTGTTCTCCAATCAGCGCCTCGGTGCGGGCGCCGAGATGATCGTCGCGGACGACGTCGCGGTGGAGATGCTGCGAGCCACGGCGAACCAGGCCCGGCCATTCGCCAAGGCCCGCTGGGAGCACGAGCTCATCGAGTGGCTCGAGCTCCGCGCAGGCTGTGGTCCAGCCTTCGATGTAGGCGATATTGCTTGGACTCCTGAGCATTTCGAGGCCCAGCGCCGGTTCCTGCTCGAGGCGATGGCACGGGCCGCCGCCGAGTCGGCTCACGGCCTGGCGTTCGAGCGTTGGCGGCGGATGATCGAGGCTCACCCCCGCGAGTCGATCCTCGTGGGACGTCGCTGGCAGCGGTCGACAAACAACTGATTCTTTTCGGCTTTAATGCACCAGATGGAGAGGCGCGAAGGTCCTGAGGTTGGGCTAGAGTCCCTCTGTGGCCGAGTCGCTCGCCGGACCGGGGTTTTACCCGCAACCGAACGAGTGGACGTGCGGCCCGTTCGCGCTGAAACATGCGCTGCTCGCTCTCGGCCGGATGGTCGACGTCACGCATGTCGCGCAGACCGCGAAGACCCACTGGTGGTCGGGCACGGACGAGATCCAACTCGCGCGTGCCGCACGTCAGTTCGATAGCGACCTGATCCTCGAGCGCCGCAGCGATCCGGAACAAGCGCGCAAGCTGCTGATCAAGTACCTCCGCGATCAGACTCCGGTGCTGCTGTGCGTGGACGAGTGGACGCACTGGATCACCGTGCTTCGCGCGGAAGGCGACCGGTTCGTGATCGTCGATTCGAATCGCAACCCGGTGCTCGCGATCCAGACCTGGCCGCAGCTCCGCAAGTGGTGGCGCTATCGCGACACCGATTACTCGAAGACCGAACCGCCAGTGCTCTACGACCTGATGGCCGTGAAGCCGCGGTTTCGCACCACGGTCAAAGCCGACTTCTCCGTCGAGCGCGTGAAGTTTCTCCGACGGCCAGAAAATCGCCTCCTCGCCGGTCACTGGAACGAGTACCTCGAGGACCTCCTCGAGATCTGCAAACCCCCGTCGCTCCGGATCGCCGAGCCGCTCTCGATGGGCGAGTTCTTGCGCCGCAACGCCGAGTTGTTGATGACGCGGGTCGTGTACTGGCACGGCGATGTCAGCCACGATGAGGTCGGCCGCGTGCTCAAGGATCTGCGGTTCGTCTGCGAGACCTACGGGCTCGTGATCCCGTCCTCGATGAGCCGGCGCACGCTCGCGGATCTCGCGATCGTCACGTCGCTCTGGGCCTGCGCCGATCGCGGCGTCGATCCTATGTTCGGCGCGCCCGGTGCGCTGCCGCGCCCTCGCAAGCCGATTCCGGTGCCGAAGCTGATCAAGCCGACCAAAGCGAACGGCAAGGCCACCGGCAAAGCGACCGGCAAGAAGCATCACTAGCGATCGAGCGCGTCGATCACCGCGTCCCCGACCGCGCGGCGCAGGGTCTTGATCTGCTCGGCGGTCGACCCGAACCGGGTCGGGTGGACGCGATTCGCGAGCACCACCACCCAGCGTCGCTTCGCGAGATCGAGCCAGAGTTGCGTGCCGGTGAACCCGGTGTGCCCGACCGCGCCGGTGCGCGGCCAGCGATCGCCGATCTGCGAGACGCCGGGTGTCGTCGAGGGCGTATCCCAGCCGAGCCGCCATCCGGCGCCAGGGGTCGGCGCCTCGGTGAAGAAGCGCTCGACCACCGCGGGTCGGAACCGTTCCTTCGGCATCACCATCGCGGCGGCAAACTTCGCGACATCGTCGATCGATCCGAACAAGCCCGCGTGGCCGCAGATCCGGCCGCCGTAGAAGCAGTTCTCGTCGTGCACGAGCCCGGTGACCACGCCTCGCTCGTCGAGCTCGGTCGCGACCGCGCCGGCGATCGGGGTTGGTGCGAAGCGAGCGGCGAGCGCGAGTGGACCGGCGACGAAGTCCGCGAAGGCTTGTTCGAGCGGACGATCCGCGGCGCGTTCGATGATCGCGCCGAGCTGGATGAAGCCGAGGTCGCTGTACACCGGCTTCGCGGCGGCGACCGGCACGCGTTGCGCGCGCTCGACGAGGGCCGCGCGAGGATCGGCGGGCCGCGCACCACGCAACCAGCGAAAGAATTCGACGTGGGCGACGCACCCGGCAGCGTGACCGAGCAGGTCGCGCACGGTCGCGGTGCTCGCCGAAGCTGGTAACCAGCGCCGGATCGGAGCCGAGAGATCGAGCGCACCGTCACCGACGAGCACCATCGCGCAGGCGACGGTCGAGATCGGTTTGGTGAGCGACGCGAGGTCGAACGGCGTCGCTTCGGTGACGAGCGTTCCGCGCACCGGGAGGCGATGGGTGTGACCACGAACCAGGCGAAACACCTCGCGACCTGCGTCACCCACGGAGACCGCGATCGCGGAGCCGAGCCCGCCCTCGAGCGCTGCGTCGACGAGCCTGACGATCGCGTCCATCACGTTCAGCCATATCATGGTAAATTGCCCGCAACGTGACGCGTTACGAGCTGCTCGACCGCATTGGCGTCGGCGGCATGGCCGAGATCTTCCGCGGTCGCGCGGTGGCAGCCGGCGGCTTCGAGAAGCCCGTCGCGATCAAGCGCATCCTGCCGCACCTGTCGCAGGATCCGCGCTTCGTCGAGCTTTTGATCGCCGAGGCGAAGGTGCTGTCGCTGCTCAAACATCGCAACATCGTCCAGATCTTCGACGTCGGCCTCGGTGATGACGGTCAGCACTTTTTGGTGATGGAGTTCGTCGATGGCAAGGACATCGGCGCGATCCAGCGCGTGCTCGCCGCCCAGCGCCGCAAGCTCCCGTTCGATCTCGTACTCCACATCGGCGCCGAGATCTGCGAGGCGCTCGAGCACGCCGTGACCTCGCGCGGCCCCGATGGCAGGCCGATGGCACTCGTCCATCGCGATGTCTCGCCCTCGAACGTGTTGGTGTCGCGCGCGGGCGAGGTGAAGCTCACCGATTTCGGCATCGCGAAGCGCGCTGAATCGGATGCGACGCACGGCGGGGCGGTGCGAGGCAAGTTCGCGTACATCTCGCCGGAGCAGGCGCGCAACGAACATCTCGATCCACGCAGCGACGTGTTCTCGGTCGGCGTGTTGATGTGGGAGCTGCTCTGCAATCGCGGCTTGTTCTCGGGCCTCGGCGATCTCGAAGCCCTGCGCGCGGTCCGCGAGCCGCAGGTGCGCCGTCCGACCGAGCTCGATCCACGGCTGCCCCGAGAGGTCGATGACATCGTGATGACCGCGCTCGCGCGCGACAAGACCCGGCGCTGGCCGAGTCCGGGCGCGCTCGGCAACAAGCTCCGCGCGCTCCGCTACTCGCTCGATGTTGCGGTCGGAGATCCGGCGACCGAGCTCGCCAAGCTCATCGCCTCGGTCGAGGAGGCCGCACCGCAGGCGCCACCGGTGCGCGCGCTCGTCAACGAGTTCGATGCGTCGGAGGCGACCGTGATCCGGATCCACACCGCCGATGCGTTCAGTGGTGCCGAGGAGAGCGTGATCATCGCGGCACGCGAAGTGATCGATCGGTTCGAAGACGAGGAGACTCGCCTCGCACAGCTCTCCGGCGATCAGCTACGCCTGCTCCGCGAGACCGGCCCACGCGACTCCGGCGAGGTGCCCTCCCCCGCACCGCCACGGCGCCGCACGCGCGCGCCGAGCGATGAAGCGACGCGAGCGATCGCACCGCTCGAGCACTTCGACGAGCCCGATAGCACCGCGATCGATCAGCGCTTCGATGATCCACCGACGGTCTTGCCGATCACGCCCGTCGATGGCAACACGCCGCCGCACCAGAACTTCAACCAGAGCGAAGCCACGCGCCTGTATCAGCGCACGCCACGACCGCAACCGGTCGTGCCGCGGCCAGCGGCACCACCACCGCCCTCGCATCTCGGAGCGACCATGATCGCGAAGCCGAAGCCGGGCACGCCTGCAGCGCCGATGCCGTCCGTGCCGCAGGCGCCACCGGCGCCGAGCCTGCCGCTCACACCGTGGGGTCCGCCCATCGCCGCGCAAAACTTCGATCGCCCGGTCTATACGCGTGCGCCCCAGCCGCCGCAGTCGCTACCGACACAGGTCCAAGCCTCCGGCCCGCGACCGACGAAGACCGTGCAGCCATGGATGCTGATCGCGGGCGCCGTGCTCGTCGCGCTGCTCGCCTTCGCGATCACGCGCGCATTTATCAGCTAGGCCCGACTAGGCCCAACCGGCATCGAACTGGCAGAACTCGTCGCCGCGCAGCCGACACTTCGCCTCGTTGACGATCGGTCGCTTACCACCGGAGAGCTCGAGCGAGCGCTCGATGAAGCCCGCGACCGCGAGGCAGTGCACGCGATGCGGCGTGGGAAACCCTCGCATCCGCAAGACCGCACCGCGCTGACCACGCGTCATCACTTCGAAGTAGCCGGCATCGTAGTGCGCGCTCCACAGCCTGACCGCGCGACCGAGAATCCACTGGACGCTGCCGACCTTGAAGAACAGGCGATAGATCGTGGTGAGATTCGCATCGGCGCTGTAGCGCCCCATCTGCTTCACGAGCGCGAGATCGCCTTTGCCGAACACGCGATCGACCTGCTCGTTGAGCTCGATGAATTGGGCGAGCGGATACCAGCGAGCCTTCGTGAAGCCGCGTTCGATATTCGCGCGCAGCTCGGCGCTGCACTGCGCGACCAAGCGTTCGAACCCGGCCGCACCGTGTCCGAGCTGGACCCAGAGGATGCGCGACGACATCGCGCTTCCTTTGACGTTCACCACGGTTCCGCGTTTCTCGCGCTCACGCGATAGAATTATACGCGGCAAACGCTACGATACTCGCCGTGAAAGACCCGATCGCTCGGCTCGAGCAGATGGAAGCCAAGGCGGCGGAGGCCGGCGGCGAAGCGCGGATCGCGAAGCAACACGAGGCCGGCAAGCTCACCGCTCGGGAGCGCGTCCAGGCGCTGGTCGATGAAGGCAGCTTCGTCGAGCTCGATAAATTCGTGACTCATCGCAATGCCGATTTCGGCATGCAGGATCAGAAGATCTTGGGCGACGGCGTCGTCACGGGGCACGGCACGATCGATGGCCGACAGGTCTGCGTCTTCGCGCAAGACTTCACGGTGTTCGGCGGCTCGCTCTCGGGCGCCTACGCGCAGAAGATCTGCAAGGTGATGGACCTCGCCACGAAGATCGGCTGCCCCGTGATCGGGCTCAACGATTCGGGTGGCGCGCGCATCCAAGAAGGCGTCGAGTCGCTCGCCGGCTACGCCGATATCTTCCTGCGCAACGTGCTGGCGTCGGGCGTCGTGCCGCAGATCAGCGCGATCATGGGTCCGTGTGCCGGCGGTGCGGTGTACTCGCCCGCGATCACGGATTTCATCCTGATGGTCGATCGCACGTCGTACATGTTCATCACGGGGCCCGAGGTGATCAAGACAGTCACCCACGAGGAAGTGACCAAGGAGCAGCTCGGCGGCGCGATGACGCACGCCACGCGCTCGGGCGTTTCGCACTTCACCGAAGACGACGAGCTCGCCTGCATCCAGCGCATTCGCGAGCTGCTCTCGTTCATGCCGGGCAACAACCACGAGGATCCGCCGATCCGCGCGACCGATGATCCGGCCGACCGCAGCGAAGAGCTGCTCGATACCGTCGTGCCGCTCGAGTCGAACAAGCCCTACGACATCAAGAAGATCATCAACGCGGTTGTCGACAGCGGCGTCTTCTGCGAGGTCGCCAAGGACTACGCGAAGAACATCGTGTGCGGCTTCGCGCGCTTCGATGGTCGCCCGGTCGGGATCGTCGCGAACCAACCGAACCACCTCGCGGGTTGCCTCGACATCGACGCCTCGACGAAGGCCGCGCGGTTCGTGCGGTTCTGCGATTGCTTCAACATCCCGATCGTCACGTTCGTCGACGTGCCGGGGTTCTTGCCCGGCACCACGCAGGAGTACGGCGGCATCATCAAGCACGGCGCGAAGCTGCTCTACGCCTTCGCCGAGGCGACGGTGCCAAAGATCACGGTGATCACGCGCAAGGCGTACGGCGGTGCGTACGACGTGATGGCCTCCAAGCACATCCGCGCCGACGTCAACGTCTCGTATCCCGGTGCCGAGATCGCGGTGATGGGCGCCGATGGCGCGGTCAATATCATCTACAAGGGCGAGCTCGACAAGATCACCGATCCGGCGGCCAAGGCCGAAGCGCGCGCGAAGTTCACCGACGAGTATCGCGAAAAGTTTGCGACTCCGTACAAGGCCGCGTCGCTCGGCTACATCGACGAGATCATCCGCCCGCGCGATACGCGCTGGACGATCGTGCGCTCGTTGCGCATGCTCGCGAACAAGCGCCAGACGAACCTGCCGCGCAAGCACGGCAACATTCCTCTTTGAAACACGTCGTCCTCATCGCCGTACTCGTCGCGTGTCACCACGCGAAGCCGGTCGCGATGAGGCCCTTGCCGCGCGATGCGTACTCGCACTACCTCGCGGGCAAGCTCGCCATGTATCGCGAGGCCTGGGCCGAGGCGGCGACCGAGCTCACCGCGGCCGCCGCGGCGGCACCCGATCAGCCGAGCATCGCGATCGAGCAGGCGCGCGCGCTCGCGAAGGCGAAGCGCGGTCCGGAAGCGCGCGCGGTGCTCGCCAAGGCGCGCGCCGAGTGGCCCGAGCACTCGCAGGTCTGGCTGGCCTCGGGCGAGCTGCTCGAGAAGGAAGCGCCGACCGACGCCGCACGCGCGTATCGCCGCACGATCGAGCTCGAGGCCGATGACGAACGCGCCTATCTCGGCCTGGCCCGCGTCCAGCTCGCGAGCAACGCTAGCAAGGCGGCCGAGGCGACCCTGCGCGAGCTCGTCACGCGCGTCCCGACCTCGACCGACGGGCACTACCGGCTCGCCCAGCGCCTGCTGCTCGCGAAGGATCTGCCCGGCGCGGTCACGCAGCTGCGCGCGGTGCTCGAGCAGGATCCCGATCACATCGATGCGCGGCTCGATCTCGCGCGCACGTTGCGCCGGCTCGGCAAGCTCGACGAAGCGATCCTCCAGACCCGCAGCGCGTTCGATCGATCCGCGCAACCGCTCGATATCGCCGACGAGCTGTTCTGGTTGCTCTGCGAAGCCGATGATCGTCAGGCCGCGATCGATCTGCTCACGCTGCTCGACGACGATCGCAGCGATCTCGACGCGCTCGCGACGGTGCTGCGCCTCGATCTAGGACTCGGCCGGATCGCCGAGGCGACCGCGGTCGCGCAACACATCGCCGCGCAGGATGGCGAGGCGGGCGCGCTCGCGCTCGCCCAATTGCACGTCGTCACCGGCGAGCTCGCCAGATCGGGCGAGCCCCTCGCGGTCGCCGATATCGCACCGATCGCACTGGGCTCGAAGAACTTCGCGCTCGCGCGGCGCTATGCGGCCTCCGCCCTGATCGCGGCCCAGCTGCCGAAGCGCGCGCTCGAGCTGCTCGAGCCGGCGCGGACCGCGGCACCGAAAGATCTCGAGCTCGCGTACACCGCGGCGATCGCGGCGGCCGATGCGGGTGCGGTCGGTGACGGACGGGCGCTCGTCGCATCGCTTGGCCCCAGTCCCGAAGCGCTGCTCGTCCGCGCGCGGTTCGAAGATCACGTCGCCGATCCCGTCGCCGCGCTGCGGCTGCTCTTGCCCTTGATCGCCGCGCATCCGGATCATTCGAGCGCACTCAACCTCGCCGGTTATCTCTACGCCGAGCGCAAGGAGCACCTCGACGAGGCCGAGGCCTGGCTCGCCCATGCGCGCGAGCTTTCGCCTGGCGACCCGGCGATCCTCGATTCGTGGGGTTGGTTGTTGCTCCAGCGTGGGCGGATCCGCGAGGCCATTCGCGCCCTCGACCACGCCTCGCGGTTCGCGCCGCGCGAGCCGGAGATCCTCCTACACCTCGCAACGGCCTGGGCCGCCGATCACCAGGGCAAGACCGCGGCGCACCTGCTCGACCAGGCCCTCGCCCTCCACCCGGTTCCGGATGTCAAACGCCGGATCGATACGTTGCGTAGCGCGCTGGTGATAAAATAGCGGGATGAAGAGCGTGGTGGTTGCCCTGGTCCTGGTGCTGGGCTGCAAGAATGGTCCCTCGGAAGATCAGTGCAAGCAGCTGATGGATCACCTCGTCGATCTCGAATTCAAGAAGGGCGGTGCGAACGCACCCGCCGGCGATGCGGCCAAGCAAGAGCAAGCCAAGACCAAGACCGCGATCACGGCCTTGCGCGGCAAAGACTTCCTCACGATGTGCACCAAGACGATGACCAAGACCCGCGTCGATTGCGCGCTCGCTGCGAGCGATATCAGCGGCGACAGCGGCATCGGCAAGTGTGACGAAGCGAAGTAACTGTCAGCGCGAGCGTGCGAGCCCGAAGACCTAGAGCGCTTCGACGACCGCAGCCGCGACGCGCTCGCCGACCGCCGGTGCCGCGGTCGCACCGTGACCACCGAGGCCCGCGGCCCACACGAGCCAAGGCTTCGACGGATCGCGACCGAGCCGCATCTTGCGATCCTCGGTGAACGCGCGCTGACACGCCCACCGGCGCGTGATCGGGAGGCCAGCGAGATCGGAGTTCGCTTCGTCGAGCAAGCGCCGCAGGTGTGCCTCGCCGACGAGATCCGGCTCTTGATGACCGGGAGGACACGCGGCGCTATCGCATGGCGATGACAGCACGCTCGCACCATCGCGGCGCACGTACAGCTCGCCGGCACCGAGGTGCCACAGCCACGGCGTCCACTCGCCGACGGTGGCGTCGAGGATGAACACGTGGCGCTTGAAGGTCGCGAGCGGCTCACCCGCGACGAGCTCGCCCGCCCACGCGCCGGACGCATCGACGACCACGCGCGCTGCGATCGAGCCCCGCGCGGTGATGACGCTCGCACCGCGATTCGCAGCTTCGACGCGGACGACCGGCGTCGCGACTTCGATCCGGACGCCCTGCGAGAGCAGGGACAGGAGACCGCCGACATCGATCGTGCCATCGCTCGGCACGAGCAGCGCGTGCGTGATCCGGAGATCCGGGAGCTGCGGCCAGCGCGCCATCACGAGGTCCTTGAGACCGGGCTCGACCGCGACGTCGTGACGGCGCGCGCGATCGAGATACGCGTTCGCCGTGACCTCGTCATCGAACGAGAGCACGCCCCCGGTCGGGGCCCACGCCGGCAGCTGGCGCATCAGCTCGGCGCCGCGCACGGTCAACCGTGTAGTGTCTTCATCTTCGGCGAGCTGGCGACCGAGGCCTGCGCTGCGCCCGCTCGCGAACCGGCCCGGCTGGACCTCGCGCTCGAGCACGATCACGTCGCTGATGCCAAGCCGCTGGAGTGCCCAAGCCGTCGCCACACCCGCAAACCCGGCGCCAATGATGACCACGTTCGCGCTGGCCGGCAGGTCGCCCACGGATCGCTTGTAGCCCATTGACCCAGGGGCTGCACCCTCGGCAGACTCCAAACATGCCGCGGGTGATACGGATCGATAAAGACGAAGACATCGGGACCATCTCCGATGCACATCAAGCATTCCTCGTCGCACAGCTCGAGGATGCGAACTCCGACGATACCGACTACGACATCGACGCCGAGACGATCGAGCTATTGTCGGATAACGACGCGGATCCCGAGTTGCTCGCGATGCTCGAGAAGGGCCTCGGCGACGACGACAGCATGACGATCGCGTTCGAGACCTGAGCCGATCCGCCTGATCCGCCTGTTGCCTGGCTACTCGAGTTGCGCGGTCCGCTCTTCGGGCACTGCAACAAAATCGGGGCATTAGGCCACGTGGCGTGCGGCACCGGGCTTGCTCCTTGCGCCGTGCATGAAGCGCCTGCTCGCCTCCTTGATCCTCTTCACTGCATGCACCGATGTCGACCCCTACGAGGGCGAGGAGGTGAAGGCCGAGGATGGCAAGGCGGATGCGAGCGCGGGCGGCATCTTCCTGGACGCGACCTTCAACGGCAAGGTCACGGTCGATTCGTCGTGGGATGACCGCGGCACGATCCAGGACCACCTGCTGTTCACGGTCGGTCAGCTCAACGGCCTGACCGCGGTCGGTCGCGTCGACAAGGCCGAGCTCTCGAACATCGTGAAGACCTCGACCGGCACGCGCACCACGCTGACGTACACCGCGAAGCTGCCGATCGTGTGGGCGAAGAAGAACCCGGTGCCGAGCGCGATCGATCTGTGGCTGCCGACCGATATGTCGGCCGCGGCGCAGGAAGCCTTCGTCACGAAGTACGGCACCAAGTGCGTCGACTTCGACGCGCACGAAGTCGACTCGGGTTCGATGTTCTATTACTTCCGCCCGAAGATGTCGGGTTGCACGGTCGCCGCCGCGGATGCGACGAAGGTCTCGGCCTCGCTGTCGCCGAGCCCGACCACGACGACCGGCAAGTTCCCCGAGTACACCAAGATCTGGGAAGACAACACGCTCAACGTCGTCGCGATCTTCGGCAAGTACAAGGACGGTGCGACGAGCGGCGATGAAGGCATCGCCGGCTTCAACACCTTCGTCAACGCGATGAAGACCGAGCTCGGCACGCACGGCCTCACCACGATCCCGGCCTCGCTGCCGAGCAGCCCCGGCGTCGCGGCGCCGGATGTCGAATTCAATGCCACGCTCGCCGATGGCAAGAAGATCCACGTCGTCGCGCTCCTCACCGACAACGTCAACGACGGGCTCGCGCAGCCCGCGTTCCGTGCGCGCTACGAGACGCTCTCGACCCGCGCGGACTTCATCGTCTACAACGGTCACGCCGGCCTCGGCTCGAACATCCGTGCGCTCGCCTCGGCGGGCAAGTGGGTCGCTGGTCAGTACGTCGTGGTGTTCATGAACGGCTGCGACACGTTCGCGTACATCGATGGCTCGCTATCGCAGGCGCACAAGTCGCTCAACACCGACGACACCACGGGTTGGAAGTACATCGACATCGTCAACAACGGCATGCCGGCGTTCTTCGCCTCGATGTCCGGCGCGTCGATGAGCCTGTTCCGCGGCTTCCTCGCCTTCGACAACCCGCAGACCTACGAGCAGATCTTCGCGCACATCGATGATTCGCAGATGGTGATGGTCACCGGCGAGCAGGACAACACGTTCACGCCGGGCGCCGGTGGTGGTACGCAGCCGCAGCCATGGGCCGGGCTGAACGAGCACGGCACGATCGCGCACAGCAGCAACAAGAACTTCACCACCCCGACCCTCGCCGCGGGGACCTACCAGTTCGACATGACCGGCACCGGCGATGCCGACCTCTACGTTCGCGTCGGCAAGGCGCCGACCACGGCGACCTACGATTGCCGCCCGTACAAGTCCGGCTCGAACGAGAGCTGCACCGTGACGCTCGCGCAACCGACCACGATCAACGTGATGGTGCGCGGCTACGCGACGACCTCGACCTACGAGCTCGTCGGCAAGAAGCACTAACTACCGAGCCACGCAGTGCGACCCGGCACAGCACGCTCGATCTCGAGCGTGCTGTGCCGGCGCTAAACACGATCGCGCGGCTTGCGATCCACACTTCGACGACCGAGCCAACGCCGGTCACGCCCGCGACTCGAGCAGCTCGATGCCTAGAATGACCTCGGCGACTGGGTTCGAGCGCGCCGTGCGAGCGTACACGCAAGGTCACGCCATTGGCCGACGATGGCGTCGATGGGCTGAGCTCGAGTTCGCGATCTCAGTTCGTCGTGTTTAGCGTGGCGTGATTGATCCGTTCGTCGGCGACGTGAAGTGCAGTGGCCGCAGCCCGACCACGGCGCTCGATGTCCCACCGGGGCCATTGATGTTCGTCGATCGCATGTGCCGCGCGGCACCACTCGGACCTTCGCAGGACGTCTGCGTGGGAGATCCCCCGAGATCCTCATCGGCCGCAGTCCGACCGCGGCCTTCGATGTGTCGGGTAGCCGCGGGAGGTCACCCTCCCGCAGCCCCCACCAGATCCGGACAAGGAGATTTCCATGATCCGGCTCTTCCGCGTAGACGTCTCATGCAGCCGACTACTGCAGCAGCGGCTTCAACTTCGGTCGAGGCAGCGGGAGTGCGCGTTCCAACTTCAGGAAGCGCACCCACGTAAGCCGCGATCGTTGGCTTCTTCGAACGAGCGACTTTCGCCAGATC
>JANXOP010000359.1 GCA_025357755.1 Kofleriaceae bacterium | reverse complement strand
GATGTGCTTCGACTCCGCAGACGCTTGACCCACTTCGATCATCACCCACTCCTCGTTGCGTTGAGGAGGTCACCGTAGCACTGGTTTTTTCGGCTCGAGGGCGTGCGTTCTCGATGACGATTCGATCGCGCAGGACGTCGTTTCGAGCTGCGTGGCGAAGGCGTTGCGAGACGTGAAGCCAGCGCGTCTCATGAGCGAAGAGATCGAGGTCGCGGGGACGCGTGTTGCGACCCGACAAAACACGTCAACGACAAAGCGCGTGCGGCGAAGGAAATCGTCTAGCGGAGATCGTCCCGAGTCACACACTGACCGCGTGCCGGACAGTATTGCACTCGATCGCGTTCACGAGAACGCCCCACGTGGGGCGCGCCCAGGTCGCTGCTTCGGTGGCGCTCTTTCGATCGGGTACGGCCGGTCGCCGACAAAACGATCTACAAGACGAGGACCTGCCCCAAGCGCCTCGAACGAGCGTAGTCGCGAACAGCGATGACCCGCCGCTGACTGCGAGGCGGTGCTGCAGTCGAGCGACGGTCCGAGTGATGCTGCGCAGCGCATGCGAGCGAAGGACGTTAACGGCCCCGGTGGGACATCGAGCGCCGCGGTCGAACTCGGTCGATGATGATCGCGGGAGAGCTCGCACGCAGACCAGCACGTCGCGTCGCCGACGAACCTATCGAATGCCGCGCGTGCAACACGACGAACCGAGACCGCGAACATCGACGAGCCGCGGGTTGCTGCGTGGCCGTGCTGCGGTCGATCTACGGTCCGACTGATGCCGCGCCGCCGCGCCGCGCCGCACGTGCGATCGACGAACATCGACGACCCCCGTGGGACGTCGAGCGCAGTGGTCGGACTGCGGCCGATGATGATCGCGGGGCGCTCGCTCGCAGACGTCCTGCGACGGTCCGAGCAATGCCGCGCAGCACATGCGATCGACGAACATCAACGCCCCCCGTGGGATATCGAGGGCCGCGGTCGCGCTGCGCCCGATGCACATCACGTCGCCGACGAACGGCTCGAATACGCCACGCGAAACGCGACGAACCGAGACCGCGAACACGAGCCCAGCCCATCGACGTGACGCCATCCTCACCGCAATGGCCGTGACCTTGCGGCCGTCGATGTTGCGCTCGGCCCAAGTCGGCGAGGTCATTCTAACGAACTGGAGCTTGTCCGGGAGTTCCGGCCGCCAACGCCGGACCTATTGGCGCCGCTCCGAACGCCGGCGCGTGCGCCTTCCGAGCTCGAGGCACGATGTCCAACATCCGACCAGCTGGAACGTTCTCCGCTTCGCCAGCCCGCGAACCAACGCGATCGTCGCGGCGATCCACGGCGCTGGCCTCGCGTGTGTGACGATGTTCGATGGGTTCGCGCGCCAGGTCAGATGAGCTCGTCGCATCCGCCATGGACACACGTCGCGTGGAAGCTTTCATTCGGGTAGTTCGGCCGTTAGCGAGAACAAGATCGGGATCTTCGTCGGTGACGCAAGCAAAGTGCACTGCATCATCCGACGACTCTAGCCTCGCGCAGAAGACGAAAATCCCGCGCAGCCTGCCACGCCGTCGCGAACGAGCATGATGCGCGTCGCGCCACGTCCGCGACCGACAGGGCCGCGACCGACAGGGCCGCGTCCTGTTCGAGAACAGTCCACACGTTTTCGGTAGCCCGGATGGCGCCGAACCAGCGCCTCCGGGAGAAGAACGTCCGCGCTACGATCGCGGAGAGTGCCCGCCGGAACGCGTAGTCTCGTGGCGGCAAATCGATCGTCTTCACCGCGTCGCTTGATCTGGAACTCGGTACCCGTCGGCAGAAGGTCCACTCGCGAGCCACGCACGGCCTTGGCCAACCGCGCGAATCGACGATCCTTCGCGAGCCACGTCGCGAGTGCGGACCAGTACACACGGACGCGTTCCGACCCGTGTCCACGAACGAGTCGGATCAGCCGATCAGCGTTGACCTGCGTGTGATGTACGCCGAACCACGTGGTCAGGACGGCGAGTACCCTCAGATCGTCTTGTTCCATACCCGCTACGGACGCATGAACGAGCGTGCTCTCGATCTCCGCATCGCGATTCGCCTTAGCCGCGAAGACCATGCCGATGCCGACCATCCGCGCCGTGAGCTCCTCAGGGGAGGGGAGCTGGTCTAGCCCCCTGAGATTTTTAAAGGCCATGGCGCAATCTCCGTCCAAGATCCGCGAGGGTCGCTCTTGCATGTGCGGGCCATCCGTCATTCGCGTCTTGAACTTCCAGCCAAGGTAAGGCCTCTGCCAGCTCGTCGCTCGTGGGAGCCAGAGCAATGCAGTCGAGTAGGTCCGTCCCGCGATCGCAGAGCGCGAACAATTTGCTCTTGAGTAGATCGGATCGTCCCAACGTGCGCAGCGTGAGAGCTTCGCCTTCGAAGAGACGCTGCACGCGCTCTCGCCATCCAGGGGGAAGCACGCTACCGAGCTGGATAGCTTCGTTGTCGAACCAATCGTCAGCGAGCTCGACACCTGCTTGGCGCTGCCCCGTCGCGAACTCGCGTGCTGACGCGGCAATTGCGGGTGGAAGCTCGGGCGTCAGGATGTCGAAATCGCGGGTGGAACGCTGAATGACTCCCAGAAGTCCGAGCGCAGATCCGCCGATCACGACGCCCTCGAAATTCAGGCCAGCTTCGAGGAGGTGCCGATCGAACGCTTCGATCGTAGGTCGCGGCAGCATGACGGTATCGGTTAATCCGATACTAGCTTGCGAGCACGGATTTCGGTCGTCAAGCCGAAACCTCGCTGAGAGCGAACCTCTTCTGCGTGTGCGTACGCCGCACGCGCGGCGGTCCAGAACCAGCTGCCCGCTGGAGGTCCGGACGGGCCGGCGCCGCGCGGTGTTGCATGCGTTCGGAGCCCTCGATCCTGCAGCGATGATCGCGCTCGTCAACGAACGCCACGTCGAGATCGAGCGCTCCAGAATGCGAGCAACTTCGTCGAGCTTTTGAACAACCTCGGAGCCTGGCGACTTGTCGAGATCGGCTAGCATCGGCACTACAGGATGTCGATCTGGGTCGAACTGAAGACGCTCGAGCCAGACGTGCTCGAGTCGCTACTGGCACGACCGGAGACTGCGCTCGAGTGGTTCGAACAAACCGAGACGCCGGATTCGTTTGGAACCGACTACGAGGCGGTGTTGCAAGTGTGCGCGGCGCTCGTCGAGGATCCGGCAAGCCCGGTGCTGATCCACGCGGCGGACCATGTCAGGTATCGCGCGGCTGCAGACTACGACTTGACCGACGAGACCAGCACGTTGGCCAGAGCGACGGGCGCTGGCTTCGAGCATGAAGATTGCGAGCTATTCGCACTGACCGCCGCGCAGGTGCGTGACCTCTCCGAACAACTCGCCCGCGAGCCCTGGTTTGCGGAGCTCTTCGCCTTCGACGATGACCGCAACATCCCGGGCCTCCTTCGCTTCTATGCTGCCGCCGCACGCGCAGGCAAGGCCGTCGTTGGCTACGTCAACGTCTGAACCTTCGCGGACGTTGCCGCCGAGCCGGCGAGTTGGCGTCTCCACCAGTACAGGCGACGCGGCGCAACTCCACATCGGCGCGCGAATGCAGCGAGAGATCCGCCGCAGCGTTGCCATTCGTCGAGGAGAAGGCGCGCCTCATCCGGCGTC
>JANXOP010000345.1 GCA_025357755.1 Kofleriaceae bacterium | reverse complement strand
CCGTGAGCCTGCTCGAAGCGCTCGGGTGCGCGGTTGAGGCTGCCGGCACTGGACCCGATGGGCTCGCGCTGATCCAGCGGACCCGGCCCGAGATCTCGGTGGTCGATATCGGGTTGCCCGGGATCACGGGCTTTCAGATCGCGCGCGAAGTCCGCCGGACGATCGAGCGGCCGATCCTGCTGGTCGCCGTGACCGGCTACGGCCGCAAGGTGGATCGCGATGAAGCGATCGCCGCCGGCTTCGATCTCCACTATGCCAAGCCCGTGCAAGCCAAGCAGCTCCGCGAGCTGGTGGATCGGATCCGCGCGGACCGAGTTACTTCGTAGCCGAGCCGGTGTCGGCGGTGCCGTTGTGCCGGTGCCAACACTCCTGGAGTTGCTGACGGGCGTTCTCGTAGCGCTTCATCTGATCCTCGGTCGGACGGTCGTCTTTGGAGTTCTGATTCTTGAGCGCCACGTACTTGTCATGCGCGGTGTCCGCACACGCCCTGTCCTTGCACGCGCAGACCTCGGCCTTGATCGCGGTCAGCGCCTCGATCCGGCTATCGAGGTTAGTGCCACCCTTGCCGCAGCCCATCGCGAGGGCCCCGATGAGGACCGCGATCATCCGCTCGTTCCGCATGCTCGAACGGTATCCCAGCGAGCTACTTCTGCGCGAACGGTGGTTGCGCGGTCGGTGCCGGCTGACCGAACCGCTCGCGCGCCCACTGCACGAGCTCCGTGGCCGGTCGCTCGAGGGCAGTCTTACAGATCTCCACGACATGCGCCGGAAAGTCCTTCTGCATCACCCACTGCAAGAACGATCGATCAGGGCCTGCCGCGAGCTCGTGGAGCGAGGCACCGGTGTGCTTTCCGAAACCCACGACGATCGCATCGCCCTCCCACCGGAGGTGACGCGACGGCCCGACCCAGCTCGCACGCCCTGGTAACGGATCACACACGCTCGCGATCTGCTGCCAATCCTGATCCGCGAGCTTGAAGTGCTCGAGCATGCCTACGAGTACGCGCCCGGTCGCGGCGACATCTGCGCTCGCGGAGTGGGCCGAGGCGAACTCGTCGCCAACGAAGCGACGATGCGCGTGCATCAGGCTGCGCGGCTCGCATTGCTGCCAGAGCCGAAACGCATCGACGAGCTTCTTGGTCGTGAGATCGAGCGGCGGCCGCTCGATGCGGGCGAGCTCGGCCTGGAGCATCTCGATATCGAACGAGATGTTGTAGCCAACGATGACATCGGCATGCGTGAACACCGCGATGATCTCGTCGACGTACTCGCTGAACAGCGGGCAACCGGCGAGGTCATCCATCTTGATCCCGTGGACTGCCTGCGCGGCGGGATGGATCGCGACACTGGGGCGGATCCGCCAGGTCCGGCTGGTCGCCGTGGGGCCGAGCCCGTGCTGGACGCACAGCTCGATGACCTGGTCCTTCGCGAAATCGATGCCGGTGGTCTCGCAGTCGAACACCACGACCCTCGGCGCTGCGGGCCTCGGATCTGCAGGCGCGGTCGTGCTGTCCGCCGCTGGCGCTGGTCGCCAGTCAAACAGGGACAGTGTGCCTTCCACACCCCTAGATTATGCAGCCCCTCTGACAATAGAGTCGTCCGCATGAGGCGCTGGCCGGTCCTGACCCTTCTCGCAGTCCTCACGGCCTGCAAAGTCCGCGATCCGGCCCCGATTACCGAGACCTGGACCGAAACCTTCGAGAGGACCGGCCGGCCGGGAAGTGACTATTATGTCACCGGCGCGGGCTACGCGCTCGTCGACGGCCATCTGTCGGCCCACGGCGCCCACAACCACCCGATGTGGCTACGCAAGAAGCTCCCGCACGACGTCCGGATCGAGCTCGACTGCTGGTCGACCGAGAACCGCGGCGACATCAAGATCGAGCTGTTTGGCGACGGCAAGTCCTACGACCCCGACGGCGGCGCGTACATGGCGACCGGCTACGAGATCGTCTTCGGCGGCTGGTACAACCAGAAATCGATCATCGCCCGGCTCGACGAGCACGGCAAAGACATGGCCTCGCGCACCGACGTCAAGGTCGTGGCGAACCAGCACTACCACTGGAAGATCGAGCGCCGCGGCACGAAGATCTCGTGGGGGATCTCGAGCCCGGCTACGCCGGGCGAAGCAGCACTACCGCATGGCAGTGCGGAGTCGATCAACGGAACGCCATTCCTCGAGTATGACGACCCGCACCCGCTCGAAAATGCGAACCACGAGTACCTCGGCTTCAACAACTGGGAGACCGATACGTGGTTCGACAACGTCGTCATCACGCCGCTCTGAGCTAAAATCTGCCCCGCACGGTGGAGCAGTTCGGGAAATACCAGCTCATCCGGAAGATCGGCACCGGCGGGATGGCCGAGGTCTATCTCGCGCGCACGAGCGTGGCACAGGGCCTCAACAAGACCCTGGTCATCAAGAAGATCCACACCGCGTACGCGCGGAGCCGCCAGTTCGTCGCGATGTTCGTCGACGAGGCGAAGATCGCGCTCGGCCTCAACCACCCGAACATCATCCAGGTGTTCGACTTCGGTGCGGTCGGCGACACGTACTTCCTCGCGATGGAGCTCAACGAGGGCATCGATCTCTTGCGCCTGTTGCAGGAGGCGGCGAAGGCCCGGGTTCGGCTGCCGTACGGGATCTCGGCGTACATCGTCCAGCAGGTCGCGAAGGGCCTCGACTACGCACATCGCAAGACCGACGAGTTCGGCGAGCCGCTCGGCATCGTGCACCGCGATATCTCGCCGCAGAACGTCCTCTTGTCGTGGGACGGCAGCGTCAAGATCGTCGACTTCGGCATCGCGCGCGCGCGCGATGTCCACGAAGAAGCCGGCGTCATCAAGGGCAAGTTCGCGTACATGTCGCCCGAGCAAGCGCGCGGCGATGTCGTCGATTGTCGCTCCGACGTGTTCGCCGCGGGCATCGTGCTCTACGAGCTGGTGTGTGCGCGGCCGCTGTTCCACGGCAAGGGCAAAGAAGCGCTCGAGATGGTCAAGTCCGGCCAGATCCCGCGGCCACGCGATTTCGCGCCGGAGCTGTCGGAGTCGCTCGAGAAGACGATCCTCAAGGCGCTCGCGTTCGATCGCCGCGACCGGTTTCAGACCGCGCGCGACCTCCAGCACGAGCTCGGTCGGTTCCAGCTCGAGTGGGGACAGAAGACCGGCGCGCTGATCGATTCGAGCCAGATCGCCCAACAACTCGCGAGCCTCGTCGCCGCGGATCGCGTGGTCACGCCGCGCCCGGCGGTCGAAGGCGACGCCGCGCGCCGGCGCCCGAGTAGTGAAGACGGCGTCCCCGATGGCGTACCCGAGCCGCTCGTCGATACCGGCAGTGCGCCGGTCGATCTCATCGGCCTCGCGAGCGGCAGGGTCTCGCAACCTGGCTCGGGGCTCGCGAAGTACGCGCGGCCACCGACGCCGGACCCGGTGCCAGCGCGGGATGCGCGCGAGCGCAAGTACGTCTACGTCCTCGAAGGCGTCCTGGTCGGGCTCAGCGCGCTCGAGCGGCGGCTCGGCACGAGTGGCGCCGCCAAGCTCGTCAACGAGTTCTACAAGGTGGCGCGCGATGTCGCGTTCAAGCACCAAGCGCTGCTCGACTACCCGCGCTTGCCCGAGGACGGCTCGGATCTCGCCATCAGCGACGACGGCACGATGTTGCGCGTCGTCGTCGGCTTGCCGATCGCGAGCGAAGACGATGCCGATCGTGCGATCAAGCTCGCGCTCGCGCTCGTCGACACGCTCGACGGTATCGGCTCGGATGTCGAGCCTGAGCTCCGCCTCGCCCTCGCGGTCCAGCGCGGGGTCGCGCTGGTGCGGCCCCGACCCGCGAACGACAAGACCAAGGGCCTCTCGTTCGAGATCGAAGAATCGACCGCGGCCTTCGCGCACAAGCTCGCCCGCCAGGCTCGCGGTGCCGAGATCCTCGTCGGAGGCCGCGTGTTCCGTGCGGCGCGCAACGAGTGGACCTTCGAATCACTGCCCGCGATCGATCTGCCGGATGAATCCCCCGGTGGGTCGACGGCCTCCAAGCCGCACGTCGTCGACGACGACACCGATCCGGGCGTGAAGCGCGCACGCGTGTTCCGGCTGCGGGGTCCCAAGGAGCGCGCGCAGCGGATCCGCGAGCGTCGCGCGATGCCGCCGAACGCGCAGCTCCACGGTCGCGCACTCGAGCTCAAGGCGCTGCGCGACGCGTGGCGCGACGTGCTCGTCACCAAGCGCAAGCGCCAGATCGTGATCGTCGGCGATGCCGGCGTCGGCAAGCGCACGCTCGTCCGCTCGTTCCTCGACGGCCTCGCCCCGGATGAAGCGGTCGTGATCCGCACGAGCGCACGCGTCGGCACCGCGATGACGCCGTACGGGGTGATCGCGGATCTCGCGCGCGACGTGCTCGGCCTCGCCGAGGATGCCGAACCGCACGAGGTCGAGCGCCGGCTGTTGCTCTCGGCGCCGCTGATGTGGCCGGGCGAGGAGAACGGGCCCGAGGCGCGGGCCGCGCTCCAGATCTTCGGCATGCTGCTCGGCGCACGGCACCTCGTGACCGCGAAGATGGATGCCGAGGCGCAGCGCCAGATGCTGATGAAGGTGTTGCTCCGGATCGAGAAGCAACTCGCGGGCGACAAGCCGATCGTGCTCGTCGGCGAAGACATCCACTGGGCCGATGAAGACAGCCAGGAGCTGTTCGGTGCGCTGCTCAAGGTGCCGACCCCGCGCCCGCTGTTCGGCATCATGACGAGCCGGCCCGAGCCGCGGATCATCGCGAAGGCCAAGGAGCTCGGCACCGAGATCGTGATGCTCGAAGAGCTCACCGATGCCGCGCGGCGCGAGATGCTGACCGCGCGGTTCGTACCCGGCCACGACATCGACGAGCTCGTCACCCAGATCGCGGTGCGCGCCGGAGGTAACGCGTTCTTCATCCAGGAGCTGCTCGACATGTTGATCGAGCGCGGCATCCTCGTCGCGGATCCGGACAATGGCGAGTATCCCGGCCTGCTGCGCTGGGAGCGCCGCGATGCGCCGATCCAGGTCCCGTCGTCGGTCGAGGATCTCGTGCTCGCACGCATCGATGGCCTGCCGACCGCCGAGCGCGAGGCGATCGTCCATGCGTCCGTGCTCGGCCGTCACGTCTCGGCAGCATCGCTGTCGGCCTTGCTCGGCCGCCCGGTCCGGCTCGAGCTCGACGAGCTCGTGCGGCGCGGCTTGGTCTCGGCGCTCGACGGCGAGTACCGGTTCAAGAACGACATGACCATGACCGTCGCGTACGGGATGATTCCGCCCGAGGTCCGGGTCCAGATGCATCGCTCGGTCGCCGCGCGGATCGCGAACGCGGTCGGCTATCGCATCGGCCAAGACGATGCGTTGATCGCGCGGCATCTCGAGCTCGCGGGCGACACGGGCCCTGCCGCCGATCGGTACCTTCGCGCGGCCGGGCACGCGACCGAGCTCGGCGGCAATGCCGAGGCGTTCCGCCAGCTCACACGCTCGTTGAAGCTCCTGCCCGACGACGACCACGAGCGCCGATTCACCGCGCATCGCCTGCGCGAAGAGATCCTGCGCCGGCTCGCGAAGCGTCCGCAGCAGCTGCGCGAGCTCCACGCGCTGCGCAAGGAAGCCGAGCTCATCGGCGAACCCGGCAAGCTCGCGGTCTCGCACAACGCGCTCGCGCAGTTCTACATCGACGTCGGCAAGGCGCCGGCCGCGTTGCGCGCGGTCGCGCCCGCGCTCCAGTACGCGCGCGATGCCAAGGATCCTCTCGTCGAGTCCGAGGCGCTGCGGTTGCGCGCGGCGATCGCGCGGCTCGTTGGCAATGCGGAAGAGTCGCTGCGCCTCGTCGAGCAAGCGCTCGAGATCGTCGATCATGCGATGGAGACCTCCAAGGTCACCGAGACCGGCCAGCGCGCGCCCACGCCGGTGCTACTCGCGCGCGCCACCATCCTCAACCAGCGTGGCACCACGCTGTGGAACATCGGCAAGCTCGAGCAATCGATCGAGAGCTACGCCGAGGCGCTCGTGATCTATCGCGCGATCGGCATGCAGCGCCACGAGGCGCGCGCGCTCAACAACATGGGCATCGTGTTCGCGGCGCTCGGCGAATACGAGGAAGCGCTCGCGCACTACAAGAGCGCGCTCAAGATCGATCAAGCGCTCGGCGAGCGCTCGGGGCTCGCGCTCAAGCTCGGCAACATCGGCCAGTGCTACTCCGACCTCGGCGATCTCGATCGCGCCGAGAACTACCTCGGCCGCGCGCTCAAGGTCGCCGAGCAGACCGGCGATCTCTCGGCGGCCGCCGATGTCGCGGTGTCTTGGGGCCAGACCAAGATGCAGCGCAAGGACACCAAGGCCGCGCTCCAGCTGTTCGAGCGCGGGCTCACGATCGCGACCGAGAATCGCGAGCGCTACCAGGAGATCCGCGCGCTCCAGTACGTCGCCCTCGCCCACCTCGCCAACGGCGACGCGCCCGAGGCCGCGCTCGAGATGGCGCGCTCGGCGACCGAGTGGGCCAAGAAGATGCCGATGCTCGTCGGCATCATCTACGGGTTGACGTTCCAGGCCCTCGCGCTCTCGAAGCTCGGCCGCCACCCCGAGGCGCTCGCCGCGAGTGACGAGGCGCTCGCGGTCGCGAAGGCCGACAACACGCGGATCGACGGGCTCGAGCACCTCCATCGCTGGCGCGCCGAGGTCCTCGAGGCGGCTGGCAAGCCCGATGCGGCGAAGGCCGAGCTCGCGCTCGCCGAGACCGAGGTCGATGTGAAGGCGCAGAAGCTCCGCGATCCGGAGCTCCGCCGCCACTACCTCGCAGCTCACCGCCGAACGGTTTGAATCATGGTCAGGGCTCGTGGTATCGCCGCGTCATGGCGATCGAGATCCACGTCCACGACCGGAATCCCAGCGCGCTCGCGGACCTCATCGTCGCAACCATGCAGGGCGGAGTGATCCTCGATCGCGAGCCGAACGTCGCGCACCTCTCGGCGCTCGTCGATCGCGAGAACAAGGAAGGCGAGAAGCGCCGCGCCGCCTGGCACTGGCTGAACTCGCTCTCCGATGGAATGATCGACGGCGATAACGACTGGTCCGAGCTCTAAGCGGCGCATTGCCGCACGCCATGCTCCCCGGTTCGCGCTAGGGTCCACACGTGTCCGAGCCTCTGACCCCGATCCGGCCGAACCGGCCGCTCGAACCGGCGCGATCGCGCAGCGGTAAGCGCGTGCTCCTGGTGATGCTCGCGATCGTGGTGCTCGGCGCGATCCCCGCGGTCGTCGTCCCTATGATGTGGCAGCGCGGCAAGCCGCCGAAGCTCGTCGACATGGGCGCGCTCCCGTCGTTCAAGCTGACCGACGAGCGCGGCAACGTCTTCACCGAGGATGCGTTTCGCCATCAACAGACGATCGTCGGCTTCGTGTTCACGCGCTGCGATACGATCTGCCCGGTCACGTCGTTGAAGATGGAGAACGTCCAGGACCAGACCTTCGATGTCGGCAAGAAGGTCAAGCTGGTCTCGTTCTCCGTCGATCCCGAGTACGATACGCCCGAGCGCCTGACCGCCTACGCGCAGCGCTTCAAGGCCGACCCCGAGCGCTGGCGGTTCGTCACCGGCCCCAAGACCCAGGTCACGCAGCTCGTCGAGAGTGGCTTCATGGCCTCGATGCAGCGCGAAGGTGACCGCCCCAGCGGCGTCCCCGATATCGCGCACGCTGCCTACTTCCTGCTCGTCGATGGCGACCTCCACATCCGTGGCCGCTACGACTCTAACGACGTCAACGAGATCGCCGAGATGATGCGGGCCGCCCGCTACCTCGCGCGGATCTCGAACTAGTTTACGATACCGACATCACGCCGCTCCTCGACATCGGTGCGCTGGTGCTCGGCATCGCGATCCTCTACTGGGGCGCGGAGTGGCTGATCCGCGGCTCCGCCGGCATCGCGCGCGTGTTCGGCGTCAAGCCGCTCGTCGTCGGCCTCACGGTCGTTGCCTACGGCACCTCCGCGCCGGAGCTCGCCGTCGCCACGAAGGCCGCGCTCACCGGCCATCCGCCGATCGCGCTCGGCGTCGTGATCGGCTCTTGTGCCGCGAACATCTCGCTGATCCTCGGCATCACCGCGCTGATCTCGCCACCCACGATCGATGGCCGGATCATCCGCCGCGAGGTGCCGGTCCTGGTCGGCTCGGCGATCGCGGTCCCGATCCTGTTTCGCAACGGCGTGCTCTCGCGGTTCGAAGGCTTCCTGCTCGTCGCTTGCGCGATCGTGTTCACGATCGCGACGCTCACCGTCGCGGCCCGCATCGATCCGAACGACGAGCTGGCACCCGGTGAGCCCGATCCGCCCGATCCGATGGACGACGACGAGCCCGAGGCGGGTGGCGCTTCGGCGTCCGCGATCGGTGCGGTCACGCATCCCCACTCGTCGTCTTCTTCAGCCGAGCTCACGGGCTCGAGCCTCGGCGGTAAAGGCCGGCCGCGGATCTCGCGCACGCTCAGCTTGATGATGAGCGGCATCGGCGTCGTCCTGCTCGTGATCGGCTCGAACTTCTTCGTTCGCGGTGGTCGCGGCATCGCGGCCGAAGTCGGCATGTCCGAGCGCATGCTCGGCCTCACCGTCATCTCGATGGGCTGCGCCCTGCCCGAGCTGATCGGCTCGATCGTGGCTGCGACCCGAGGCCACGCCGCCCTGGCCGTCGGGTCGGTGATCGGCTCGAACCTCTTGAACGTGTTCCTCGTCCTGGGCGTGACCGCCTGCCTGCACCCGATCCGGCTCGGCGAGCGCATGCACGTGGTCGATCTTGTCGGCCTGGTAGTGATCACCCTGCTCGGCGTGATCGTGCTGCGCGGATCACGCAAGATCAGTCGATGGGAGGGCGCCATGCTCGTGGCTGCGTACATCGCCTTCATCGTCTGCGCGGCCCTGCTGTAGCCAGGCGAACATGACATTGCGCATCGCGGGGCTTGGATGACAGATGACACATTACGTGAAGTGAGACCGTGAAGAAGCAGACGACGGCCGTGAAGAAGCCTGCGGTGAAGAAGCCTGCTGCAAAGAAGCCTGCTGCGAAGAAGCAGCCGGCGGTGAAGAAGCCCGCCGCGAAGAAGCCTGCCGGCAAGAAGCAGCCTGCCGCGCAGAAGCCTGCGGCGAAAAAGCCTGCGGCGACCGGCGGGAATCTCGCCAAAGCGCTCGCTGACCTTCGAACGCTCGCGCTGGAGATGCGGGAACGCTCGTCGTTCCGCGTTCAGTTCGAGGACCACCACGTCATGCCGGCGGGCGAGATCGATAACTGGCAAGAGATCGTTCGCGAGGTCAGTGCTGATGCGTCCTACACGATCCCCGCCGAGCTACGCGAGGTCTACGCGCTGACCGGCGGCTTCGACTTCCACTGGAGCTGCGTTGCAGACGAAGGCGTGTTCACCGGGTCGATCGTCCTCGCGTCGCTGCCCGAGCTCTTCCAGCGCGACGATGAACAGAAGACGCCGATGAAGAAGTGCATGGCCATGTGGCGACGCGTCGACACCGTCTCCGACGACTCGTACGCGGCACTCCGCGTCGATGGCGGCGCGGCAGGAGTTGGTTGCACGTTCTTCAAGAACGGCAAGCCGACCAAAGCGACGTGGTCACTCCCGGACTACATCCTCGCTGCCGCCGACCACATCGGCGCGCTCGGTTGGCAGACCGGCGATACGCGCAAAGCGGAGAAGATCGTCCGCACGTACGCAGCCTACTAGGAGCTGGCTGCCTCGGCAGCTTCACGCCCGACCGAGCATGAAGTCGCAGCGCGCGCAAGATCAGTCGATGGGAGGGAGCCATGCTCGTGGCTGCGTTCGTCGCTTTTGTTGTCTGTGCCGCGCTTTTGTGAGCAACCGCGAACTGCTTCGATCGATAACTCCAGGATGACGCGATACCTGGTGGTGGTTTTGGTGCTCTCGAGCGCGTGTACGAAGCGGGCGAACGAGTGCGGCGCGGATTCCGATTGTAAAGTTCCGTATCCGTTCTGCGACGTCGACGGTGCGTATCCCGCCTCCGGCGGCGTCACCAACGTCTGCACCGTCGTTCCAGACAACTGCCCGGCTGAACGCTGTGGGTGCACGCCGAATGCGACGACCTGCGCAAATCAGACACTGTCGGTCTGTAACCCTGACGGTAGGTCGGCGACGACTACCGCGTGCGACCTCGGCTGTTCCGCAGACAACACGCGATGCGCGAGTTTCGCACCGTCGAACGGTCTGGCGGACGCGCTCGCTATGGCGAAGGACGAACCGGACATCGATTTCCCTCCGATGGTTGACGTGTTTGACAACGGCGATATCCTCGAGCTCCCCTCGAACGCTCACGTCGTAGTTCGCTCACTGCTGGTGACGCAGGTCGGAGTTCCGTCGCTCCGGGTGTTCATTGCTCGCTCCTTCAAAATTCACGCAGGTTTCATCCAGGCCATTGCTCGCGACACGAGCAACCCGATCGCCTTCGTCGCATCGGGTTCGATCGCGATCGATGGCGCCTTCGATGCCGGTTTTCCAATGCGCCTCGTCTACTTTGGTCCTGGCAGCCAGTTGGCCTCGGCACCGTGCGCAGGAGTTGCAGAGTTGCATGGCGGTGGCGGAGGTGGCAACGCCACCCCGGGTGGGTACGGCGCTCCGAAGGCCCAGCTCCCGGCAGCACCAGGCGCACCAGGTGGCGCAGCGCAACCCGCGAATCTCTTCGAACCACTGGTTGGAGGATGCCCCGGTGGTGGGTTCAACGGTAATCCCGGTGGAAACGGTGGCGCAGGATTGGAGTTCGTCTCGCGCTCGTCGATCAACATCAGCGGCATCCTGAACGCTGGCGGCTTAGGAGGAGGCGACAGCTCCGGTGGTGGCTCGGGCGGCAACATACTTCTCGAGGCACCTAGAGTTTCGATCTCAGGGACGGTCGCGGCAAACGGCGGCTCCGGCGGCGCGTGCGGCATCGGGGGTAATCCCGGCAGCTCGGATGCGGCGCCAGCAGCCGGCGTTGGCGGCTGTGGCACGAACTCACCGACGCTTTCGGGTTCTGGCGGCACTGAAACGCAGGGACCTGGCATCGGCGTCGACACGATGATCGATACCGCTGCCGGCGGAGGAGGCGCGGTTGGACGACTCCAGGTAAAGACCACTGACGGGACGTATTCACACAGCGGCGCGGTCTTGAGCATCCACGTGTCGACCGGAATACTCGTACCTCGGTGAGGCTTGGAGCCCTCACGCGAACCGTCGTAGCTCAGCAGAACCCTTGTCTGCAGCGTCCACAAGTGAGGTGGCGGCGTCGCTGCGGCGGTTTGTGAGCAGCATTTGCTGCGTGCCTACATCACTTGCAGCGATTTGAAGCCAGCAGCACTCCCTAACTGATGCGAAGTGGTTTGTCCTACGGTCGCGGACATGAAACCCAACTGGGCGGTCGCGATCTCTGCGGGCATCCTGGCCTTTTCGGGGATGATGACGCTGGCAAGTGCCGAGCGGCGCGCCGGCTTCGTGTTCTCGGATCCCCGCGGAATCGGCGCCGAGTTTCAACTACCGAACCCCGCGACGGTTTCCCATACGATCTTTATGAACCGTTGTGCTGGCGGCTGCACGCTGACGCCTGGCAGCGATGGCACCCAAAACCAGTCCGATATTATCGGTAACTCGACGAGGCACATCTCGCAGTTCGGTGGCACCGACGCGCAGTGGAACGCGATCGTCAGCTGCGTCAAGCAGACGTACGCGCCGTTCAACGTCACGATCGTCGATCAACGACCCGCCTCCGGTGATTACCACACCGCGATCGTCGCGGGTCTTCCCAGTGAAGCCGGCCAGCCAAGCGGTGTTCTCGGCGTTTCGCCTTTCTCCTGCGGTTATTTGCCGAATGCGATCTCGTTCTCGTTTGCGAATAGCCCGCTGCCTAGCAGTGCCGGCCACGAGTATGCAGACCTTGCAGACGCGTGCTGGACCGTTTCGCAGGAGACCGCACACTCGTGGGGGCTCGACCACAAGCACGACCCCAAAGATCCGATGACGTACCTCCCGTCCCCGGATCCCACCACACTAAAAGTGTTCCAGAACCAGGCCGGGTCGTGCGGAGAGGGTTCGCCACGCGCGTGTAACTGCACGTACAATAACTCGACCGCGTCGATGAACTCCTACGCACTGATCATGGCCACGTTCGGCCCGGGCACGCCCGATTCGACTCCGCCAACTGTTTCGTTCCAGCTGCCCGCCGCGAGCGCGTCGATCCTGCCCGGCTTCTCGGTGATCGCGAACGCGACCGACAACGTCGGGATCTCGAAGGTCGAGCTTCGCGTCGACGGCAACCTGGCCGGCACGTCGACCGTCGCGCCGTTCCAGTTCACGACCTCGACCGCGATCACGCAGGGCATGCACACGCTCGAGCTCACCGCGTACGATCTCTCCGACAACACCGGCAAGGCGACCGAGACGGTCCAGTACGGTCAGTCGTGCACGAACGGCGGCTGCACCGATGCGAGCCAGGTCTGCGTGGCCGGCACGTGCCAGGCGGGCCCGAACACGACCGGCGGCCTCGGCTCGACCTGTACCAATAACTCTGATTGCGTTTCGAACAGCTGCGGCGACGACGGCACCGGTAACAAGTACTGTGTGACCTCGTGCGATCCCGCCACCGCGGGCGCGTGCCCGAGCGGCTTCGGCTGCATCTCCGCTGGCACGTCCGGCGTCTGCTGGCCGGGAGCGGACAGCGGCGGCGCGGGCGGCTGCAGCACGGGTGGCAACGGCTCGAGCACCCTCATGCTGGTCGGACTCGGTCTCGGTGCGATGTTGCTCACGCGCAAGCGCGGGTAACCGGCGCAGAACAGCGGCTGGCAGGGTTAAGCCCTTGATTGATCGGCTTCCAGGCCGATACCGTCGAGGTAATGCGCTCCCTAGTTTCAGTCGTAGGCCTTGTCGGGATCCTGGGCGGCCCAGCGTGGGCGGAAGCCAACCGGAACGGTCCCGGAGCGTCGGCGAGCGATGGCATTCACGTCCCTCACACCGCCGTCATCCCGGTGACGCTGGCGGTGCCGCCTCCGGTCGTGGTCAACAGCCACGTCGTCTTCCTCAACAAGTGCACGGGTGGTTGCAAGATCACCAAGGGCAATGGAGATGACTCGCGGACCGATACGTCGGGCATCGCGCCGATGACCGGGACGCTGAAGCAACTCAACGCGACGGTCGACTTCGCGGGGATCAAGAGCTGCGTCCAGACCGCGCTCGCGCCGTTCAACATCACGGTGACCGACGTCGATCCAGGGACGGCCGAGCACTTCGAGATCATGATCGCGGGCTCGCCGGCAGAGATAGGATTCGACGCCAACTTCGAAGGCGTCGCGTCGTACCTGTGCGGCGGCGCCCCGGGCTCGTGCACGGGTACATATATCCCGAACTCGATCACGTTCGCGTTCGCCAACGCGTACGGCGGCATCACCCCCGCCGCGACCGCGCTGATGTGCGGCGTCGCGCTCCAGGAAGTCGCGCACGGCTGGACGCTCGATCACGCGACCGCCGCGAGCGATCCGATGACGTACAAGACGTATCAAACGCCGCTTTCGTTTCGCAATGCCGCGCCGTGTGGCAGCGATTGCCTCTACGGCGCCAACCAGAACCAGAATGCGTTTGGTGTGGCGTGCGCGGGTACTGGCGAGAACGGCACCCACGTCTGCATGGAGAACAATCAGGCGACCCAGAACGAGGTCCAGATCCTGACGAACCTGTTCGGCCCCGCCGGTGCCGTCGCCCCGACGGTGGCGATCACCTCGCCCGCCAACAATGCCACAGAGCAGACCTCGCACACGTTCACGATCAACGCGACGTGCACGTCCGCAGACGGCGTCAAAGAGATCGATCTCTACACCGACGACGTGTTCGCGAACACGGTGGCCGCGTCGCCCGCGACGTTCACCACCGCGTTCAGCGCGGGCACCCACAAGATCACGGTCGTGTGCGGCACGAACAAGCAAGCGAGCGCGAGCCAGTCGATCAACGTGATCGTCGGCAGCACCTGCACCCAGGATGCGGACTGCGGCGGCACCAAGATCTGCTACCAGTCGGCGTGCATCGATGGCCCGGGCGGCGCGGGCGGCCTCGGCGCGACCTGCGTCAACAACAGCGACTGCTCGTCCACGATGTGCGGCACGAACGGCTCGACCTCCGCGTGCGTGATCGCGTGCGACCCGGCGAACAGCACCTGCCCGTCCGGGTTTGATTGCCTCGACAATGGCCAGGGCGGTGGCGTGTGCTGGCTCGGTAGCGGCAGCGGAGGGTGCGAAGCCGGCCGTGGCGGATCGCCGGTGTCGATCCTGTTCGGTCTGGGGTTCGCTGCGGTCTGGATCACACGCCGAAACCGTAAGTAGGCCGGCTAGTTACGGCGCCACGCACGGGTCTCACCCGGTAGCAGCAGGCGCCAGGATTCGGCACTCACGCGAGCACGTCGAAACGCGCTACGAAGGTGTACCGATGCGAAGTCTTGCCTGCATCTTCACGATGCTTGTCCTCTCCGGTGTGGCTGCTGCCGAGCGCCCGCTCCTGGTCACGCTCCCCGATCCCAATCCGGTCCACGTCACCGAGGCTGTCGCTCCGTACAACACGATCTTCTTGAACCGTTGCGCAAGCGGTTGCTCCGTCACGGGGCCCAGCAACAACAACAACTCGAGCGCCGTTCCCGATCAATCGCCGATCGTGAACGGTCCGCACGTCCTGAGCAAGTTCACCTTTGGCGACGACACATGGAACAAGGTTAACGCGTGCGTGCGTGACACTTTCTCGCCGTTCAACGTCAAGATTACGGACGTCGACCCGGGTTCCGCTGCCCACTTCGAGATCATGATCGCGGGCAACCCAACGGATCTAGGATT
The DNA here is from genome assembly GCA_025357755.1 of Kofleriaceae bacterium. Lineage (GTDB taxonomy): Bacteria > Myxococcota_A > Polyangia > Haliangiales > Haliangiaceae > JABFXX01. The sequence goes on along the minus strand of JANXOP010000345.1, from coordinate 6,417 downwards.
CGCGGCTAACTACGGCGGTGTCTCGACCGATGGGTGCGGCAGTACGTATCTTCCGAACGCGGTGGTTTTCGCGTTCGCCAACACCTACAGCCTCAGTACCAGCTGCGATGCGGCCTGCGTCGAGAACATCTGCGCGACTGCCGCGCAAGAAATCGCGCACTCGTTCGGCATGGATCACTCGCACAACAAGCTCGACCCGATGACGTACTTCAACTACATGGGGCGCAAGTATTTCCAAACGACCGCCGACCAGTGCGGCAGCGACTGCTCGAGCGGCAAGAGCCCGTACGGGTACACGTGCAGCGGCGCCGACAACAACGTCCACACCTGCTGCCAAGGCAACTCCAATGCCGCGGCAACGCAGAACTCCGCCGCGATCCTGACCTCGCTTTTCGGCGCCGGCACGCTGAAAATTCCGACCGTGCAGATCACGAAGCCGCAGCAAGGCGCGAGCGTGCAGGCAGGCTTCGCGATCAACACGACGATCACGGCCGATGCCGCGATCACGAAGGCCGAGCTCCGCGTCGATGGCACGCTCGTCGATCCGGTCGTGATGTCCGCGCCGTATGCATTCAACGCGCCGACCACGCTCCAGCCAGGCTCGCACACCGTCGAGGTCACGGGCTACGACGCGCATGGCACGCCGGGCAAGACCTCGATCACGGTCACGATCGGCCCCCCGTGCACCGACGATTCGATGTGCAGCGCCGAGGCGAAGGAGGTCTGCATCGGCGGGCGCTGCGTGCCCGGTCCGAACGCGACCGGCGGCCTCGGCATGACCTGCACGGGCAACGAGATGTGCGGCGACAGCAATTGCGCGAGCGACGGCACGAACATGTACTGCACGACCAAGTGCACCGCGGGCCAGTGCCCGAGCGGCTTTGGTTGCTTGCCGATCGCGGATGGTTCGGACGCCGGCTACTGCTGGCCGGGCTACAGCGATAGCGGCGGTGGTGGTGGTTGCAACACCGGGGCGGGCGGCTCGATCGCGAGCGGCCTGGTGTTCGCGGCGCTCCTCTTCACGCGCCGTCGCAAGCGCTGATGCGCTACGCAGCCGCGGTGGTGCTAGCGCTCGGTGCGACGGCGTACGCCGTTCCCGAGCGTACGGTGATCAAGATTCCGCCGCGCTCGGGGCCGGCCGCGGCGCTGTCGTCGAACATCATCTATCTCCATCGCTGCCAGGACGCGGGGTGCCCGATCCATGCGGGCTCCGCTGATGATTCGCGGACGACCCCCGACACGTCGCAGATCGCGCAGGGCGATCGCACGATCGGTGCGTTCAACCAGTCCGAGCAGGTCTGGCAGGCGATGGTCCAGTGCGTGAAGGATACGTACGCCGCGTTCGACATCACGGTCACGGATGTCGACCCGGGGAACGTGCCGCACTTCGAAGAGATCATCGGCGGCAAGCCGACGGATCTGCGCGACGACATCGCGAATGCGGGTGGCGTCGCCCCGTTCAACTGCAGCGAGGTACCGAACGGCATCAGCTACACCTTCGATGTCTACGGCGCCGATCCGGACTCGCTGTGCTGGACCGTCTCGCAGGAGACCGCCCACACGTTCGGCCTCGAGCACGAGTTCTTGCAGAAGGACCCGATGACGTATGCGCAGGGTGACCTGCCCAAGCGGTTCCAGTGGCAAGAAGCGCCGTGCGGCACGAACACCGCGATGGCGTGTCAGTGCAGCACGACCGGCACGCAGAACTCGTACAAGAAGATCTACGACGCGTTCGGGGTGGGCGCGCCTACGCCACCGACCCTCGTGATCAGCTCGCCGACCGACGGCAAGAAGGTCACCCCGAAGTTCCCGATCCTGACCAAGCCGACGGACGACGCCGCGATCGATCATCTCGAGCTGTGGGTCGACGGTGCGATGGTCGACAAGATCACGATCGCGCCGTGGCAGTTCATCGCGCCCGAGCTCGCGAGCGGCAGCCACATGATCGAGGTCCACGCGATCGATACGACGCAGATGTCGACGACCGTCGCGATCACGGTCGACCAAGGTCCACCGTGTACGGCGGCGGCCGGATGTAGCGGTACCGACGTGTGCGTGATGGGTGGTTGCCTCGCCGGCCCGGATGCCCCCGGCGGGCTCGGAGTGCAATGCTCGAAAGATAGCGACTGCATCTCGCTGACCTGTGTCGACGGCGGCGAGACCTTCAAGCACTGCGGCGCGACCTGCGATCCGGGCACCGCGAACAGCTGTCCCGATAACTTCTCGTGCCTCGCCAGTGGTGCGAGCGGCGAGTGTTATCCGGTCGCGGGCGGCGGGTGCTGTTCGGTCGGCGGCAGTGGCAAGAGCGCGCTACTGCTCGGCCTGCTCGTCGGTGTGCTGCTGTGGCGCCGCCAGCGGTCATGACCATCCGCGATTACGCGCTCGCGATCGTCACGGGCGATTCGCTCGCGGCCAAGCAAGTCACGCCGCCCGAGGTGGTCGACCTCGCGGACCGCGAGCCCGCGCTGCGGATCGCCGCACCGGGCCGGCCGGCCGAGCTCCAGATCGTGCCCGGGCGCGCCGCGCGCGTTCCACCGATCGCGGGCATGAGTGATCCATCGCAGCGCGCCCGGATCCTTCACGCGCTCGCGAATCACGAGCTCCAGGCGATCGAGCTATTCGCGTGGGCGTTGCTCGCTTACCCGGATGCGCCGATGCAATTCCGTCGCGGCCTCGTCGCGATCCTCGCCGACGAGCAACGTCACATGCAGCTCTACATCGACCGGATGGCGGCGCTGAAGACCCGGTTCGGCGATCATCCGGTCACCGGACACTTCTGGAACAAGCTCGATCATCTCGAGGGCCCGCTCGAGTTCGCCTGCGCGATGGGCCTCACGTTCGAGCATGCGAACCTCGATTTCTGCGGCGACTACGCGGCCGCCGCCCGCGCGTGCGGCGATCTCGCGACCGCGGACGCGCTCGACCTGGTCCACGCCGACGAGATCAAGCACGTGCACTTCGGCTGGGTCTGGTTGCGCCGGTTCACCGGCGATGCCGATCCGTGGGACGCGTACAACGCGCACGTCAAGCTGCCGCTCGGGCCGCATCGCGCCCGCGGCGCACGGCTCGATCGCGAAGCGCGCCGCCGCGCCGGCATCGACGAGGCCTTCATCGATCGCCTCGATGCCATCTCGCCGACGCGACCGAGCGGCCAGCCCCGGGCCCCTGCCGGGGCCAAATAATTGTTTCATATCGTCGCGAACCTCGACCAGGAAGAGCGCTGGCTCGGCACGCCCATGCCGCGCAAGCTCCAGCTGCCGATCGCGAAGATGTCGGGCCTGCTCGGCGCGCTCGCTCCCGCCGGCGAGCCAGTCACGATCTGGACCTGTGTCGATCCGTTGTGGGCCAACGAGCTCCGGCCGCTCGAGCCGTCGCCGCACTGGGAGGTCCCTACCCTCGCGGTCGGCGCACCAGGTCTAGCCGATCTCGTGTGGGCGCAACCGGCCGCGCGCGCGTACAACGATCGCCGGTTCGCGCTCCGGCTGTCGCACGAGCTCGGGTGCGCGCTGCCCGGGGCACGCGAGGTTGCTTCGATCGGCGAGCTCGAGGCCCACCTCGCGGCCGGTGGCGCCGCGACCGGCCGCGACGAGACCTGGGTCGTCAAGGCGCCGTGGAGCAGTGCGGGCCGTCACCGCGCCTTCACCAAGGGCAACGTGATCGGCTCCGACACGCGCGTCTGGGTCGAGCGGATGTTCGCGAACGGGCTGACGCTCTGCTTCGAGCCGTACATGCACCGGCTCTGCGATGTCGCGGTCTGCGGGGTGATCGGCGACGAGGTGCGGGTCGATCCGCCGCACGCCGTCGTGACGGATCTCCGCGGCGCATTTCGCGGCATCGAGCTCGTACACGACCACCTCACCGTCGGCGAGCACGACCAGATGATCGTCACCGCCGAGCGCGTTGCCCATGCCCTGCAACAGGCTGGCTACCGGGGTCGATTCGGCGTCGATGCGTTCGTCTATGATGATGCGGGCAACCGCAGGCTGCATCCGCTGTGCGAGATCAACGCGCGGTACACGTTCGGCCATGTCGCAAAGGCGCTCGGCCAACGTTTCGGTACGACGCGTTTCGGGTTGACTCGAGACGCACCCCCGGGTGGCAGGGTGCTGATGGCGCAGGAGCACGTCTTCACGGCCTGGGTCGCGTAAGCTGCACGGATGGAAGCCGTTGTCGCTGCGTGCCGGAGTGCCCTCGCGAAGCAGGGCACGGTGATCGTCTTGACGGGTGCCGGGGTCTCCGCCGAGAGCGGCATCCCGACGTTTCGTGGCAAGGAAGGCTACTGGACGATCGGCGCGCGCGAGTACCAACCGCAAGAGCTCGCGTCGCATGCGGCGTTCAGCGAGATGCCGTGGGAGGTGTGGGCCTGGTACCTCTATCGCCGCGGCGTCTGTCGCGCGGCCTCGCCGAACGACGCGCACTACGCGATCGCACGCTGGGACGATGCCTTCAAGAGCCAGAACGATCGGTTCGCGCTGGTCACCCAGAACGTCGACGGTCTGCACCGGCGCGCGGGCAGCCCTCCATCGCGAACCTATGCGATCCACGGCGACGTCGATCTGATGCGCTGCTCGGTCGAATGCGTCGCGAATCTGTGGCCGATCCCACCCGGGGTCCCTGCGCTCGCGAAGGGCGAGCCGGTCGGCGAGGCAGCTCGTGGGCTGCTGGTCTGTCCGCGCTGCGGCGAGATGGCGCGGCCGCACGTGCTGTGGTTCGACGAAGCGTACGACGAGCCTCGCTATCGGCTCGATACGGTCCGCGATCTGGCCGCTGCCGCGTGCCTCGTCGTCGTCGCGGGGTCCTCGGCGCAGACCAACTTGCCGTGGCAGGTCGTGATGCTCGCCGCTCGTAACGGCGCGACGATCGTCGACGTGAACATCGAGGACAACCCGTTCTCCGAGGTCGCCGCACAGAGCGGTGGCGCGATCCGGGATTCAGCAGCGACCGCGCTCCCACTCCTCGTGGATCAACTCTCGCGCTAGCTGCCCTTGCCAGGTCCGATCGTAACGGGCAGGGTGAAATTCGATGTCGTCGGAGACGCCACCATCCGGTTTGGAGGTCGTGCCCGAGGTGCGTCACGATGGCGAGGGTCATCTCGGCGACGACGGACACCTCGTCGAGACCTCGGCGCTCAAGCCCGAACAGGCTCGCGAGGTCATGGAAGGCATCCGCTCGATCGCGGAGAGCCGCGGCGACGACTCGCAGGTCCACGACCTCATCGATGTACCGCCGACCGGGCCGATTCCTCTCGCGACCCAAGGCAAGGACGCGCCCGCCGACGATCAGCTCGGCGTCGACGAGCTCCGCGACGCGTGGCCGCTGCTCGATCTCGACGAGCGCGGTGACGGCCTGCGCGTGCTCGCGCGCGAGGACGCCGAGGACTACTTCATCGCGCTGCCACCGCGCGACCAGGCCGACCTGTTGCTCCACTTCCGCCCCGGCCAGCGCCGTCAGTGGATGCGGCTGCTCGAGCCAGACGACGTCGCCGACGTGATCCAGCAGGGCGGAGAAGGCAACCGCCAGACGCTGCTCGCGCTCCTCGACGATCCGACGCGCAAGGAAGTCCTCGCCCTGCTCGCGTACGCCGAGGACGAAGCCGGCGGCTTGATGTCGACGCGCTACGCCCGGCTCCGCCCCGAGATGTCGGCCGACGAGGCCCTGCTGTACCTGCGGCGTCAGGCGCGCGCGAAGCTCGAGACCATCTACGTCGCCTATGTCCTCGATCCCGCGCAGCGGCTACTCGGCGTGGTGTCCTTCCGCGATCTGTTCGCCGCCGAGCCCAAGCTCCGCGTCTCGGACATCATGGAGACCGACATCATCCGCGTCACCGACGAGATGGATCAGGAGTCGGTCTCGCGGATCTTCGCGGAGCATGATCTGAACGTCATCCCGGTCGTCGACTCCGACGGCAAGATGAAGGGCATCGTCACCGTCGACGATATCGTCGATGTCGTCCAGGAAGAGGCCACCGAAGACGCCCAGAAGTTCGGCGGTCTCGAGGCGCTCGACATGCCGTACTTGCAGTCGAACCGGCGCGACATGATCCGCAAGCGCGCCCGCTGGCTCGCGATCCTGATGATCGGCGAGATGTTCACGGCAACGGCGCTCGGCCACTTTCAGGATTCGCTCATCCCGATCCTGTCGATGTTCATTCCCCTCATCATCTCGAGCGGTGGCAATTCTGGCTCGCAGGCCTCGACGCTCGTGATCCGCGCGATGGCGCTCGGTGAAGTTCGCACGGCCGATGCGTGGCTCGTGTTCCGCCGCGAGCTCCTGATCGGCTTGGTCCTCGGCGCGATCCTCGGTGGCATCGCGACGATCCGGGTCCTCCTGTGGGGCCACTTCGGCGCGTACACCGATATCGCGGGTGGCGCGCACTACGCGCTCGTCGGGATCACCGTCGCCTGTGCGGTCGTCGGC
>JANXOP010000317.1 GCA_025357755.1 Kofleriaceae bacterium | reverse complement strand
AAATGGGGACGGTAACTCGTTCCTCACTTTACGCTCTGTAACCGAGCGAGATCACACGAGCGAAGAGGGACGGTTACTCACTTCTCCGTTTTCGCTGTCGACGTAGCACTCGCACGATCTCGGTGCGCGTCGCCAGGCATGGCGGTTGCTGTGGGATGGTTGCATGCGGATTCGATTCGATCGTGGAACGCTGGTGCTCGATCAGCAAATCGTCGACGGAGCAGCGTGGGATCCAGAGCTCGCGGCGTGGCGTGTGCCGGCTGCGCGGTTGTCCGAGATTCGTGCACGGATCTCGGACGCGGGTGTCCGAGAAGCGGATGTCTCGGACACGGTACAGCCGGCGAGCCTGGCGGATGGCTGGCAGCTGCCCGAGCTGCGCTGGTATCAGAAGGCCGCGATCACGGCGTGGCGCGGCGCGGGCGATCGCGGCGTGATCGCGTTGCCGACCGGAACCGGTAAGACCCTGACTGCACTCGGTGCGATCTGTGCGCTCGGCGTGGCGACACTGGTGCTGGTGCCCACGCGCGTGCTGTTGGACCAATGGGCGAGGTCGATCGGCGAGGCGTGGAGCTTCCCCGTGGGGAGGTTGGGCGATGGCGATCATCAGGTCGCGCCGATCACCGTGTCGACCTATGCGAGCGCGATCGACTGGGCGCCTCGGATCGGAGATCGGTTCGGGTTGGTGGTCGTCGACGAAGCCCATCACGTGGGTGGGTGGTGTCCGGTGGAGGTGCTGGAGATGTTGGTGGCGCCGGCGCGCCTCGGGCTGACGGCCACGCCGCCGGACGATGCGCTGGCCGTGACGCGCGCGCTCGGGCCGGTGGTGTACGAGCTCGGGGTTGCGGAGCTCGTCGGTGATGCGCTCGCCGCATACGATCTCGAGACCGTCCCGATCTGGCTCGATCCCTTGGAGCGTGCGGTCTATCGCGAGGCGCGCGGGCGGTTCAGTACGGCCTATGCGAAGTTCCAGCGGTACGCGCCGAAGTCGACCTGGCAGCAGTTTGTCGAGCACGCGATGAAGTCGATCGAGGGCCGCACGGCGCTCGCCGCGTGGAGAGCGTCGCGCTCGGTGCTCGCGTTTCCGGCGGCGAAGCGCGAAGCGGTCCGGCGGTTGCTCGCGCGGCACGAGGGTGAGCGCGTGTTGATCTTCACGGCAAACAATGCAACGGCGTACGAGATCGCACTCGAGTTCTTGGTCGTACCGATGACGTGCGATGTCGGGCGCGCCGAGCGTGCCGAGATGCTGCGCAGGTTCCGTGCGGGCGAGGCGCCGGTGCTGGTGTCGTCGCAGGTGCTCGACGAAGGGCTGGATGTGCCGGAGGCCGATGTCGCGATCATCGTGGGTGGGACGGCGAGCGCGCGCAGGCACGTGCAGCGCATCGGCCGCGTCTTGCGACCACGGCTCGGCAAGCGCGCGCGGGTCTACGAGCTGGAGACCCAAGCGAGCGTAGAGGTGACGACCGTCGAACAACGCAGGCGCGGCCTGCGAGGCCGGCGCGAGAGGGCGATCGAGGTCGAGCTGATGGCTCCGAGCGACCCGCGCGCCAGGGAGTCGTTGGAGCCGTTGGAGCCGTTGGATCCGCCGTTGGAGCTCGAGGTGCACTCGTGAGCCCGCGCGATCACGCCGGACCTCGAGACCATGTCGAGCAACGGCACATCGGTGCAGCTCTGGCTCGCTCGCCGAGCAGGCTCGCGGTGCTCGATAGAAATGATCTCGACTGGATCGGCGAGGCGGTCGAGGTCGTCTTGCAGCTGCAAGGCCAGCCATGGCGAGTCGCGTTCGCGGCCTTCGACGCGCTGCCGATTCACAAGCGGAACCTCATGGCGTTGCGCTCGGGGCTCGCGCGCGTGGTCGGTGGGGGTGGCAAGCTGACCGCGATGGCGCGACGGGTCCGCGCGGTCGTGCTCGGCCCACCGGCGCTCGATGGCGATGCCCGAGCGGTGCGGATCGCGAGCGCGGCGGCGCAGCTCGGCGTCGCCGACCACGAGATCGATACGCTGCTGTTCATGGATCTCCCGGGCGAGCGCCGGATCGTGCTCGCGCATGGACGACCGAACGAGCTCGAGGTCGCGGCGTACGCGAATGTCGCGCTGATCCAGCACGCGCTGCGCCGCGCCCATCGCGTGACGCTGTGGCTGTGGGACGACGATGGCACGCTGCTGCGTGCGGCGCTGTCTCGCGGTCTGCTGGTCACCGCGTCGCACGATCCGGACACCGGCGCGACGATGCTCGAGATCGTGGGGCCACTCGCGCTGTTTCAACGCACGGCCGTGTACGGGCGCGCGCTCGGTCAGCTCGTGCCGCTGTTGTCCGCATCGCCTCGGTTCGCGCTCGAGCTCGAAACCACACACTGGCGGAGCCGGCTCGAGTCGCGGCGCGAATCGCCAGTGTTGCTGCCGCTCGCACCGATCGATCGGCGCGGCACGTACGAACCGACGAAGCTCGCACGTGCCCTCGAGCGCTACGATCCGACCCTGCAGATCGTGATCGGCCCGTCACCGATCCTCACCACTGCCTCGATCTTGTGCCCGGACCTCGAGGTCGTGCATCACGGTGAGCGCTGGTCGATCGAGCTCGTTGGCTTCTGGACCATGGAGCACCTCGCGAAGCGACTCGCGGCGTATGCGAACGCCGGAGTCCTGCGCGTACTGTTCTGCATCGATGAAGATCGCGGCTGCGCCGACGACGACGCCGCCGCGGTCTTCGCGGCGAACGTGGTGCGCTACACGCGGCGCATCGATCCTGCGGAGGTCGTCGCGAAGATCGCCTCGGCGAAAAAGCTGACCCCGTCGTGAGCGGGCAGACGATGGAGTCTCATGTACGTGTTTCTTTCGCCAACACCGGTCTCTCAAACCAGAGGTCGTCCGGCGCGCGGTCTACGAGCTCGTCCCACCGATGGTCGAAGATATTGCGTCGACTTTCTGACGCTCCGACAAATCTGTCAGCGCTTCCCGGACCGCTGGGTCGCACTGGGCAAGATCGAGCGCCGTACAAAGGACGCGTTTCGTACAGCAACGGTCAACGCACACTTTGCAACACTCGTCGAAGCGCTGATCGAACGTACTGGCTGCGTCACGTACTGCACCCGCAGTCCGCTCTACAGGTTTCTGCAACTTCTACGAAGAGGGCGAAGTGAGCATGTACGACCATGAAGACGGTTACCGCATTTCGTTCTGATCGGCTGATCGTCATCTCGGCTCAGCTCGAGGGACCATCCGGTCTTGCGCGGTCGAGCTAAATTCAATTAGTTGCGAGGAGACTGAGGGGAATTGCGCTCGTCATTCGTCTTGTAGGCTGGTTGGTTAGGCGCTGCTCGCCTGAATCGCGTCGACTCGACTCGCCACCTCACGCAGTCATGTGGTCTCCAGTAGGATCGATTCCATCTCGATCCTCGGGCGTTTCTTAGCAGCGTCGCGCCGGTCGAAGCCGCTTCGCGTACTCCCGCGGTCTGCCGCGCCGGAGACACCTGGTCACCGTGCGCAGCTGTAGAGCAGGGCTAGGTCACTCCCTGCCGCGAACACGCGAGCGCTGTACGGATCAGCAGCTCGAGGTCAGGCCTATCGACCTTCGCGAGCGCCTGCTCGACATAGCGCACAGCCTCGGCCTTCCTGAAGCCGAGCGTCGTCAGCGCTTGTTTTGCCTGCGTCACGGCGACGACGCTCTCGAACTTCGAACGCCCCACGGGGGGCGTCGGTCCTGCGACGCGCGGTTGAAGTCGCGCTGCACGGAGCGCATCGCTTGCATCCATCGGATCGATCGCCGACGCGATCGCGAGCGACGAGGACGACGACGAGGACGACGACGAGGACGACGACGACGACGACGAGGGCGAGGCAGGTGGAGTCGCATAGGTGATCGTGAGGTTCGGCGCCGAGCCCGTGATCTGTAGCTTGCCTTCATGGAGGGCGCGATGGTGTGCCGAGCAGGTGAGGGTCAAATTCTCTGCGTCGTGACCGCCGTGTTCGCGATGCACCACGTGATGGAGATCGACGTTACGCGAGGCGCGGCAACCCGGGACACAGCATTTCCCGTGGTCGCGACGCTGCACGAATCGCCGCACCATCGGCGTGATGTCTTGCGTGGCCCGCTCGGGTTCGCGATCGGAGCCGATGCGCTGCGCATCGCATTGGGCGCGCTCGACATCGACGGCATCGATCGCGATCACCCGGCCTGCGG
>JANXOP010000284.1 GCA_025357755.1 Kofleriaceae bacterium | reverse complement strand
GTCGCGACCGTCACGGTGACGGGCTTGCTTGCCTCGACCTGTTCGGCCCACGGATCGATAAACGTCCGCTTCGCACTCGCGAGCCGGACGTGATCGCCGACGAGGACGCGCTTCGCGAGCTCGCCATCGGCGTGCGCGATGCTCGTGCCATCGCCGCTGCGTGCGACGGCGAGCATGCCGAGCGCGAAGCGATCGCGCAGTGGCTTACCGGTCACCGGATCGGTCGCGGTGATCTCGTGGAGTAATTCGAGCTGCGTGCCGGCGCCGACACCATCGCGAGCGCCGACGTCGATGTAGATATCGCTGCCATCGATCGCCAGGACGATCGGCTCGGAACGTTCGGGGCCAGCCGTGGCGATCGCCGTAGTGACCGCGATCGAGACAGCGATGAAACATGGGATGCGCATCGGACCTCCTAGAAATCCACCGTGGCGCCGACGCCACCCGTGATACCCGCGACTTGCTGGATGCGAGCCGCGTAGCCGAGTCGCACGCCGATCCGAACGCCACCACCGACGTCGTGACCGACGTCGTAGTAGAGCCGCACGCCGGTCGCGCGCTCCGAGGCCGGAACGTTCGTGACCTCGACGGTCGCGGACATCGGGAACGCTGGGACCGTGCCCCAGCCCAGGCGAAAGAACCCGTCGGAGCCGACATCGGCCATCGTCTCGACCCCGACCGCGATGTGGCTCGCATCGCGATCACCGAGGCGGAGCTCGCCGCGTCCACCGACCGCAAAGCCGGCGGCGGTCGCCATCACCATCGCGCGGGCATCGAGGTGCAGTCCTTCGATCGGTGCGAGGCCGAGCTCGAACCAGCCCGCGACCTTGAAGCCGACCTCCGAGGTGCACGGCGAGACCGTGCAGGTCATCGCCTGGGTGTCGCCGAGGAGGCGCGTGTAGCCGACGCGAATCTCCTCGAGCGGATACGCCCACAGGTGATACGAGAAATCGGCATCGACGCGGTAGTAGCGATCGATCAGCTTCGTGTTGCTCAGCGTGCGCGTGCCGTAGTCGACCCATTCGCCCATCGTGTGGATCCGCGAGCGATGGCCCGAGGTCCGCACGAGGTCACGATTCTTGCGCTCGGTCTCGGCGTCGAGCCCGACGTGCACCGCATGCGGCCAGGTCGGTGATGCGAACACCGCCTCGTCTCCCGCGGTCAAGTAGTACTCGAGCCCCGGTGCGGTGACCGTGGTTCCCGGGATGATCGCTACCCAGTGCGCGTCGTCCTTGCGGACCAGCTCGATCGGCACGAACGTGCTCGCGCCGATCGCGCGCACGTGTGCGACGAGCTGAGGTGTGGTCGCGGTCGCCTCGGTCACGATCTCGAGCGGCTCGGCCTGGATCGCATCGGCCGGTGGGACGTGGCGGATCGCTTCGGCAAATGCCGCGTGACCTCTGAACGAGATGAACAAGATGATCAAGATGAGGTGCTTCATGGGTTGTCTCACCACGTGACTCCGATGCCGCCACCGCCACCGAGGCCACCGTGCTCGGTGCTGCGGCCCTGCCACGAACCGCGCGCGAGGATCGAGACGTTCTTCACGGCGAACAGCTCGAGCTCGGTGCCGAGCTTCACGGCGGTCTCTCGCTCGTTCGGCTGATCCGTCGCACCGACCGAGACCGCGATCCCGAGCTGTTGCCACGGTCGCGTCGCGAACCGTACCTCCGAGAGAAAGCCGACCTGATCGATCGTACGGCCCGAGAGCACCAGGTTCGTCGCATCGCGATCACCGATCCGGAACCTGCCTTCGACACCGAGCCCGAAGCCCGTGCGCCCGACGCCCGCGATCAACTGGCCACCGATCGAGAGGTGCACGCCCCGAGGGCGACCGCCCGCTTCGACGTCGGCATAGCCGTAGCGAAAATCGGTGCGCGGTGCGGGATTCGCGGCGGTCCATACCTCGTTCGCGGCGCCACCGACCCCGCTATACGTGCCGAACCCGACGCCGACACTCTCGACGACCGAGCGCAATCGATAGAGTACGTCGAGGTTCGCGGTGCTCGTGCGATCGGTGTGATCACCAGATCGCGCATCGAACGTGCGAAAATCGAGGGCCTCCGCGGTCAACCGCACGGTCGTGCGCATCGGATCCGAGCCGAGCGGATCGAGGGGCGGTGGTTCGTGCACGGCCACTTCGATCGGGTGTGCGGGTGAGCCGAGCGCGAGGCCCGAGCGACCGTTCGGTGCGGTCACCTCGACGAAGTATTCGAGCCCGGGCAGGGCGACGGCGGCTGCGGGCACCGCACCACGTAGGTACAGCTCGTGCTCGCGCGTGAGGAGGAGTGCGTGATAGGTGCGCGCCCCAGCCGCGCGATAGTGGAGGTACGCGCTCGCTACGCGCGTCGGTTGATCGAGCACGAAGACAACCGGAAGCGCTTCGTTCGCGCGCGCCTCGCGGGGCGCAGAATGCGCCACCGTCGCGAGCTGGTCCTGCGCACCGACCGGAGGCTGCACCTGATCGCGCAGGCTCCGCAGTTCGTCTAGATCGCGGCGCACCGCCGAGGCGAACCGCGAGGTCGGATGCTGCGAGAGGTAGCGCTCCCAGCCCGCGACCCGGCTATCGAGTGACTGATTGGCCTGCGCGGCGAGCTCGCCGAGCACCTCTGCGGTCGCAGGATCGGTCGGGACCGAGGCGGGCACTGGCGGTTCGACACGGGGCGCATCCGGCCGATCGACGAACACCTCGGCCACGTCACCGACCTTGATCGCGCTGACCAGATCACCCACCACCGCTCGAGCTAGCTCGCCACCCGCTTCGGTGACCTGGGCGGATCCGATCGGCAACCAATCGTTGATCACCGCGCGGGTGATCGGATGCTTGAGCGTGATCGCGCGCTTGATTCGTAGCGCCGCCCCCGGCACCACGCCGCGATCGCTACCGAGGCTGACGTAGATCTCTTTGGCCTCGATCCGCACGACCGCGCCGCGAACGATCTCGTCGTCGGCGTGAGCGCGAGTCGCGAACGCGACGACGAGGATCAGCACCAGGCGCCTCATTGGACGACCCTCCAGAAGTCCGCCCACGGGTCACGCGCCGTCGGCGTCGCGATGGGCGCGGCGACGGGAGCCACCGGTCGTGCCGCGCTCGCCGGACGGGTGAGGGGCGGTACGTTCGCCACGCGGTCCGGCTCTCCGACAGGTGTCACCTTCTCGGCGAGGTAGCGCTCGTTGTCGTTGCGGCACGCATCGACCACGTGACTGCCGTGGATTGCCGCGCCGAGGAAAACCGCGGCAAGGACCGCAGGTAGCACCGCGACCGCGTCATTGTCGGCGGCGAGTGCGAGCGTCGTGATCGCCCCGGTGGTCGCGAGCAGGCCGTCGATCACGACGAGGTTCTTCTCGGTATCGCAGGTCGGCTTCTGCAGCCGCGGTCTCGCTGGGTCTGGACCACCGAGTGAGAACGAGCAACCGGTGAGCAGCCCGAGCCCGAAGACGAGGCACCAACGCTTCATGCCTCCCATTTACGGGCGGATGGGCTGTGGTGCAGAGGATACACAGCGGCAACGAGCAGCAGACGTATGCACCCGGGCAACCCTGGCGTGGTGATCGCCGGCAGCGGCGGGCATCCGCGTGAACCTGGTGAATCTTCGACGCGAGCTGCCCGATGTCAGCGGGCAGGTGTGAAGACCGCGGTCACGGTCTCCAGCTCGCCGGTGTCGGCATATCCGAAGCCATCGAGATACACGTCCCCATCTGGCATCGGCCCAGCGCGCGGTCGCTGCGAGCCGGTGCGAGTCGAGATCACGGCCTCCCAATGATCGAAGTGCCAGCCCGGTGCGCCGGTCGCACGAAGCAGCGGTGGCGTGCGTTCCTTGAACTTCACGAGCCGAGGGCCGCACTCGCCCCAGGTGTGCACACCGTCGGAGCTACACGCGAGCAACGTCGCCTGGGTGGCGACGCTTCCATGGCCTACGATCGCGATCCGGACTCGCCAGAAGTTGTCGCGGTTGTCGTCTCGTTCCTCGGCATCGCTACCCTCGTCGACTTCGCGATCGACGTCCGCGTCCCTGCGTTCGTGACAGCTCTCGCAACTCGTCGCGCTGATCCAACCCACGAGGATCGCCAGCTCCAACAAGCGAGGAGCGAACCTCATCGAAGGCGATCGACGGGACGATTAGGATGGCGTGCAGTCTTTGCCAAAACACAACTCGAGGACGGGATGGAGCTCGATCCCGTTGGCAGCAACACCGTTCTGGCCGTGGATGAAATCGAAGAAGCCGACCCCGCGAACGGTGACCGTCACGGCCGGATAACTCGGCGACGAGCTCACCGTGTAGCGCGCATCGACCTCCGAGCGGGCTCGCGACATGAAACACGTCCACGCGCTCGTCACTCCACACTTCGGCGAAGGGATCTCGGCGATCATCGTCTTGGAGCCATCGGACAACACCATGTGATAGTCGGTGTCGGACTCCGCCTTGAGCTCGGTCAGCGTGACGTTCTTGAGCTCCCAGACCGTGCTCTCGGTGGGGGTCTCGCGGGTCGTGCCCGCTCCAGCCGCCGGCAAGGCGGCGAGCGAGGCGATCGTATTGGGCTGAGGCACCAGGCTCACCGCTCCGGCCTGCGAGTCGCTCCCCGTCTTGACGTTCCAACGCTCGGTGCCGCACGAGCCGTTGTCGGGCCTGGGTGTTCCAGGCCCGGGACAGCTCATCGGCGTTCCGAGCGGCGTGCCGCCAGCGTCGACGCCACCATCGCCCGAGATCATCGCCCCATCGCCGGGCGGCACACTCGCATCGACAGTGTTGGTTACCTCGTGATTCGCTGGCGCTCCGCAGGCGGAGATCAGGATCCCGACGAGCAAGCAGGACGGGACGGGGGACATCGCGTCAACGGTAGGTCGTGTCGCAAGCGTCATTCTACTGACACCAACCAGCCACTCATCCCGTGAGGATTCTTAAAAATGGAGCGCTCTCATGCGCGCGCCAAGCTGCTTCGTCGTCGGTATCGTGGTTCGGATCGGCTCTCATCTAACGATCGTGAACGAGGCAGACAGACTCGAACTCTCATCTGTCCGCGCGACTGCCAATGAATTGTTAACGGTCGAGTCGATCGTTTGAGCGACTATCGATTTCGATTGCTGGACGATCGCCCGCCGTGTTTTCGTCCGCACCCATGAAGTCTTCGATCTGTCTGTTGGCCGCCTTGGCCGCGTGTGGCTCCTCCTCCAACCAGAGCACGACGAACGACGCGACCCCAGGTGGTGGCGATGGGGCCCATCATGTCGATGGCGCGACGACGGGCACCGATGGTGCCGTGGTCACGACCGGGCGGACGATCTTCGTCATCCCGATGGAGAACGAGTCCGCATCGGCGGTCTACGGTAGCGCCAGCGCGCCCTACATCAACAACACGCTGATGGCGCAGGCGGCCACGGCCTCGGCCTTCAGCGACGAGCTGCCGTCGGCGGTTCCGAGCGAGCCCCACTACGTGTGGATGGAAGCCGGCACGAACGTGTTCTCGGATCGGACGTTCCTGTCGGACGCCGATCCGACCGCGACGAACAGCACCAGCAGCACCGATCATCTCGTGACCCAACTCAAGGCCGCGAACCTGGGCTGGACGAGCTACCAGGAAGGCATCACCGCTGGGACGTGTCCGGTCGCGAGCATCGCGGGGACGTTCTACGCGGCGAAGCACGATCCGTTCGTGTTCTTCCAGGATGTCTCGGGTGCGACGCCGAGTGCGTCGAATGCCTACTGTGCGGCGCACCACAAGCCCTACAGCGCCTTCGCCGCGGATCTCTCGGCGGGCACGATGCCGCCGTTCGTGTTCATCACGCCGAACCTCTGTCACGACATGCATGGCGCGCCTCAATGTCCGTCGGGCACCGCGGTCGCCGCCAACATTGCCGCGGGCGACACCTGGCTCTCGCAAGAGCTCCCCGCGATCCTCACGTACGCGAACGCCCACAACTCGGTCGTCTACCTGATCTGGGACGAGGGGACCAGCAGCAGCGCGACGATCCCGTTCCTCGCGTTCGGCCCGCACATCAAGACCGGGTCGTCGGCGACCGCCTTCACGCATAGCTCGATGTTGAAGTCGATCGAGGAGCAGCTCGGCGTACCGGTCCTCGCATCGGTGACGTCGGCCAACGACTTCTCCACGCTGTTCCAGAGCGGCACATTCTGAGCTCCAAGGCCTTCGATACTTTTAACTTCTGTCTTCGAGCGTCGTTCGCTACGGTGCCGCGATGAGTTCACGCTACGGGTTGGCGTTCGCGATCGCGGTGTGCATGCCTCTGACGGCCGCGGCGGAGCCTGCCGACGACCTCGCAGCGCTCCATAGCCAGGTTGGCTGGGGTGCCTCGATCAACCCGGATCGCGTGAGCCTGGCGAGCGAAGGCGGCTGGAACGGCGGCGACCGCCGTGCGGTCGTGGCCGCAACCGTCGAAGCGACGGTGCTCCCACGCGTTAGCGTCTTCGCCTCGGCGCAGTACGGTGGTGCGCTGACCAATGCACGACCCTCGCTCGGCGTCGGCTACCAGCTCTTCGATCCGCGCACGAGCGCCACCGGGGTCCGGCTCACCGTCGCCTACAAACCCGAGGGCTTCACGGAGCCGGAGGGTGAGATCGAGAGCGTCGTCATCGCCTCGCGGATGATCCGCGGCGATGCGCTACGAGCGCTCTTCGCCTACGGACAGGATCCCGAAGGGCGCGAATCGGACGCCGAAGTGGGTGCATCGTTCCTGCATCGCGCGACGCCGAACATGCTGATCGGCCTGACCTCCCGGTTTCGCCATGCGATCAAGGTCAAGACCACGATGGAGCCGCGTTGGGACTTCATCGCCGGCGCGATCGGAAGCGTGGTCCGCGGGAGCTCGCGGGTCGAGTTGCTGCTCGGCATCGATTCGATCGCCTACACGACTCCCGCGCATACCGGCGCTGTCGGGCTACTCAGCGTGAGCACGGATCTCTAGCAACCCGTGGAGATGACGCATCGGGCAGCGCTCGTGGGTCTGTGGGTCGTAGCGTGCGGCGACAATCACGGGGTGCGGTCGACCGATGCGACGATGGATGCCTCGAGCGGGGGTGGTGGGTGCACCGCGATCTTGACGGGTAACGTCGCCGAAACAACGACTTCGTTCGAGGTTTGTCCGCAGCTCCAACCCGGGGTGGGCAAAAGTAGCGGCCACACCATGATCGATTTCGTCGTGCCGTCGAGCATCCTCGGGCCGCTCGCCGTGCGCATCGATCTCGGCGCCACCGCGATGCCGGGTCTATACTCGACGGAGACCACGCGGACCTGGAGCGCGATCGCTGTCGAGAATGTGCCGGTGCGCGGCTCGTGCATCTTTACCGCCGGGGACGAGTCGGTACCGATGGGGTACTTCGCGCTGAACCTCGACGCGATCGAAGGTGCTTCGACCGCCCACGGCTCGCTCGCACTTGCGATGGCCGTCTTGCCGTTCGCGTCCGACCAAGGTGACCAGAGCGACTGCGGATCGAACACGACCGAAGCGCTCGCGGTCCGTTTCTGAAGCGGTCGCTTCGCGCTCAACGATCCGCGGCCTCGGTCGCGGCGAGGATGTCGTTCGCGTTCCAGTCCTTCGCATCGGCGACGAGCTCTGCGAGCAGCGCTGCGAGCGTCGCGACCGATCGGGGCTCGGCGGTCGCGCGCCACTCACTCGACATCGCGAGCCGGCTGCGCAGCGCCGCGCTGAACACGTCGATCCAGGTCGGCGGGCTGAACGTGAAGTTTAGCGACAGCGCGTCGGTCGAAGCGTGCGTCATGTGCCAAGTGCCGCGCGGCACGCACAGCAGCGTGCCGGGCTCGAGCACCACCTCCGTGCGATCCGAGGGCATTTCGGCGGGCATCGGCATCGCGTACGACGCGAGCTCGGGGTCGACGGGCTGCCCGATCGTGTGCCGGGTCATCGGCCGATCGACATTCGTGTTCGGCGCGAGCCACCACGTCTTGGTGCCGTGGAGATGCAGCACGAAGTTCACGTTCTGATCGAAGTGCGGCGCGGTCCCGTTGCCGGCTGGCGTCGCATAGACCAGACAGCGCTGCTGCGTCAGCGCCGAGAACCCGAGCTCGTGGCGAATCGCATCGAGCCACGGAACGAGACTCGGAGCGTAGCGCTCGACCTCGTCGAACCGGAGCGCCATCCCGCTCGCGAACATCTTGCGCGCATCAGGCGGCGTCACGCTGATCGAGGAGGACTCGTCGGCGACGTCCGGGAGATGCGCCGAAATCTGATCGGGCCACGCTCCGAGCAGCGCCTCGAGCGAGGCGAGCAGCGGGATGTCGAGTAGGTCACGCGTCCCGTGCACGACGAGCGGCTCGTCGCGCGCGAGGGATTCGCGAAGCTCGGCGACCGAGAGTGGATCGATGAGCGACGCGAGCCCTGGAATACGCACGTGCTTACGTCACACGGATGGAGGCTGGACGAGAAGCAAAGACTGATAGAGTTTCGGCGATGCGCGTCTGGTTGTTGGTCGGAGCGGTCTCGGCATGCGCGACGCACGAGGGTTCGGGCACCGGTGAGATCGCGATCTCCAATAGCGCCGCTGCGCTGCCTGCCAACCAAGCGTCCGGCCGGGCGTCCGCGTCCTTCTCGAACGGCTCGGTCGACAGGGCGGTCTGTCAGGCCGCGACGACGCTCGGTGCCTGTGTCGTGCGCACGAACTGCCAGGGGAACGACGAGCCGGTCACCCACTACAGTGCAGGCGCGATCACGTTCGACGGAGGCTATCCGATCACGCTCACCCCGGATGTGGGCGGGCGCTACGGCGTCTCCGGCGTCGCCGATGGCCGGCTCGCCGCTCCGAGCACGCCGCTCGCGGTGCATGCCGCGGGAGATCAGATCGCGTCCTTCGATTTATCGCTGACATCGCCCGAGCCGCTCACCGTGACCGCGCCTGTTCGCGCGACGACCGACGTGGTCCGATCGAGTGACCTCGCCGTGACGTGGAGCGGGCTCACGACGGGAACGGTGACGGTCAACATCACCGACGGCCTCGATCTCTCCAACTCGATCGATTGCACGTTCGCGGGCGCCGATGGCGCGGGACCGATACCCGCGGCCGCACTCGCCTTGTTCGGAAGCGCGAGCGGATCGCTCTTGGTCACGGCGAAGACAACCGCGACCACCACGGTCGATGCGTGGGACATCATCTTCGTGGTCACGGATGATGCGGCGTGGGCCGATGGCAGCACCGGCGCGCTATTGCTCGCGTTCCACGACTGAGGCCGCTCGAGCCGGCGTCCGCCGACGTCGATTCGAGCTCGTGCGACGAGGTGGCAGCTGGGCGCGGCGATGAGGAAATCGCGTGCAACCAGCTGAAAAAATGGTGGAGGCGCCGGGAGTCGAACCCGGGTCCGAAGATGCGTCAGGACTGACTTCTACGCGTGTAGGTACGTCATTTAAGGGTCTCGAGCACGCCGGCGACGACCAGTCTACGTGCTCAACAAGCCAACTTTTCTCGATCTCCCGCCGCCGGCGCCTCGAGAGATCCAGCCTGATTGTGTCGGTACTTCGCGGCTACAGACGGAAGCTGCGAGTCCCGTCGTTACCTAATTTTAGTTAGGCAGCGAGAGCAACAGCGTTATCGTTCGCAGTTGCGTTTTTTGCCCATTTTTACGTGGCCTTGGGCGCCACGACGCGCGATCAGAACGTCAACATCCTCGTCGAATCCGATACGCCCCCAAATTGTGAAAGAACGGCCTGCAATATGGGGCTGCGGAGGGCATCGGTCAAGGGCCTCGCGCCTACCGGAGCGCTCAACCCGGATCCGTTCGTAGCCGCTTACCTCACGTGACGGCCGCGCAGACCCGGCGGTTTCGTTGGTGATCCAGGCCGATCGGTGGCACCGGGGCTGCACTTACCGGTGGCATGCCGAACAACGACTTCGAGACGATCACCCACGGGCTCGGTCACGCGCATGGCGGCGTGAGCATGAAGTTGACGCAGTACGGATATCCGCACGATCCGTACAGCGATAGTGAAACGCGCAAAGGTCACGGCGCGTATCACGCGTTGGCTGCGGAGCGATCGATCGCGATGACCGATTCCGGGCTGCGCGCACTCGGCTTGTCGCGATCTCAGGTGCGGAGCTCTTCGCAATTCGTCGACATCAAGTTGAAGGGCGGTGGCGTCATGACGCGTCGCATCGACGATCGCGCGCCCGAAAAAGATATGCGTACCGATCTTTATCAACCGCACGGTTTCGATCGTCAGCTTCCGGATCGCGCAGATATTTCGCTGCATCGGTAGTCGCGCGTTCGAACCTGAAATCGATCGACGCGATCTTGGATCGAGTTTGAAACAGCTTCGCGGCCGATCATCGCGGCGCTAAACAAGATCGCGCGGCTTGCGATCCACGCTTTGACGACCGATCACCGGAGGGTCATCGTCGCGCGATCGTGGCTCGATCGTGGCTCGATCGTGGCTCGAACCAAGGCCTGGGCCATCCGCCCCGCGCGTCGTCGCCCGCGACTCGAGCAGCCCGATGCCTCGAAGGCCTTCGTCGACTGGGTTCGAGCGCGCCGTGCGAGCGTACATCGACGGCCGCAAGGTCACGGCCATGGCGGCCGAGGAGGGGTCACGTCGATGGGCTGGGCTCGTGTTCGCGGTCTCGGCTCGTCGTGTTTCGCGTGGCGTCTTTGATCCGTTCGTCGGCGACGTGATGTGCATCGGGCGCAGCGCGACCGCGGCGCTCGATGTCCCACGGGGGCCCATTGATGTTCGTCGATCGCATGTGCTGCGCGACATCACTCGGACCGTCGCAGGACGTCTGCGTGCGAGCTCCCCCGCGATCATCATCGGCCGCAGTCCGACCACGGCGCTCGATGCCCACGGGGCCGTCGATGTTC
>JANXOP010000283.1 GCA_025357755.1 Kofleriaceae bacterium | reverse complement strand
CCTGGGTCAGCAGGTGCGCCTTGTCGTGCTCGAGCCGGCGCTCCGCGTTCGCGATCCGGCGCAACTCTCGATCGACGGCCTCGGGCCCCATCACCAGGTTCGCGATGACTCCGTCGATCTGATTCGACTCCGCAGACGCTCGACCCACTTCGATCATCACCCACTCCTCGTTGCGTTGAGGAGGTCACCGTAGCACTGGTTTTTTCGGCTCGAGGGCGTGCGTTCTCGACGACGATTCGATGGCGTAGGACTTCGTTTCGAGTTGGAAGGCGAAGGCGCAGCGAGACGTGAAGCCAGGGCGTCTCGTGAGCGAAGAGATCGAGGTCACGGGGACGCGTGTTGCGCCTCGACAAATCACGTCAATGACAAAGCGCATGCACGAAGGGAATCGTCTAGTGGAGATCTTCCCGAGTCACACACTATCCGCGTTCCGGACAGTATTGCACTCGATCGCGCTCACGAGAACGCCCCCACGTGGGGCGCGCCCACGTCGCTGCTTCGATGGCGCTCTTTCGAGGTCGTGTCCCTGTAGTTGTGTGAAAGCCGTTTTGTTAGGCCGCCCCATAGGACGAGAGAGCTTTCGGGTTGCAACACCAAGGAGCTCGTCTCGTGAAGAGACCAACACGATCCCTTCGTCCTGAAACTATCGATTCCATGATCCGGCGCAAGAAGACTTCCACTTCGATCTCGAAGCCCGGGTGCGTGGCGCGGTGCACGCGACCATCCAGGCTGTGCTCGAGGAGGAGCTCGAACGTCTCGTCGGTGCTGAGGTCCTGGCAAGGACGTCGACGAACGCCCCGCACAAATTTTCACCCCTGGTGGTGCGCCGCCTCCGAAGTAGACTCCGCGGCGCTCTTGGTCTGTTTAGCTACGCGAGCGTCTCGCGAAACAGCGTCTCGAGCGCGGCGTAGTGCTTCTCGGCGGCTTCCTCTTTGAACGACTCCGCATCGGAGACCGCGAAGCCGTGCTGCGCATCGTAGTGCTCGATCGTGTACGTCACGTGCGCCGCATCGAGGTTCGCACGCAGCTTCGCCTCGGCCTCGGGCGGCAGATCGTTGATCGCCGGGCCCAGGTAGACGCGCGACTTGATCGTGCTCGCCTTCGTGTGCGGGCTGTCGGCTTGATCGGTGACGAGCCCACCCGGATGAAAGGCGGCGGTCGCCGCGATCCGATCTCCAAAGATCGTCGCCGTGCGGAACGATGCGTTGCCGCCCATACAGTAGCCGGTCGTACCCACCTTGCCTTTGACATCGCCACGCGTCGCGATGTGCGCGAGCACCGCGCCGATGGTGGTCTCGAGGTTCGCGTATGACAGTGCTGGCAGAAACCAGCCCTGCATGAACTTTCCGCGGAGCTCCGGATCGGCGAACACCTTACCGAATGCCGCGAGCGTGATCTCGCCTTCGATCAACGTGCTCAAGGGCGGCGAACGATGGAATAGATCGGGCTGGATCACCACGTAGCCCATCTTCGCGATGCGCTCGCCGATCTTGGTCTGCGCGGGGCGCAACCCACCGGCATCGTAGAATTCGATCACGACGGGCCACGGCCCAGCTCCGTCAGGCGTGCAGACCTCGGTCTTGCACGGACCATCCTTGGTCGCAATTTCGATGATTGTGGTCGGCATCGCGATGACGATGCACTGCGGACATCACGGGAGCAAGTGTCGGACACGGTCGGAAAATGAAACTGACCGTTAACTAGTGTTGCGAGTTCAGCGCGTCTTCCCACTTCGTCGAGAACACGAGGTAGTCCGCGAAATCGAAGTGCTTCGCCTGCTCGGCTGACAGGGTCGAGGCGAACCGCGTGTTTCCCTTGTCGACGAGCTCGAGCAAGTCGCGCGCCATCGTGACGCCAGTCATCGGCTTCACGGTCTGAAATTCTCCTGCGATCACTGCCGAGGTGATCCGCGCTTCGATCGCCAAGGCCGTTTCATCGACCGCGGCATCGAGCGCCGTACGTTGGTCGTCATCGAGCTGATCGCGCATGCGCGCGACCCGTGCGCGCTGTGGCGCGACCGCGATCAAGGCGATCGGCAACATGCGATCGCGGTACTCGTGCAGCTTCTCGCCAGGTTGTGGCAGGAACCGCTGCACCCACGCCGGGGGCCCTGGTTGCATTGCTCGCAGATCGTGATCATCAGCTGGTGCCGCGCACGACCCTGATCCGCCTCGCCGCCGGCGAAGTACGCGGCGCACAGGGCCTCGATCAGATCGCTGTCGTCGACGAAGCCGCCGGTCTCGGCAGAGATCGCCTGCCTCG
>JANXOP010000238.1 GCA_025357755.1 Kofleriaceae bacterium | reverse complement strand
GTACGTCGCGGCGCGCCTCGGCCTCGCGTTCGTCAAGGTCAATGGGCCCGCGCTCGGCCGTGCGGTCACTTCGCTCGATCCGGCCGAGGCGCCGAATGCAACCTCGCGCCAGGAGATCGAGAAGGTCTCGCTCGCACTCGCTCGCAGAAGGCTCGCGCAGTCGTGCACCACCTCGAGCAGGCCAGCGCAGGTGGGGCAGCGATAGATCACTTGCTCGAGCGGAAAACTCCACGAGCAACCGGCGATACAACGAAAAACGGCCGACGACGCCATGGCTCAGTTTACTCCGTGCAATCCTGATTGGCGTGTGGCGCACGGTCGATCTCGTCTTGCGATTCATCTATCTCGTCGCCGCGCCGGCGCTGCTGACGTTGCTCGCTTCGGTGTTCCCGCTAACCGGTACGCTCGTCGGCGCTGGCATCGCGACGGTCGTCGCGTTGATCGGCGGCGATCGCTGGCATGCTGCCGTCGACCGCGTCCCGGTGCTCGGCCGCGTGCTCGGTGGCATGGCGCGGCTCGGCGAGTTCTATCGCGAGCATCCGCCAAAGCCGCTCGTCTACTACATCTTCTACCCCGTGCTCTTGCCCGTGATCCTCGCGATGAAGGTCCCGCGCCGCGAGTTCACGCTGTACCGCAAGGTCAACGCGATCGCGCTCGTCGTGATCGTGGCCGGCGGGGCGCTCGACTACTACCGCCACTGGCAACCCGAGCTCGGGTTCGGGCTGTTCCTCGGTTCGATGTTCACTGGCTTCATCCTCCAGTTGCTCGTGATGTTCGCGCTGGTCATGCCGATCGTCACCACCTTGATCATGCTCCGGCTGCGTGGTCAGACCCGGACGTTGTACGGCTTGCTCGCGATCATCCTCGCTTGTGGCGCGCTCGGCGCGTGGGCCTCGCACCACCGCAAAGACGCGGTGCCGTTCAGCACGTGGACGCGGCTGGAGTATCGGACGGTCACGGCGTTCCGAGACCAGGCTCGCTGCGAAGCACGGACCCGCGAGCGCGGCGCCTGCATCAAGGACAACCGTGCGCTCGCCGCTCTGATCGAGGGTCTCGATGCTGCCGAGGTGTCGCTGCTCAGCCATCCCAGCGATCAGGAGGCAGCGCTCGCCGCCGCGCGCTCGCGGATCGGGATGTACTACAAGCCCGACGAGACTCGCGCGTTTCAGCTGTACAGCAAGGACCAGGTGCTGATCGAGTACGTCCGCAACGGCAAGCAGCCGCCGCTGGCGATCGGCTACGACTACGCGGCGAAGAAGGGCTTGTTCAAGCTCGCCGACTTTCCCGCCGACGCCAAGCAGCTGCTCGGGCTCCGGTAGCGGGCCCTTCTTGCGCGCGGTCTCGCGGAGGGCCGTGGCGGCGAGGCGATCGAGGTCACGCATGGCGCCGAGGGTGGCCTCGTGGAGGACCACGGTGGCGTCGGAGGGGAAGACCTCGCGCGTGCAGCCGGCACACTCCATGCGCAGGCGGAGGTACTCGGTCGTGTCCTCGGGCGTGAGCGCACTGACCTCGAGCCGATGCTCGCGTTCATCACTGAACCCAGGGTCACCTCACAGATCGTCGAACACATCGGCCTGACCTTCGCCCGATGACCCTGTCTCCGAGCTCTCGACTTTGGCCCCTGAATTTCCGCGCCGCGCCACCGCCGCCACGGTGCCGACTGCGAGTCTGACCGGCCTATCCTCGTCAGCTTCTTGGCGTCGAGCGACGCGCCGGTCGTCGTGATGAGTGCGTACGTCCGCGGGTGGACACCGACGGTTGTTGGATCCGCCCTCTCCACGCGCGGCGATCTTCGGCTACAGACGGGGCATGGCCATCCTCGGTACGGTCGCAAGGCTCTGGAGGTATCCCGTCAAGTCGATGCTCGGCGAGACGTGCGACCTGCTCCAGGTCGATGCACGGGGCGCCCTGGGCGATCGGCTGTTCGCGGTTCGCGACCTCGATGGGAAGCTCGGGAGCGGGAAGACGACGCGGCGGTTCCGGCACATCGATGGGCTATTTCGGTTTCGCTCCGTGCACCGGGACGACGGACCCGAGGTCACCTTTCCCGACGGCCGCGTGATGAGCGGCTTCGATCCTGGCATTCATGCGGCGCTCTCCGCGGTGCTCGATCGGCAGGTACTGCTCGCGCGCGAGGGCTGCACGCCGCACCTCGATGCGGGGCCGGTGCACCTGCTCTCCTCGGGCTCGCTCGCCTGGCTGCGCCACGAGCTCCCAGGCGCAGGGCTCGACGAGCGACGGTTCAGGCCGAACCTGGTGGTCGACACAGCCTCCGACGTCCCGATCGAGCAGGCCTGGATCGGCGAAACCTTGCAGATCGGCGAGGTGCAGCTGCGGATCACTGCCCCGACCGAGCGCTGCGCGATGATCGGCATGGCCCAGAGCGAGCTCCCCGCCGATCCCTCCATCCTGCGGTTCGTCGCGCAGCATGCGAAGCTCCACGTCGGTGTGTACGCCGCGGTCGTCGTCCCCGGGAAGCTTCGGGTCGGCGACGACGTCGTGTCGCCGCCAACCCGTCTCCGCGAGTAGCTCGACGCGCATATCGAGGACGTCGAGCACGGCGGTGCCGTTGTCATCGGTCGTCGCCTCGGCGAGGAACGTCGCGGTCGCCCCGCTCATCTGGCCGGGGCCCATCGCGCCGGCGACCTTGACGCGCGCGCCACCGGGCGATCGCGAGGTCGGCCTCCTTCTGGGCCTGCCGCAGCTGCGCCTCTCGAGGTGCGTGCGATCGCTGACGTCCTGCGCGAGCGAGAGGATGCCGGTGAACGCGCCGTGCTCGTCGAACAGCGGCGTGTTGTGCCACTCGCAGCGGATCGTGCGGCCGTCGCGCGCGGTTGCGCGGCGCCCGAGGAGCAGGACTGCGAACACCGAGAATGCGAACAGGTAGATCTGGCTGATCGACCCGACGGTGACCAGGAGTCCGACGGCGAGGGCGTAGACGATCAGGCAGAAGCCGACCGCGCGGGTGCGAAACGGCAGCCGCGGCGCGCGCCACAACGCGATCACCGCGGCGATCGCGATGGTGGCGATCGCGACCACGCTGTAGAGGCGTTGCCCGAGCGCGAACACGACGCTGGGGACATAGACCGCACCGCCGAGGATCGCGCTCACGCGGAGCACGAGCGCGAGGAGGCCGGCGCGCGGATTCTCCGGATCGATCGCGAGGGCCGCCGTCAGTCGGGGCACTCTCACGCGGCCCACCGCTCGGGGCGTCGCACCATCACCATCGCTCACCCTAGCTAGCGCAAACGCGCCGCGCTGTAGGATCGTGTAAGGCCCGGTGGCGTCGGCTGGCGCGGCCGCGCGCGTCGCCCATGATCGCGCGATGTCGATCGCGAGAATGCTTCCGCTCTGCGTCGTGGCCGCGTGCGCGTACGTGGACCGAATCGCGACCTTCGTATCGCCATGTGAGACGACCTGGGCGCGGCCAAACGTCGGGTGCTCGACGAGTGTCGTTGCTGGTCGGCCGGTCCGAGCGTCAACGGACGACACTGGATCGAGCATCTGGGATCGATGCGCCGTTCGCATCCACCACGACGATCCGGCGCGATGCCGTGCATGCAGGCGCAGGCTCCGAGCGCTGGTCCGTCGCCAGCTCTCCACCCACCATCACGCGGGTCACCGCCGTGGTCCGCGTCCCAGCACATCCGATCACGAACCACACGAACCAGCGCATCGCGATTGGTGCGCGATCACGCCAGATAGGTTGCCAGCCAGCCAGCCTATGCCTGATAGAGCCAGACCCGAAACCGCGTGCGGCGGTGCGATGCGGATCCTCGCAATCTTGCCCGAGGGCGACGCGACCCGCGCGATCTTGGAGCACCTCGGCCTGCCGGCCGACCCTC
>JANXOP010000227.1 GCA_025357755.1 Kofleriaceae bacterium | reverse complement strand
GTCCACATCGATCACTACGGCAACCTCGTCACCGATCTGCCCGCCGAAGAGGCCGGTGGGGCGGTCTCGATCGCGGGGCGCCGCTTGTCGATCCTGAAGACGTACGAGAGCGTGAGTCCGAACGAGCTTCTCGCGTATGTTGGCTCCGCACGCACGATCGAGATCGCGGTGCGCGATGGCCGCGCCGATCGGGTTCTCGATGCACCGCGCGGCACGCAGATCGTGCCCGTCGTAGAAGGAAGTGAATACAGATGACTACTCCAGCTGGCGAGCTCACGTTCACGATCGATTCTCTAGCTGCCGGTGGCGATGCCGTGGGGCGCGATGCGCAAGGCCGCGTCACGTTCGTACCGCTCGGTGCCCCTGGCGATCAGGTACGCGTGCAGCTCACCAAGCAGACCAAGTCCTTCGCGCGTGGCGAGCTCATCGAGGTCGTGACGCCGTCGACGGATCGCGTGACGCCCCCGTGCGCGGCGTTCCTCGCCGGTTGTGGCGGCTGCCAGTGGCAGCACGTCTCGCGCAGCGCGCAGCTCGCGGCCAAGCAAGCGATCGTCGTGGCCGCGCTGCGCCGCGTGACCACCAACATCGCGCCGATCCTCGCGGCCGCACCTGACTTCGGCTGGCGGCGGCGCGCGCGGTTTCATGTCGATCAGCGCAAGCTCGGCATGTACCGCAGCGCGACCCACGAGATCCTGCCGCTGGGCGCGTGCCCGCAGCTCGAGCCCGCGCTCGACGCCGTGCTCTCCTTGTTGGCCGAGGCGCATCGGCAGGCTCCGCTTCCAGATGGCGAAGTCGCACTGCTCGTCGGACATCAGGGCCACGTCGCGGTCGGCGTCGAGAAGCCGTGGAAAGGCGCTGCAGGCTTCCTGAAGCGACCCGGCGTCGTCGGCGTGATCGATGGTGACCGATCGCAGGGCAACCCGGTGGTCGAGGTCGAGCCCGGGCTGTTCGGGAGCCCGTGGGACTTCGCGCAGGCGAGCGCCGCGGGCAACGCACAGCTGATCGGGCTCGTCGGCAAGGCGCTCGGCCGCGGTCCTGGCAAGCTGCTCGAGCTCTACGCAGGTGCCGGCAACTTCACGCGCGGCCTCACCGCTGCGGGCTGGCAGGTCACGCCCACGGACGCAGCTCCACCACCGCAACCACCCCCGCACTTCTACGTCGCTTCGGCAGATCGCGCGGTCGAGAAGTTCGCGACCCAGGGACCGTTCGATGCGCTCGTGCTCGACCCACCGCGCGCCGGTGCGCCCGAAGCGATCGAGGGCATCCTCAAGATCGCGGCCAAGACGATCGTCTACATCTCGTGCGATCCAGCGACCCTGTCACGCGACGCCGAGAAGCTCGTCGCGGGCGGCTATCGCACCGAGCGCGCGTGGCCAGTCGACATGATGCCGCAGACCTCGCACGTCGAGGTCGTCTTGAAGCTCACGAAGGTTTAGTAGGACCGGCGAGTGACGGTCCGGACGGACCGGCGGCGGAAGGCATCTGCTGGAGCAGCGCGTGCACCACGTGCCGCTGATCCGCTTCGCTCGCGAACCAGTCGCGCGGGAACAAGATCGCGCGCTCACCGAGCTCGACCACGAGCACCGGGGCCGCGTGATAGAGCGGCACCGAGCGGCGCAGGAAGTACACGGCGGTGACCGCGCTCGGCGCGACCTCGAACGGGTTCGGGCGATGAATCCGGCGCGGAATCACGACGCGCTTCTCGGACACCACGATCGTACCCGGCGGATACATGAACGTGAGCGCGAGCTGATAGCCGCGGAACAGGCCGAGCGCGATCAACACCCAGCCCGCCCACACGCCCACCGTTCCGAGCCGCCACACGATCAACGCACCGAATACGATGCCAAAGATCGTCCAGCTGATCAGGCGCTGCCGCGACGCTTCGAGCTCGACTTCGATTGTCGCGCTCGGGCCGGCATCAGTCTCGTCCCCACCCGGCGGTGAGCTCGCCGACGCGGGCTTGGATCTCGTCGAGGTGGACATTGCAGAGACGGCGCGCTTGGACGACCTGCTGTCCATCTACCACGACGTCCGTGATGGCGCGAGACGAGAGCGCATAGACCACATTCTTTTCGAGGGCCTGGGCGGGCCACAGCGACGGATCGTCGAGGTCGAGGGCGACCAGGTCGCAGCGATACCCCGGGGCGATCTTGCCGACCGGCAGGCGCAGGACTTCGCCCGCGGTACGGGTCCCGAGCGCGAAGCAGGTCTCGGCATCGATCGCCTGGCCATCGGTGCGATGAACCTTCTGGAGCAGCGCCGCCATGCGCATCTCGTCGAACACGCTGACCCGGTTGTTCGAACACCCGCCATCGCTGCCGAGCCCGACCCGCACGCCGCGCGCGACGAGATCGACGAGGTCGGTCACGCCATCACCGAGGAACATGTTGGAGCCCGGGCAATAGGCGAGCGATCCGCCGCGATCGGCGAGCATCGCGCGCTCGCTCTCGTCGAACCAGCAGCCGTGTACGGCGATCATGCTCGCGAGATCGACCTGGAGGGAGCCGACCGCATGGATCGGCCGCTTGCCGGTACGCTCGAGCGATTGCTCGACCTGCCACTTCTCCTCGGCGAGGTGGATGTGCCAGGGCTCGCCGGCGTCCGCGGCACAGCCGGCGCCTGCTTCGATCATCGCGGCCGAAGCGCCGTGCTGGCTGTGGGGGGCGGGTTGGATCGTGACGAGGTGACGAGCCTTGTCGCGATAGCGTGTGTGCAACGCCTGATAGTTCGTGATCGCTTGTGGCACGGTCTCGCGATACGCGACCGGCGCGCCGTCCCAGTCGTAGAAGCAGCGCGCGAGCACGATCCGCATGCCGAGCCGCTTCGCCGCTTCGATCGTCGCCGACGCGTGGTCGTTGCCTTGCGCGTTGAGATAGTAAAAATCGCAGACCGTGGTGACGCCATGAAGCAGCATCTCGCCGAATGCGAACAACGCGGCGGTCGCCATGTCTTCGGCGCCGAGCCGCGGCGAGTAGCGATACAGCGCGCGGTCGCGCCACGCGAGGAACGGCAGGTCATCGCCGATGCCGCGGAGCAGTGATTGGAAGCTGTGGTTGTGGGTGTTGACCGTGCCCGGGACGAGCGCTCGGCGGCTCCAGTCGATGCGCTCGGCGCCGGTCGCGGCGGGCAGGGCGGCGACCTCGAGCGGATCGCCGACCGCTACGATCGCACCGTCGATGGCGAGCACGCTGGTCGGTCCGCGGGTGCCCCTGCCGTCCCCGGTGATCGCACGATCGGCGGTGACGAGGACGGACGGCGCGGTCATCAGGGGGGCATGCTAGCTTGGCCGCGATGTCGGGAGCTCACGAGCTAGTCGAGAAAGGCCTGGATCCCGTCTACATCCTGCACTCCGAGCACGCGATCCTGATCGAGAGGGCCCTTCACGCGATCCGCGATGCGGCCGTGCCGCCCGAGACTCGTGGCTTCAACTACGACGTTGTCGAGGGCAAGCCCACCGGGAACAAGATCGTCGCGCTCGCACAGACGCTACCGATGATGGCGCAGAGGCGTCTGGTCGTCGTGCGCGACCTCGGCCTGATGCCCGCCGATGAGGCCGAGCCGCTGCTCGCGTACTTCGCGAAGCCGAACCCGAGCACCGTGCTGGTCGCGATCACCAGCAAGCTCGATAAGCGGCTCAAGACCTTCGCGACCGCGAGCAAGAAGGGCTGGCTGCACGTGCTCGAAGCGCCGCGTCAGCTCGTGCCGTGGGTCAAGCAAGAGGCCAAGGTTCGCAAGGTCGACATCGACGGCGCGGCGGTCCAGCGGCTCGTCGATACCGTCGGCAGTGATCTGTCCCGGCTCGCGCTGACCGTCGAGCAACTCGGCCTGTACGCCGGCAATCGCGCGGTCACCACCGACGACGTCGACGACCTCGTTGCCGATACCCGCGAGCGCTCGGTGTTCGAGCTCACGGATGCGATCGGCTCTGCGGATCGTCCACGTGCGCTCGCTGCGGTCGCGTCCCTGTGCGATCAGCGCGAGAGCGCGGTCGGCGTGGTCGTGATGCTCGCGCGCCACATCCGCCAACTGTCGCTCGTCCACGTGATGAAGAAGGACAACATCCCGAAGGGCGCGTGGGGCCAGCGCATCGGCGTACCGCCGTTCGTCGTCGACAGGCTCGCGAATCAAGCGCGCGCATACTCGCCGGCGGCCCTCGCGAACGCGACCAAGCGGCTCGCAATCGCGGATCGCGCGCTCAAGGGCGACATCACCCTCGACAGCCGGACCCACGAGTTCACGGGACCACAGCTCAAGACGCTCGGTCGCGAGCTCGCCGAGCGCGTGATCCTCGAGCAGATCGTCGACGGCATCGTCGATCTCGCTCAGCGCTAGCACGGATATGGCCTGTAGGCCGGGCCGACACGCAGCCCGCTCGAATCGGAACGTTCGAGCTGAGTGCTAGCCCTTGCTAGCCCTTGCTACTCCTTGCTACTCCTTGAGCTCGTCGTCGTCGATGATGACGTGGGTCGACATCGTCGGCTGGTCTTCGAGCGCCGGCTTCGCAGGTGGCGCGGCGACCGGGACCGGATTCGTGATCGGCGGCGGCGTGGTCTTCGCGGGCGGGCGGAGGTTCTGCGGCAGCTGGATCGCGGGCTGCGTATCTTCGCCGGCGATGCCCATCTCCTCGAATGGCTTGCGGTAGCCATCGGGGAGCTTCACGAAGTGCTGTGCGAGCACGGCGCGATTGACGAACAGCTCCTCGCGCTTGCCGCCGGCGACATCGCGCTTGAGCACGAGCTCGCCCGACATCCGGCTGCGCTCGCGAATCGTGCGCGCGAGCGGCGTGAGCTGATGCAGGAGCTCCATCGGTACGACGCGCGGCTCGGGGAGCTGCGCGAGCGGCTGGCCACCGAGCGTGATGTCGCTGAGCGAGCGGCTGCTCGTGAGATCTTTGAGCGCGTTCTGCGCGCCATCGCCGAGGCGACGGATGCCGGCGAAGTCCTCGCTATCGAGCGGGTTCGGCTCGGTCTCGTTCTCGCCGGTGAGCGTGATCGATTGCCACGTCGCGGTGTGCTCGGCGACCGTGAAGCGCAGCCCCTGAGACTGGCGATCGGGCTTTTCACGCAGCGTGATCACGTGCTCGTTCGCGGTGCGCTCGAACGCGACCATCACGTACTTGCCGAGATCCACGGGCGCGGGCTTCGCCTTGCCGAGCAGGCCCTTCTTCATCATGTGTACGATCACCGCTTCGGCGAGCGTGTCGACTCGGATCGGCATCCGGAACTGTTCGACGGCGAGCCGGAACTGCGCGGTCAACCGACCCGCCGCCATGACCGCCTCGGCGATCGGCTCGCCCGCGCGGACGTCCCATTTCATCGTCCACTTCGCGCTCGGCAGCTGTTGGTGATCGAAGAACGGGCGCAGTGCCTGGAGCACCGCATCCGAGGCGGTCCCGGCGCTCGCCTGACCGACCAGCGCGGAGACCCGGCTCTCGATCTGTACGCGCGATGCCTGCGCGGCTTGCTTGCCGGCGAGCTGGGTCTTCTGTGCGACCTGGACCGCCTGGCCGGCCTTCTTGTCGGGGACCAGGAACGGCGCGAGCGACGCGTTGAGGACCTGCTCGAGCTCGGCGAGCCGCGAGAGCTCGGCGTCAGCTTCGATGCGCGCGGCCTTCGATCGCTGGCGTCGCTCGTCGAGCTCCGTCAAGGGCATGAAGGCGTTCGTGCACGACTCCACCGCGGACGTCAGGGTCTCGATGAAGTTCTCGTCGAGCGGAAAGGGAGTGCCATCCCCGTAGCGATACATGCCCGCCGAGTATACCCCGCATCGTCCAAAGACCGGACTTTCGGGAACTTCAGTAAGTGCCGAGCAGGCCGAGCTGAAAGATCACCGCGTCGAGGAGGCCGGTGCCGTACAGGAACTGCTTGGCGATGCCCATCGGGTTATCGAGGCTGGAGTCCGCCGGCAGCTGATCGAGGATCAGGAGGTCGCCCTTGATGTTGAAGTCGAGCTTGTCGAACAGGCCCCAGACCGGCTTGTCGCCGCCGATCGTGATCACGGTGAGCTTGCCGCCGATCAGCGCGTTGCGTACGGGTGAGAGCTCGCGATCACCGGTGTAGTACTCGCCGGCGGTCGATTCGGTTTCGTAGAAGAACGCGTCCTTGAAGAACTTCGCGGCGGTCTGCTGATAGACGCGCGCGTGCAGCGCGAGCAGCAAGCTGTTGCCGATGTACTGCGAGTAGCCGAGCTCGGCATCACCGCCGATGACGCGCCAGGTGTCGTCGTAGAATCGGACGCCGAAGTGCACGGCTGAGTGGAGCTTCGGCAGGAACTTGTTCACGCGCGCGGTCAGCGACCAGCGCGCGCGGGTATCGGGGATGTGCTCCTGCGGCGAGTTGCCACCGACCTTCACGCGGCGATACGGGTTCGATTGGAACCCCTCGAGGACCTGACCGTAGGCCGCGACCTGGATGTTCGCCGTCGGCGACAGGTTCTGGGTCAATGTGAACTGCGCGGTATCGATCGCGAGGTCCTTCCAGACGGTGGTGCCCGGCAGATCCTTCGTGAGGATGAGGTCCTTCTTGTTGCACGCATCGGCACCGGTAAGCGCCGTGCGCTCGAGCGGCATGCGGTCGCCGTTATCCTTGTCGCAGACCGCGTCGAAGCTATGGCTGTAGGCGAGGGCGACCGTCGTGTTGCGACCCGGCAGGTCGATCGTGGCCACGCCACCGACGCTACGCGACAGATAGTCACGCTCGGTGCCGAACGTACCGTTGAAGACGATCGACGAGCGCCGCCCTTTGAAGCCGAACGACAGCGAGCCTTCCTGGCGAAGGTCGTAGAACGTCGTCGCGGCCGAGACCGCATCGACTTGATAGGTCGTGGCGGTCGCACCCGTGACCGCATCGGCCGAGTACGAGGCGTCCATCGTGACGTGGCTGCCGATATCCGTACCGACCGAGGCCTGCGGATGGATGACCGTCAGGCCACCCTTGTCGCCCGCGCGTCGCTCCTCGAAGATCGAGGTCGAGATTTCGGCGCTGTCGTCGGCGAGAGCTGCATGTGTGGACCCGACCAGCAGCGCGAGCGCGATGTACCTACCGCGAGCTGTACGCCTCAGTTGCAACCACAGCCTCCGCCGCCGGCGCCGTGGCCACCCGCGGCACCCTCGCGGTTCGTCATGACGTGGTCATCGGATTCGGTCGCGTGCGGATCGTTATCGAAGACCATGACCTGGTCTGCGAGGAATTCTTTTTCCGACGCACGCACCGCAGTTCGACCGCAGGCCGTGGCAGCGATGACGACCAGTACAGCCAAGATTTTAAAAGAAGATCGCGAGGCCACCGGTGTACTCCTGTCCGTCGTTAGCGTGGTTCTGGTTGAACAGTGCCCAGTTGCGTATGTCGAGCCGTAACGTGATCTGCTTCTTCATCGTGATCTCGAGCCCTCCACCGGCGCCGAGCGCCATGAGGTTTTCGCGGGCGTCGACGAAGTTGTCAGCCTTGGGTGCGATGTGTGCGATGCCGAGTCCGACGCTCGCGTAGGGACCGATCACGGCACCGGGCGCGAGGCGGAGGACGAACGCGAGGCCACCGAGGTAGATGTCCTTCTCGCTGCGTGGCGACAAGCCAGCGAAGCCCTCGAGCGCCCAGTACGGATCGATGATCCACGACGGGCGCAGGATGAAGACGCCTTCCCCTTGGAGCGTGCCCGAGGAGAACGACAGGCCGACGTTCGCGTAGGGGACCGGCGACGGTCCGAGGATCGCGCTCTTGATCGCGCGGCCCATGCGCGTGAACACGCCAGGCGGTTCTTCCTCGCCGACCTCGAAGGGATAGACGACGTCGCCGACGATCCAGCCGGTCGTGCCGTCGTCGAGCTCGATCTTGAACCAGTAGCCGTTCGTGCCGCGCTCGATGACCTCGTAGACTTGGTTGCGCGTCGCGGTCGCGACCTCGCGATAGCTGTTGCCGGGACCGGAGTGGACCGGGGCTTTCTGTGCGATCACGCGGAGGTAGGCCTCGGCACTCGCGATCGTGGTCGAGCCGAGCACCGCGGCGACGACGATCAGCTTGATCACTGGAACCACGCCAGGAACGTCGCTTCTTCAGGGCTACCGGGCTGGAACTGATCGCCACCGCCGTGGCCGTCGATCCCGGCGAGCGGGCGGGTCAGCATCTGGCTTGCCATCGGCTGGCCGCAGTTGAGGTAGCCCTGCGAGACCCGATAGTTGATCATGTCGTCGCCGACGACGCGGGACAGTGCGAGGCCGTGTGCCTGGTCGTGGCAGCTGCTGTTGCGCGCGCAGCCCGTCGTGGCGTCGTCGATCTTGAGGTACTTCGGCTCGATATTCGAGATGAAGTAGTCGATCCCCTTTGTCGGATTGCACGCGCCGATATCGGACGGCGTGTCGCCCAGATCGACAGTCGGGCAGCCCGCCAGCAACGCGAGCGCACAGAAGGCAGCAGTTGCCCAGCGGTGTCCCATCCGTGAGTGAACGATACACCGGTGGTGCATCGGATGTCTCGCTAACGCCGATCTGATAACCTCATCGCTGGTGTCGACACAGCCTCCTCCGGGCTCCCGCCGGCCCACGTCGACCGCTACGCCGTTCAAGGGCACCGGCGTGGTGAAGGTGGGACCCCCACCGATTCCCTCACGTCCGCGCAGTCTCGTGCGCATCGACACGGAGCCCGAACCGCCACGCGCGGTCCGGTCTGCACTCGTGGGGCGGGCCGACGCGCTCGCTCAATTGCGCGAGGTCGTCACGCGGGCGATCGATTTCCAATCGCCGCAGCTCGTTACCATCATCGGCAATCAGGGCACGGGCAAGACCCGCCTCATCAACGAGATGATCGTGGAGGTGCGGGGCCCGGCTGACCAGCCGCCCGACGCCGATCGAAAATGTCGCGTGATCCACGGCACGGCCGAGCGTGACAGCCTCGGTAAGCCCGTCCGGCTCGCGGCGATCGCGTCCTTCCTCCGCGATCGGTTCGAGCTCACCCCGAACCCCGACGATACGTCGCGGCTGCGCTTCACCCACGAAGTGCGCACCGTGATGGCGTCGGATCAGGTAGGCGAGATCCTCTACTTCCTCGGCGCGCTGGTCGGGATCGAGTTCCCGCCAACTCCGTTCCTCAAGGCGGTCGCCGAATCGGCGAGGCAGCACGCCGAGCTCGCACGCACCGCGCTGCGCCGGTTCGTCGAGCTCGATGCGACGCAGCACCCGTTGGTGATCGTGCTCGATGATCTGCAGTGGGCCGATGGCGACACGCTCGCGATGATCGGCGATCTCGCGGCGAATCTTTCGGGCTCGCCGACGGTGCTGATCGCGGTCGCGCGACCGGAGATGTTGGTCCAGAGCGGGACGTGGGGCGAAGGCGTCGCCGATCACACGCGGATCGATCTGCGCAACCTCGATCCCGATGACGCCGAGCAGATGTTCAAGAATCTGCTCTCGCGCTGCAAAGACATTCCCGAGGACACCGCGCAGACCGCCGTCGAGATGACCGGCGGCAACCCAGCGTTCATGGAGCAGCTCGTACGGCTGTTCATGGATAACGGCACGATCACCGTGCTGCCGCAGGGCGATGCGTCGGAGCCCGTGTGGTCGATCGACCCCGACAAGGCCGCGGATACCGAGCTGCCGATCACGATCGAAGAAGCGATCGAGGCGCGCATCGCGGCGCTCGAGCCAGAAGAGCGCGACCTGCTCGAGAAGGCCGCCGTGTTCGGCAACGTGTTCTGGGTCTCCGCGGTGATCTCTCTGTCGCGGCTCGAACAGGCCGTGGCGGAGTTTCCGCCCGGGCCGCTCGAGCTCGAGTGGGGAGAAGGCGAGGATGTGCGGCGTCGCTCGAGCGACCTCGTCTCGATCCTTGCCGAGCGCGACTACTTGCTACCACTCGATCCCGAGGATTCGAGTATCGCAGGCGACGTCGAGGTCGTGTTCAAGCACAACCTCGAGCGCGAGTTGATCTCGCGTTCGACCGAGCCCGGCAAGCTGTCGCGCTACTACCTCACCGCGGCGCAGTGGCTCGAGGCCAAGCTCTCGACGCTGCGCGACGAGCAGCTCGAGTTCCTGGCGACGCTGTACGAACGAGGCGGCGACAAGCGGCGCGCCGCGCGCTGCTACCTCCAGGGTGCGGATCGCGCGCGCTCACGCTACTCGCCCGAGGAAGCACGTGGCCTGTACGAAAAAGGCCTCGCGATGCTCGGCGAAGCGGATGCGCCGGCGCGGATGGACGCGCTCCACAACCTCGGTGATGTCCTCGAGCAATCGGGCAAGTCCGACGAAGCGCACGAGCTGTTCGTCGAGATGCTGGGGCTCTCGTGGCGCTACGACAACCTCAACAAGGCGGGCGCCGCCTACAGCCGGATCGCGCGTGGGCTTCGTCGAATGGGCAAGTACGACCTGGCGATGGAGCACCTGCGCCGGGCCCACGAGCTCTTCGAACGCTCGCGCGACGATCGCGGCATCGCTTCGACTCTCGACGACATGGGCCGCGTGCACTGGCTGCGTGGCGGCTATAGCCAGGCGCTCGATTTTCACCGTCAGGCGCTCACGATCCGGCGCGCGCTCGGTGATCGCCGCTCGATCGCGTTGTCGCTCGCGAACATCGGTCGGGTCCATCACGACAGCGGTAACTTCAAGGCCGCGATCGCGCAGTTCCGCGAGGCGCTCGACCTGCGTCGCGATATCAGCGACCTCGTCGGGATCGTCCAATCGCTGTGCGATCTCGGTGGCGTACACGCCGAGGACGGCAATCACGAAGCGGCGCTCGAGTTGCTCGGCGAAGCGCGCGCGATCGCGATGGAGATCGGCGACAAGCTCGCGCTCGCGGACGTGCTGTCGCGGTCGGGCGAGGTCAAAGGCGCGATGGGCCGCGGCGGCGAGGCCGTCAAGGATCTGTCCGATGCGAAGAACCTCGCGCAGAACCTCGGTGATCGCGTCGCACTCGCGGTCACGCATCAGCGGCTCGCGCAGGTTCAATTGCAGCTCGGCAACCTCGAGGCGGCCGATGTCGAGGCACACGCGGCCGTCGCGGTCAGCCAATCGGTCGGGCTGCGCGTGCACATCGGGTGCGGCTATCGCGTGAAGGCCGAGGTCGCGGTCGCGCTCGGCCACGAGCTTCAGGCCGAGGACGATTTCCGGCGCGCGATCGATATCCTCGCGGCGGTCAAGCACGAGGTCGAGCTCGCGCGCGCCTACACGGGCCTCGCCGGGATCAAGGAGCGCGCCGGCAAAGCCGAGGAAGCCGCGAAGCTGCGCAGCCGCTCGCACGATATCTTCGCGCGCCTCCGCGGCGCGGCGCAGACGGAGTAACCGTGCCTGCCTCGAGTGCGGATCTAGCGCGGCTCGCCGCGGCGGTGCCCGCGAACGTCATCGATGTCTGCGACAAGCTCGCGGAGTCCGGGTTTCAAGCGGTCGCGGTCGGCGGTGCGGTGCGCGACGTGCTGCGCGGTGCCGAACCCGGCGATTGGGATCTCGCGACGAGCGCTCATCCCGACGAGATCGTGAAGTTGTTCCGCCACACCATCCCGACCGGGCTCCAGCACGGCACTGTGACGATCGTGACGGGCAGGGGCGTCGAGAGCCACATCGAGGTCACGACCTATCGCGGCGAGGGCGCGTACACCGACGCACGGCGCCCCGATTCGGTGGTGTTCGGCGTGCCGCTCCAGGAAGATCTCGCGCGCCGCGATCTGACGGTCAACGCGATCGCGTACGATGTCGCGAAGGAGCAGATCTTCGATCCTTTCGGCGGCGTCGCCGATCTGCATGCGGGCGTGTTGCGTGCCGTCGGCGTCGCGGTCGACCGGTTCACCGAGGATGGGCTGCGCGTGATGCGGGCGGTGCGGTTCGCGGCTCAGCTCGAGTTCGCGCTCGAGCCCGAGACCGAGGCCGGTATTCGCCCGGCGCTGCCCTCGCTCGCGAAGGTCTCGCGCGAGCGTGTCTCCGACGAGCTTCGCAAGTTGCTCGCGGCGCCGAAACCCTCGCTCGGTCTGGTGCTCGCGCAACGCACGGGGATCCTCGAGACGATCTTGCCGGGCCTCTCGCTCGATCTCGAAGCGCCGGATCGCGTCGATCCGAGCGTGCGGCTCGCCGCGCTGTTCGCGCCGGTCGCCGATCGCAAGCGGGTCAACGAAACGCTCAAGGCCCTGAAGTTCTCGAATGCCGAGGCCGATCAAGCCGCGGCACTCGTGGCCGGAATCCACGCGGTGAGCGCCGCCACGGATGGCTACAGTCTGCGCCGCGCGGTCGGTAGCATCGGGCGTGCGTATGCCAACGAGCTCGCCAAGCTCGATCCGCGGGCCCACCCGGTGCTCGGCGATCCGCTCGTCCTCAGGGAGCTCGCGATCACCGGCAACGACTTGATGCAGGCAGGATTTCCGGCCGGGCGTGCCCTCGGAGAGTTGCTGACATCGCTGCTCGACCGTGTCCTCCGCGATCCGTCGCTCAACACGCGCGACCAGCTGCTCGTGTTGGCGAAGGGATGAGTGACGAGCTCTGACTAGCGGGTGGCAGGCAGCGCGCACCACGCATCGACGACGACCGTACGCGATCCACGCCCACCGACGACGATGCGGGGTAATTCGAGCCGCTCGAGCTTGGTGTCGAGATCGACGACGAGGTGCGAGGCGCGACGCAGCACCATCGCGAGACCCGTACGATCGGGCTCGGCATCGCCGGCACGCGACGCGATGACGGCACTCGCGAGGACGAGCGCATCGATCGGACGCAACGGTGCAGGGGCGGCGATGAGGTGGCCGTTGACCTCGAGTACGACGGTCCAGCAGAGCGCGCCGAGGTGGACCAGTCGAGCCGACATGTCGCGACCGAGCGGTGGCACCTCGCGCACGATCACCGCACCGTTGTCCTCGACAAGCTCCCTGCCGGCAGCCGCGAGCACGGCGGAAAAACCCTTACGGACGCGCGCATCGCTCGTGACGTCGCGCTCGATCGGACAGCCGTCGGGCTCCGTCGCGATGTGGTGACCCCACGGCTTGAGCTCGACGGGATACCCGACGTCATGCGCCTTGATGACTGCGGCGGACGGTGTGGTCGCGACAGCTTGGCGAGTGATCGCGACACCGTACGCGCGCAGAAGACCCTTGGTCTCGTGATCGCCGACGCGTTCGAAGCCGGAGAGCTTCGCGAACCGCTTCTTCATCGTGGTGTGGTCGAGCTCGAGACCAGCGCCGGCATCGGTGGCGGGACCAACCCCGGCCGCAATGCGCTCGGCGGCGCGGCCGAGGATCTCGATCGCGGCGAGCGCGGCGCGCATGCCATGAAGGACGGGTTGGCCTGGTGCAAGCTCGCCGCGCGCCGTGACGTGCATGGCGAGGGCGTGGCCGGGAAGTTGCGCGGGCGCGGGCGTGAGTTGCGGATCGAACAGCACGACATCGGCCGGTTCGCCCTTCGCGTGATGCTCGCCTGTGAGCACGGGCGCGCGAGCACCGATCGCATCTGCCTCACCGACGAGCGAGAGCGTCTGTGCTTCGAGCCAAGAGCCTGCCGGCGCGATCACGGCAACGCGCGGACCGCGCGGCACCCCGAAGCACACGAGTGCGACGACGGCTTCGAGCCAGGTGTCGACATCGCTGCTGAGCACGGCGCCATTGCTTCGCAACATGGCGAGGGCCGCGGCGCGCTCGATCGCGGTGCGCCCGGTGCCGCGCGGTGGTGGCGTGAGAATGCACATCATCCGACCCTGTGCGGCCGCGCGAGCACATGCGGCGGCGAGCTCGACGGCGCCAGCGGCACCGAGCGGAGCTTCGAGCGCGAGGGCGACGAGATCCGGAGAGGTGTCGTCGAGCTCGCTCGAGCTCCGCGCGTCGAGGCCGCGTGCGCGCAACGCAGCGACCGCGGTCGCGCCGAGCGGAGCAGGAGCGACGACTTGCACTCTCATGACAACGGGGGCCGCAGCGGTGCGCGCCTGCGCCACTAGCGGTCCTCACGCGCAACGAGGTGTGCAGCGAGATGAACGACGAGGTGCTCCGCGATCCGCTCGACGGTCTT
Organism: Kofleriaceae bacterium; assembly: GCA_025357755.1. GTDB lineage: Bacteria > Myxococcota_A > Polyangia > Haliangiales > Haliangiaceae > JABFXX01. Next base: position 2,982 of record JANXOP010000227.1, on the reverse strand, counting down.
GCGCGGCTCGAGCCCGGTGCGCGGTGGCATCGCGCGATGGCCGAGCACGACGGGATCGAGGCCGATCGCGGCGAGCTCGTGCTTCTTCATCTGCGAGGTCGGCATCGGCGTCGGATAATCGTCGACGGGGGCGCCCGCGATCCGCACGCCGATCACGGCGGGACCTTTGATCCGGAGGGTCTGGCGCGTACGCCCGAGGACGCGTGTCGCGGTGATCGTGGCACCATCGGGTGCGAGGGCGATCACGTGGCCTAGCTGCGCCGCATCGAGCAGCTCGGCGATCGCCGCGACCTCGACCCAGCGCTCGGCGCGGCTCGCTTCTTCGACGAAGACGGTGGTCGCGCCGACCTCGCGGGCGAGCGCGGTGGCGATCTGGGCCCAACCGAGATAGTCGAGCTGGAGCTCCGTGCGCACGCCTGCACTCGGCAGGCTCGCACGCGCGGCGCGGTCCGCAGCGAGATCGAGCCAGTGTTGATCGCCCGCGGCGATCACGGTGCAGCGCCCCTCGAACGCTGCCGCGGCTTGTAGCGCTCCATCGAGCCAGCGCACCGAGCGAGCGGGCGCAGAGCTGCCGAGCCAGAGCGCGATCTTGTCGCTCACGCGGTCTCCAGCTTCTTCACGAGCTCCGCGAGCGCCGCGCTCGCAACCCCGGCGAGCGCGCCGTCCACGGTGGTGATCCGATTTGGTCCGGTCGCCGCGATCTTCACCACGCTGGTCGCGCCCGCGACATCGATCTGGATGGCACCGACCGTGATGCACAGCTCCGGTGCCAGGCCGATCGTGCGATCGACGACGGCCTTGGTCGTCACGGCGCCCGCCTTCGCCGCCGCCGCACCACCGACGACGTGACCGTTCATCAGCGCGGCGAGGCGCTTCGCGCTCGTCGCGACGTCGCGATCCTCGGCGACATCATCGCCGAGCGCGATCAGTGTGCTCGTGGTTTGTACGATCTCGGCAGGGCCGGAGCTGACGAGCTCGATCCGCGCATCGCGCGTGCCGGGCATCGCGAGCACGACGACATCGATCGCGCTCGGCTCGGTGGCAGGTGCAGGGCGATCGGCGCGCCCGATCAGCGCGACCGATGCACCGCCGTCGCTCGCGCGCGCATAGCCACCGTCGCGATCGCGCAGCTGGACCTCGTCGATTCCGGTCGCGCGCGCGCGGAGTAACAACCGACCGCCGGTGCGGGCCGCGGTGCGAGGACCGAGCTCCGCGGCGCTCGGCGCATCGGCACCGAACAACACCAGGCGAGGACGCACGCGATCGACGACGCCTTGCCACGCGTGCCCGACCGCCGCCCACAGGGGCGCGACCGGATCGCGCGTGAGCGCCACGATGATCTTGTCGGCGCCCCCCTGGCTGAGCGCCTTCTCGATCGGACCGAGCGGGACCGCTTTGGGCATCGGCGATTCGATCGCGCGACTCGGATTGACGTGCGCGGGATCGTGCACGAGCACGGTCGCGTACAACGTCGCGCCCCAGTTCGAAGCGATATGCCTACCCGCGGCCAGTGCGGTCAGTGAAGACGCATCCGGCCGGTCGCCGTCGAGATCGATGTGGACCAGGACGGCTGCCACGGGATCGGTTGAAGGTAAACGGCCTGGGCGCGACGGGCAACTCTCCGGATAAACCGACTTTTTCGGGCCAAGCCGCCTACATAGGTGCCCAGCCGGGTGTCAGACCCGCCCCGTAGCGTAGGCCGCGTGGGAGCCCTCCACGCACAGCTGCTCGACGAGCTCGGTTACGACCCCGATGACGGGGTGCCGCAGCTCGTCGACCTCGATATCACGATCGATGTTCCCGTCGGTCGTGTCGTCGCGGCTCGGGACGGTGCGCGTGCAGTGGCGGTCGCCCGGCTCGAGAGCGGCAGGATCGTGATCGTGGCCGACGAGTGCCCACACGATGGCGGCCGGATCAGCGATGGCTTCGTCGCCGGCGAGCTGCTCGTCTGCAACCGCCATGGCTGGGAGCTCGAGACCTGCGCTGGCAAGTGCGTCCGCGCGAAGCGCTCTAGCCAAGCGCTCTAGCCAAGCGCTCTAACCGATCGCCTTCTGGCGCAGCATGTGGTCGGCGAGCACGAGCGCGAACATCGCTTCGACGATCGGCACCGCGCGAGGTAGCACGCACGGGTCGTGACGACCTTTCGGTTCGAGCGTCGCCGCATTGCCCTCTGCATCGACGCTCGCTTGCGCGCGCATGATCGTCGCGGTCGGCTTGAACGCGATCCGCAGCGTGATCGGTTCGCCGTTCGAGATCCCACCCTGGATGCCGCCAGAGTAGTTCGTCGCCGTGCCGATGCTGCCGTCGGCGCGACGCACGAACGGATCGTTGTGCGCGCTGCCGGGTAGCCGCGTGCCGGCAAACCCACTGCCGTTCTCGACGCCCTTGACCGCAGGGAGCGAGAACATCGCCTTCGCGAGATCCGCCTCGAGCTTGTCGAACACCGGCTCGCCCCAGCCCGCGGGCACGCCGCGCGCGATCGCGCGAATCACGCCGCCGACGGAATCGCCGGCCTTGCGCGCAGCCTCGACGCGCGCGATCAGGATCGGCGCGGCGATCAGATCCGGGCATCGCAGATCGTTGACGTCGACGTCGGCGCGGGTGATCGCGGACGCGTCGACGTTCGATTCGAGTCCGCCGACCTCGTCGACCCACGCGACGATCGTGACGCCGGCCCGAGCGAGCAGTTGCTGCGCGATCGCACCACCGGCGACACGCGCGGCGGTCTCGCGTGCGCTCGCACGACCGCCGCCGGCGATCGCGCGAATGCCGTACTTGGCTTCGTACGTGAAGTCGGCGTGGCTCGGGCGATACGCCTGCGCGACGTGCACGTAGTCCTTGCTGCGCGCATCGGCGTTGCGGATCAGCATCGCGATCGGCGTGCCGAGCGACACGCCATCGACGACGCCCGACAGGATCTCGACTTGATCGGCCTCCTGGCGCTGGGTCGTGAGCCGGCTCTGTCCCGGCCGCCGGCGATCG
>JANXOP010000213.1 GCA_025357755.1 Kofleriaceae bacterium | reverse complement strand
GGCGAGGCTCGCGAGATCCGGTGGCTGCTCGTCAGCCGGGGTCGGCCACTGCGGATCGACCGCGGGTGCACGGCTCGGGTCCATCCAGCCGATCGCGCCGCGCAGGTTCGCGAGGGCCACCGCTTCGTTGCTCTGCGCGGTCGAGAAGGCCGACTTCGCATTCGCGAAGCGCGCCTGGGCTTGGGCGACCTCGATCGGATCCTTGGCTTGCGCCGCGACGAAGCGCTTCGCTTGATCGAGGTGGCCCGCTTCGCTCTTCACGGTGGCGTCGGCGACGACGGTCAAGCGCTTCGCGGCGAGCGCGGAGAGGTACGCGATCTCGACATCGCGACGGACATCGAGCGAGGTCACCGAGACGCCGGAGATCGAGGCATCGGCGTTTGCTTGCGCGGCCCGGACGTTCGCGGCGGTGAGCCCGAAATCATAGATCCGCCACGATGCGCTCGCCGACAGGCCCGTGCCGTACGAGCCGGTGAAGAAGCCGCCGCACCGCGCGGTCATTGTCTGGTCGCAGTAGCCGCGAGGATCGGAGCTCGCCGAGATCTGAGCGCCGAGGTTCACGACGGGGTGCTCGGCGACCCTCGCCGAATCGACGCGACCTTGCGCCGCCTCGACGGTCGCGCGGGCGATGCGCAGGTTCGGCTGGGTCTTCTCGGCGATCTCGACGGCGCGTGCCATCGTCAGCGTGAGCTTGCCCGGCGTGGCGGTCTCGGCCGCGGTGACATCGACGACCCCGGAGGCCCACTGCGGCGAGTCCGGCGGCGCGTTATCGGTCGGCGGTGGGGCTTCGCCGGTCGGGGTCGGCGTAGGTGCAAGCGCCGGAGTCGTGGGCTGCGCGAATGCGGCGATCGGCGTCGCGAGCAAGCTGAGAAGGACCAACCGTAGTTTCATGACTCGTACCTCAGTGCAGTGATCGGATCGAGCCGCGAGGCGCGGATCGCCGGATACAGACCAAACACGACGCCGACGCCGCCCGCCACCGCGAATGCCACACCCGCGGTAGCCGCGGGGAAGAAGAACTTCCAGCCGTAGTAGCCGGCCATGTACTTCGCCATGCCCGCGCCGAAGGCCAAGCCGATCACACCGCCGAGCCCGGCGAGCACGAGCGCCTCGACGAGGAACTGCGTCATCACGTCGAGTGGCTTCGCGCCGACCGCCATGCGAATCCCGATCTCGCGGGTTCGCTCGATCACGCTCACGAGCATGATGTTCATGACGCCGATGCCGCCGACGATCAGCGACATCGCCGCGACGATCGCGAGCAGCGTCGTGATCTTCTCGGTCGATTTTTGCTGCGACATCGCGAACTCCGCGAGGTTGCGAATGCGGAAGTCATCGTCGTCCGAGGCGCCGAGGCTGTGCTTCTCGCGCAACATCGCGGTGAGCTGTGCCTCGGCGGTCGAGATGTCGTTCTCGTTCCCGACCGAGACAAAGATCTGTCCCTTCGAGATGTACTTGCCCATGCCCTTGTCCATGCGCTGCATGTACGTCTTCAAGGGGATGATGATCGTGTCGTCCTGATCCTGACCCATGCCGGATTGGCCCTTGGTCTCGAGCACGCCGATCACGTTGTAGATCTGGTTGTTGATGCGGATCACCTGACCGACCGGGCTCGCGTTCGCGTAGAGCTGGGTCGCGACGGTGGTGCCGATGATCGCGTCGTTCGGGCCGGTGGTCGCCGCTTCCTCGTCGAACAGCGCGCCTTCTTTGACGTTCCAGCTCTTGATCGAGAAGTACGCCGGCTTGGTGCCGACCACGGTCGTGTTCCAGTTCGCTTCGTCGCTGGCGACCTGGACCTTGGTCTGGAGGACGGGCGTGACCCAACGCACGGTCGGAACTTCGCCATCTTCGAGCGCTTGCTCGTCGGCCCAGGTCAGCGAGTAGCGCGAGCCCGCGCCGCCGGCCGCGCCGCCTTGCGCCTGCGAGCCGTTCGTCACGATCAGGAGGTTCGTACCCATCGCGCGGAACACGTCGGCGACCGATTCTTTCGCGCCCTGGCCACTCGCGATCATCGCGATCACGGTGCCGATGCCGAAGATGATGCCGAGCATGGTCAGGAGCGAGCGGCCCTTGTTGCGCCACAGCGCGCGGAACGCGAGCTTGAGCGTGGTGAAGACCTTCATCACGCCACCTTCTGGTCTTCGGCACGCACGGGCGTTTGTTGTCGGTCGTCGACGATCAAGCCATCGCGCAGCGTGATCACGCGCTTCGCGTACGCCGCGATGTCGGGCTCGTGAGTCACGAGCACGACCGTGATCCCCGAATCCGTGAGGCCCTGGAGGATCGCCATGACCTCGTACGAGGTCTTGGTATCGAGGTTACCCGTCGGCTCGTCGGCCATGATGATCGGCGCTTCGCCGACGAGCGCGCGCGCGATCGCGACGCGCTGCTGCTGCCCGCCGGAGAGCTGGCTGGAGTGGTGATGCTCGCGCCCGGTCAAGCCGACCCGATCGATCGCCGACATCGCGCGGCGATGGCGTTCCTTGTTGGGGAGGCCCTGATACATCAGCGGCATCTCGACGTTCTCGAGGGCGCTCGTGCGCGAGAGCAAGTTGAAGCTCTGGAACACGAACCCGATCATCCGACCGCGAACATCCGCGAGCTCGCTGCGCGAAAGCCGCGAGACATCCTTGCCGTTGAGCCGGTACGAACCCTGCGACGGCTGATCGAGGCAGCCCATGATGTTCATCATGGTCGATTTGCCCGAGCCCGAGGTCCCCATGATCGCGATCGAGGCGCCGTGCTCGATGGTGAGATCGACGCCGCGTAACGCGTGAACGAGGTTGTCGCCCATCACGTACGTGCGCGTGATGCCCGTCATCTCGATCAGCGGCGCCGTCATCAGAAGGCGCCCATCTTGCGAGTGGTCGTCGGCAGGCCCTGGATCTCGGTGATCAGCTGGTCGCCGGCATCGATCTCACCTTCGGTGAGCTGCGTCGTCGAGCCATCCGTAAGGCCGAGCTTGACGAACACCATCTTCGGTTTCCCGTCGACGAGCTTCCACAGCATCTTGCGATCCGGATCCTTCTTCGCGCCCGGCGCGCCGCCCATGTCGGGAGGCGGCCCCATGCCACCGGGAGGCGCGCCCGCGGCGGCGCGCTGCCAATCGCGCCCACCACCGGAGCCAGCGCCCGAGCCCGAACCACGATGTTGACCCGACCCGCGACCGCCACCGAAGCGCGCCATCAGCGCCTGGATCTGATCGCGCGTCGGCTTGAAGCGCAGCGCCGCGTTCGGAATCTTCACGACGTTATCGACCTTCTGGAGCACGAACGTGATGTTCGCGGTCATGCCGGGGCGCAGCAGGTGCTCGTGGTTGTCGACATCGATCACCGCGTCGTACGTCACGACACCCGAGGTCGTCGTCGGCGAGTTGCGCACCTGGCGCACGATGCCGTCGAACGTCATGCCGGGATGCGCATCGACCGCGAAGGTCGCCTTCATCCCATCGGTCAACCGACCGACATCGCCCTCGGCGACGGCCGTGTCGATCTGCATGCGCGAGAGATCCTCGGCGATCGTGAACAGCGTCGGTGCGGAGAACGACGACTGCACGGTCTGGCCGATGTCATACGAGCGCGTGAGTACGACGCCATCGATCGGCGAGTAGATCGTCGCGTACGACAGGTTCGTCTTGGCCTGGAAGAGGTTCGCGTACGCCTGCGAGACACTCGCCTTCGCCGCGGCGAGCGCGGCCTTCGCGGTATCGCGCGTGAGCTCGAAGCCTTCGACCGTGGTCGCGGCGACGAGCTGTTGATCCTGCAAGCCCTTCTGGCGGGTGTACTGGCGACTCGCATCGTTGAGCGCGACCTCCGCCTTCTTCTCGTTCGCGACGGCAAGATCGTACGCCGCCTGCGCTTGATCGATCTGGCCCTTCAGCAGCGCGTCGTCGAGCTTCGCGAGGATCTGGCCCTTCTTGACCTGGTCGTTGAAGTCCGCATGCAGCTCGATGACCTTGCCCGAGACCTGCGCACCGATCTGGACGGTGGTGCGCGCCGAGAGCGTGCCGGCCGCGGTGACTTGCGCGGCGATCGAGCCCTTCGTCACGTTGACAGTGGAGAACGTGAGCTCGGGCTCGCCCTTGACCCACGGCTTCTTGATCCAGACGAACGCCGTGGCCGCAGCCACGAGCGCGATGATGACGACGCGAGGAATCCAGCGACTGACTTTCGAGCTCATAGTGCACCTTCAGCGTACGGAATCTCTAACCGAGCAGTCGTGCCTTCACCCTTCTTCGAGGTGAGGATCACGTCGCCACCGTGGGCACGTGCGATCCGGCGTGCGAGCGCGAGACCGAGGCCAACCCCACCCGTCTTGCGGGTGCGGCTGACATCGGAGCGCCAAAAAGGGGTCCCAGCACGTTCGAGGTCATCTGCACTCATACCGATACCCGTATCGACGACTGCAAACGTCACGGCCTTGCCGTTCGGAATGATCTGCAACATGACGGGGGCATCGGAGTACTTCGCAGCGTTATCTAGCAGGTTGTCGAGCGCGCGCCGTAGCAGCGCTGGGTCGCATTCGATCGAACGCTCCGTTCCGTCGAGCTTTTGCTGCAACTTGCGCCCGGGATGGCGGGCTTCGAACCGCGAGATCGCGTTCTCCGCGAGCTCGCCCACTTCTATAGGCGAGCGATGGATCGAGGTCACGTCGGCATCGAGCCGCGCGGTGGTGAGGATGTCCGCGATCAGCTGATCGATCTCGTCGAGATCGACGCCGACATCGCTCAGCACGTCCTTGGCCGCGACCGGATCTTCGGCCGCGAGCTCGAGCGCGACACGGATCCGTGCGAGTGGCGTGCGCAGCTCGTGCGAGACATCGGCCATCAGCTGGCGCTGCGACGAGATCAGCGCCGACGTGCGATCGGCCATGTCGTCGAAGGCGCGCCCGACTTCGCCGAGCTCGTCGTCGCGATGGAGCGCCGCGCGAGCCTTGGTGTTGCCGCTGCCGAACTGGCGCGCGGCTTCCGCGAGATCGCTGAGCGGGCGGACCAGGAGGCGCGTGAACCACGTCGTTGCCACGCCGACGATCAAGAGCACGCCGATGCCGAGCGGGATCACGAAGCTCCACGGAAATCCGGAATGGTCCGGAAGATAGAGCCCGATCATCGAGCCATCGTCGCTGCGCACCACGATCCGATAGCGAGCGACGGACCACTTCTCGGTCTTCAAGGTCTCGAGCTCGTCGGCCGTCGGCGGATCGAGTGGCGGCGCGATCGTCGAACCCATCACGTGCTGGTGGGGATCGAACAGCGTGAGCCGGCCCTTCACGCGCGCGGCGAGGTGAGCGACGCGCTCGGCGAGCTCGGTGGGCGTGCGGGTCGAGTAGCGATCGACCATGTTCTGGACGAGCGCGGCCTGCGGCTCGAGATAGCGCGGGCTGCCGACGAAGCGTGGCAGGATCATCATCGCGACGATCACGCTCACCGCGATCGCCGCGGTCAGCGCGTAGACGCGATAGACCAGGACCCCGCCGCGGCGCACGTTACGCGTCGCCTCCGCGGCGCAGGTCGGCGAGCAGATATCCCGCACCGCGCACGGTCTTCAAGATCTTCGGGTTGCGGCTGTCGTCGCCGAGCTTCGCGCGCAGGCGCGAGACGTGGACATCGATCGAGCGGTCGAAGCTCAGATCCGCCGAACCCTTCGCGAGATCGAGGAGCTGCTCGCGCGACAGCACCTTGCCCGGGCGTTGCGCGAGAGCGCGCAAGATCGAGAACTCGTACGCCGTGACATCGATGGTCTTACCTTCGAGCTCGACCGTCATCTTCGCGGGATCGAGGAGCAGCGTGCCGACCGAGATCGTGTCCTGGGTCGGCCCTGCCTGGCCGCGCACGCGACGCACGTTCGCGCGAATCCGCGCGAGCAGCTCGCGCGGAGAGAACGGCTTGGTGACGTAATCGTCGGCGCCCACTTCGAGGCCGAGCACGCGATCGGCTTCTTCGCCGCGCGCGGTGACCATGATGATCGGCACGTCGATCCGGGTCCGCAGCTCGCGACAGACTTCGATCCCGTCGCGGCCCGGCAGCATGAGGTCGAGCACGATGCAGTCGTACTGCCGGCGGAGCGCTTCGGCCTGGCCCTCGATGCCATCACTCGCCGAGGTCACCAGCACGCCGTGACCTTCCAGGTATCGGGCCGTCAGTTGCGCGAGGCGGGCGTCGTCCTCCACGAGGAGGACCTTGATCGAGACCAGAGTTTCCGACACTGATGCACCTTAACCACGTCGGTGGCTCCTCGGGGCAACCTACACAGTTTGCAACGCCCCCGCCGCAACGAAACGTTAATGTACGAGCAGTTTCGCGAGGGTACGTTCGAGGACGTCGATGCGGAAGGGCTTGGGCAGGTAGGCATCCGCTTGGGTCGGACCGTGGCCATCACGGTCGTAGCCCGAGCACACGATGATGGGCAGGGTGGGCCGCTTCTTGCGCAGCTGCGCGATGACCTCGCGGCCATTCATCCGGGGCATCGAGAGGTCGACGAGCACCGCGTCGATCGGATTCGCGTCGGCGAGCGCGAGCCCGGTAGCACCATCCGCGGCGGTCAGCGTGCCGTAGCCGAGGTCTTCGATCATCCGCGCGACGACATCGCGGACCAGCTCTTCGTCGTCGATCACGAGCACCACGCGCGTGGCTTGCGACGGAGGCGGGGTCGGCGCGCGCCCGGGGACGGACAGGGCCGCGGGCCACAGCACCTGGAAGGCCGCGCCGGCGCCGGGCCGGGTGCACAGCCGTAACCCGCCTCGGTGCGCGCGCACGATCCCGAGCACCGCCGCGAGGCCGATGCCGTGACCGTGCTCCTTGGTCGTGTAGAACGGCTCGAACACGTGGCGGCGAGTCTCGTCGTCCATGCCACTGCCGTCGTCGATGACCTCGAGCAGCGCGTACGTCCCGGGCTCGGCGACGAGGACATCGGTGGTGGTCTGCTCGCCATCGTGCTCGACGAGCCGGCCACGCAGCGTGATCGCGCCGCCGTTGCCGATCACCGCGTCGCGCGCGTTCGTGATGAGGTTCAGGAGCACCTGACGGAGCTGGCCCGGATCGGCGCGAAGCTGGAGCTCGGCGGGAATCTCCGACGTGATCGCGATCGCGGGAGGCAGCGACGGGCCCAGGATCCGGAGCAGCTCTTCGACGACCGTCGCCGGCGAAAGCCGCGTGGAACCGGCGCCCGCTCGACCGGAGAACGTCAGCAATTGATGAGTGAGCTCGGCCGCGCGCAGGCCGGCATCGCGCACGTTCTCGACGGCCGCGCGCCCTGGCACGCCGCGTGGGATTTCACGCAGCGCGAGATCCGCATTGCCGATCACGGCGACGAGCAGGTTGTTGAAGTCGTGGGCGAGCCCACCGGCGAGCACGCCGAGGCTCTCCGCGCGCTGCGCATCGACGAGCCGACGCTCGAGCGTGCGTGACTCGGTGACATCGTTCAACGTGCCGATCACGCCGAGCAGCGTGCCATCTGCCTGGCGATATGGCGCGACGGTCACCGCGAGCTGGCGGTTGTGATAGGTCGTGTCGTACGAGCAGATCTCGCCGGCGAGAGCGCGCTGGTGAAACGGCACCGGATCGGTCGAGCCCGGGTCCGAGGCGTGGAGCTCCGCGAGCGAAGCCTTCACGAACGTGCCCGGTGGATAGCCCATGATGGTCTGGATCGCACCGCCGGTCCGGGTGAGGTTGAGCTCCGGATCGACGACCCAGTACATCGCGGGCATCTGGTTGACGACGATCTCGAGCGTACGCTTGGTGCGTTCGAGCTCTTCGCGCTGGTGCTTGACGCCGGTAATGTCGATGACCGTGGCATCGAACGACCAGCCATCGTCGTGATCGACGATGTGGCCCCACACCTGGACCGTGACGACCGCGCCATCCTTGCACTTCCAGTCGAGCTCGATCCGATCGACCATGCGCTGCGGAAGAAACTTTCTCAGCAGCTCTCGGCGCAGCTCGAGGTCGACGTAGACATCGTCGAGATCGAGCTCGAGCAGCTCGGGAATCGTGTAGCCGAGCAGCGTCGCGAGCGAGGCGTTCGCGTAGATGAAATCGCCGTTCTGATTCGAACGGAACATGCCGACGGGGGATCGATCGAACAACCGATACAGCTCTAGATCCGTGAGCCCCGACAATCGCGGTCAGTGTACTGGGTTCACAACAGAAGTGCGTCTTCGATATCGTTGAAAGCACCAGCTCGCCAGCGCGCGAGCGAGCTCCGGCCCTTGAGGAGGTCGTCGGTGGCCGCGAGCACGGCCTTGATGTCGACGAGCCAGCAGTACGGGTCGTAAGGCGACCGCTGACCGACGTCCTCGGTCAGCTCGACCGGAGGCATCCACGCGGCCATCTTGTAGCTCTGGCCGGCCATCAGCGAACGCACCGCGACGTTGGCGAGCCGGCTACCGAGCAGCCGATCGAACGCCGATGGCCGACCGCCACGCACGACGTGGCCCAGGACCGTGACCCGGGTCTCGATCGACGCGGGCTCCGCGTCGGGATGACGCGCATGGAGCTTCGCATCGACGAGCTGCTTGAGGCGATCGACCTGGACGGCCACACCCTCGGCCTTGATGATGATGACGCGGCGACCGCGGCGAGAGGGCCGCTTGCGTACCGTGGTCACGGCCTCGACGATCTGGTTGACGATATCGTCCTCGGTCTTGCCGGCCTCGGGAAACAGGGCGAGGTCGGCACCGACCGCGATCGCCGAGGTCATCGCGAGGTAGCCGCAATCGCGCCCCATCACCTCGACGATGAACGTGCGGTCGTGCGCGGTCGCGGTGTCCGCGATCTTGTCGCACGCCTCCACGATCGTATTCATCGCGGTATCGACGCCGATCGAGAACCCGGTCAGCGCGAGATCGTTATCGATCGAAGCGGGCACGCCGATGATGTTCAACGGACGACCGCTTCCGATCTCCTCCGGATCCGCGAGGTGCAAGGCACCGGCGAGCGAGCCGTTACCGCCGATCACGATCAAGCCATCGACCGCGTGACGCGCGAGGATCGCGCGCGCGCGATCGCGGACCGGCTTCTCGTGAAACTCCTTGCACCTCGCCGAGCCCAGGATCGTGCCGCCTTCACGCAACACGCCCGCGACATCGTTCGGCCCGAGCTCGACGAACGCATCCTCGAGGAGGCCGCGATAGCCGCGCTCGATGCCGAGGATCTCGGCCCCTCCTGCGCGGCCGACGAGCGTGGCCGCGCGCACCGCCGCATTCATGCCGGGAGCATCGCCGCCACTCGTCAGGATCGCGATCCGTTTCATATGCCTCTGATGCTACAGTTGCCGGCGATGAGAGCGCTAGCGATTGCAGCCTTGGCGTTCGCCATGACCGCGTGCATCGTGAAGCAGTTCTCGACCGGGCCGAAGTTAACCGGCACCTGCGAGGGCGCGTGCGAGCACTACATCGAGTGCAAGCCTGGCCATCCGAAGGCTGCCGAGGCGCGCTGTCGGACGGAGTGCCCCGAGGTGTTTACCGACGAAGATGCGCTGCGCGGCTTCGAATCGCTGTCGTGCAAAGACACGCTCGAGTACGTCGATGGCACGTCGCCACGCGCCGCGTCGAAGAGCTAGCTTCCGCAGCGGTCGGCGAACTGCAGCGATGACATGCCCTTGACCTCGAAGTCCCACACCACGTGGTGGTTGGCGCTGTTCGACATGTAGATGATGTTGGCCGGCACGTTGCCGAGATCCGGCTTTTGCACGAGCGCCATCTTCCAGACCTGCGCGAGCGTGCACCTCGGCGCGGGGATCTCGGGATCGCAGTTGATCTCCGACATCGGCCGCATCTCGAGCGCGCCCGGCGTGACATCGACGCGAAACTCGCACTCCTCGTAGAAGTGCTCGCCCTTCGTCATGTGCGACTTCGAGACGAACCGCAGATCGATCTCACCGAGCTCCACGTGACCATCGGGGTAGACGCCCGCGAGATCGACGCGCGCGAGCTGCGCATCTCCGCGAAAGCGCCGCGCTTGCCCGAGCGCCCACGGCAGGATGACCGCGAAATCGGCGCGCTTCGGATCGAAGCTCGGCGGTCGGCTCGAGATCGAGGGCAGCTGGGCCGGCTCGTCCGAGGTCTTGTGTGGATCCGGCGGCGCAGGTCTAGCTGGCTTCCTCGGCTCGAGTTGCGCGGGCTCGTCGGGCGCGAGCGCCGCTTGCGTGGCGAAGCTCACGAGCTCGGCGGTGAGCTGCTTCTTCACCGCGACCGGCACCGTCGTCCAGCTGCCGTACTTCGTGATCGCCGCGCGGATACCCGGCGGTAGCGATGCGACCGGCACGCCCTCGAGAGACGCGGCAGCGAGATCCGCTGCCGCATTGAACTCTTCGTCGGGAACCTCGTCCGGCTCGCCGGCGGGAGGCGTCACGACGTGCGATGGCGGCGGTGGTGGCAATGGTGAGGTCGCCGAACCCGAGCCTGCGGTCACCGCGAGCTGCGCGGGCTTGCTACCGCCCGCGAGGGTCGCCGCCGCGATCCCACCACCCACGATCACGATCGCGCCGATGCCGAGCCATGGGCCTTTGCCGCGTTTGCGCGCGTGCTCCGTCGTGGGTGCGCTCGCCGTGGTGTGCGGGGTCGGTGTCTTGTTCCGCGCCCAGCTCGCCGGCGGCGTGGGCGTCCACTTGCTCGTCACCGTGCCTTCGGGCTGCAGCGGCGCCCACGCTTCGGGCGGCAGGCCCGCGGTCGCTTGTTGCAGCGCGAAGCTCATCGCGTTCGCGTTGCCGAAACGCTCGTCGGGCGATTTCGCGAGCGCTTGCAAGATCACGGCTTCGAGCTCGGGCGGCAGATCCGCGCGCAGCGCGCGAGGCCGCGGCGGAGGTACCTCGATGTGCTGGCGCAACAGATCGAAGAGCGCCTCGGCACCGAACGGCCGCTGCAGTGTCGCGCACTCGAACAGGATCACGCCGATCGCGTACAGATCCGCGCGCGCATCGACGACCTTTCCCGCGGCTTGCTCGGGCGCCATGTAGTGCGGCGTGCCGAGCAACGAGCCGGTGTGCGTGGAGCTGCCGCCGAGCTGCGGCTGGAGCTTCGCGATGCCGAAGTCGAGCACCTTCGCGCGGCCCGCGGGCGACACGAAGATGTTGTCGGGCTTGAGATCGCGATGGATGATGCCCTTCGCGTGTGCGGCCGCGAGCGCGTCGAGCACCTCGGCCGCGAGCCGCGCGATCGCACCGAGCGGCAGCGGCCCCACCGCGCGCGCGTGCTCGATGATCGCCGAGAGCGGCGCGCCATCGAGAAACTCCATGATGATGTACGGGCGACCATCCGGTAGCGTCGCCAGATCGAGCACGTTGACGATGTTCTCGTGCGCGACGACGTTGACCGCCTTGGCCTCCGAGAAGAATCGTTCGACGAGATCCGGCCGATCGCTGCACTCGCGCGACAGCACCTTGATCGCGACGCGGCTACCGATCTGCGGATGCACGCCCTTGTAGACCCGGCCCATGCCACCGACGCCGAGCAACCGCGCGACCCGATACGGCCCGATCTGCGCCCCGAGGAGCTGGTCGTCGCCCGCGTCGCGGAGCGCATGACCATCGTGCGGGCACGGACCCGCACCGGTCGCCGACGCACCGCACTCCGCGCACACGAACATCGCCGCGAAGGTAGCACGCGACCGAGATCCGGTCGGACGTGTCCGCCGGCTGGACAGCTCGGACAGAGGCGCGGCGCAAGCCGTCGGTTTCACACGCGCGCGACGTGGCGCGACCCTTGCTCTCGAGTCCCCGGATGACCGAGATGTCGAGCGACGAGCGGCCGCGTGAGCGCCTGTGGAGACGTGGACCCAACGCGATCGGCGATGAAGAGCTGCTCGCGATCCTCCTCGGTACCGGCGTGCGCAAGCACACCGCACGCGAGGTCGCGGCCGCGCTCGTCAAGGCCAACGGTGGCGTGATCGCGGTGTCGCGTGCCACCCCGCGCGAGCTCGCGCAGGTGGTCGGCATCGGCGCCGCGCGCGCCACGCGGATCGCCGCTGCGTTCGAGCTCGGTCGCCGCGCGGTCGAAGCCGAGCAGCGGCGCGAGACCGTCGCGCGTCCCGAAGATGTGTTTCGTGTCGTCGGTCCTCGCCTCGCCGGCTTGCAACAAGAAGTGTTCCTCGCGCTCGGCCTCGATATTCGCAACGGGCTCCTCGATGTCGTCGAGGTCGCGCGCGGCACCGTGCACGGAGTCGAGGTCCATCCGCGTGAAGTGTTTCGGCCACTGATCCGCATGGCCGCCGCGGGCGCGGTGCTCGTACACAACCATCCCTCGGGCAATCCGACGCCGAGCTCCGACGATGTCGAGCTCACGAATCGGATGCGCTCGGTCGGTGAGCTGCTCGGCATTCCGATCGTCGATCACGTCGTGATCGGTGATCACGCGTTCATGTCGATCGCCGAATGGGTCGGCGCCGGCGCATGACGGTCGAGCTGGTAGACTGGCAGCTGATGGATGACGCGCCGTTCAAGAAGAACGCGAAGTACGCGGACCTCTATGCGATTCCGGAAACCTGGGTCGGCGAGCTCATCGATGGCGACCTCTACGCATTTCCGCGTCCACGGAGCACGCACGGTCGGTTGGTTACCCGACTCGGGCAGCAGCTCGAGCGCTCGGACAACGAGCGCCCAGACGGCTGGATCATTCTCACCGACGTCGAAATTTGGTTCGGCAAGCATCTCCTCGTCCCCGACGCATGCGGTTGGCGGCGAAGCCGGATGCCTGAGATGCCGGACGTCGCGACATTCAGACTGGCGCCGGACTGGGTTTGCGAAGGGCTCTCGCCGTCGACCGCGCGCCTCGATAAGGGACGCAAGCGCGAGATCTACGAGAAGGCCGGCGTCGAGTATCTCTGGTACGCCGATCCCGCACTCCATACGATCGATGCGTTCGCGCACGATGGCAAAGGCTACAAACTGGCCGCCAGTGTTGGGGGTGACAAGCGCGTCAAGCTCGCGCCCTTCACCCACGCAATCGACCTCGCAAAGCTCTGGCAGCGCTAGCCGCCCCGAGTCACGGACAAACAAGCACGAGGTGGTCCGATTCGACTGAAAAGCTCGGGATCTGAGGGCGCAGACATCTCGCTGGGTCGCCGTTTCCAACCGCACACGCGCAACTCGCACGCTCCGCGTAACAACCCGCCGCTCCGGACGCCGTCGTTCCACAGATCGTCAGCGAGACCTGGGTCGCGCTATTCCCGGACTGTCCTTCATCGGACCACCCCTTCTTGAAGACGCTCCAACCGTGCATGACGACACGAAGCACCGTGGCTGCACCGCGAAACCCAGCCACGTGATCGCGCCAGGTCGCAAACCGCGGCGCCGACTCCGCGGCATGGCAGCAGTTGCTACCGAAGTGGCTCGCGGCGTCGCCGTCCTTGTACGCGTGCCCGAGGTCTGGCGACGTCCACCAGCCATCTCGACGATGCAGCGCAGTGGCATACAACCGCTGCACGCGCCCATCGTCTTCGCGCTCGGCCAGGAGGAGTCCGGCATCGAGCTGCTTGCACCGCGCGGGCAAGCTCGCGGTTGACGGCGGCTCGAGCGCAGCCTCGAGGTGCTCGCACGCAGCAGTCAGATCTGAAAATGGACCCGACATCTCGACGAGCTTGGCAGGGTCGCCATGCGCCAGCCCGCACCAGCACATCGCAACTACCACGCACACTCGCATCGCGTACGAACGTCCGGTTCGGCGTGAAAATTTCAGCTAGCCAACGAGCTTTTCGAGCCGCGGCACGAGCGAGTAGCGATCCTTTTGCGCGTAGTTCAGGTAGTCCGTGAGCTTGTTGAGCTTCAGCTTCAACGAACCGAGATGATGCTCGGTGACGCCCTCCATATCGAGCGCGCGCAGCGTCGCGAAGCCGGGCGTCTCGCCGATCACCTGCGCGTAGGCGGTCACTGGCGGCTGACCTTCGACGCGATAGAAATCGAACGACAGGTACCGCAACTTCTTGCAGTGCGCACCGAACGCGCGCAAACCCTCGGGCGAGAACGCCTTGCCCGGCGCGCCGCGACAGCTCAGCTGGAGATGCTCGACCTCGGCAAAGGCCGGCCCGATCGCCGCCATCTGCTTGTCGGTGAGCTGGATGCCGCCGAGCGAGCCCGTGAGCATGCCGAAATCGACGAACCAGATCTTCGCGAGCTCCGCGGGCGGAACCTTGCCGAGCGCGACCGCATCCTTGAGCGTCTTGACCGACGTGAGCGTGAGGATCAAGCACGGGCTGAGCTCGCTGATCAGCGCGAGCCCCTTCAAGAGATTCGGAAGCTCGGTGCGCGCGCGATCGACGAGGCCGTTCGGACCGAATTCGGTCTCGCGCACGAACGCCTTCGCGGGCCCGACGATCGCGCCGCGATTGGTTCCCTCCATCCGTACGATCGCCGCCTTCTGCTCCTCGGTCGGCTTCGCGATGCCCTTGAGCTGGAGATACGTGCCGCGCGGATCGCCCTCCTGCTGCAACGCATCCGCATAGACCGCCAAGGTCTGCGGATCGGGCTTCTTCATGTACTGCGCCCACAGCACCGCGGCATTTGCCATTCGCGAAGCCTACTCACCTCCGGAATGGGGACGGTAACGCTTTGCTCAATTTTCGCCCTACCTGCATTCACACGAGCGAAGAGGGACGGCTACTCGCGGAGCGCGAAGCCGCGAGATGAGCCCACCGCTCGGCCCGCGCTTCAGCGGCTGAACTTCGCGACGCCGCTCCGCACGGCGTCGGCGACGACCGATGCGGCGTCGGCGACCGCGTTCGCTGCGTTCGCACCGACGGCCCTTACCGCCGCACCGAGGCGGTCACCGATCGAACGCGCATGCTTCTTTCGCTGCTTCGCCGGTTTCGAGGCCTTCGCCGCCCTGCGTTTCGCGGCCTTCGGTTTGGCCGCGTGCTTCGCAGATGCAGGCGCGGCCGGCGTTGCAGCCTTCGTCGCAGCACGCTTCGCGGCCGCGGCCTTCTTCGCAACAGGCTGCGCGAGTGCAGGCTGCGCGGCCGCTGGGGCTGCAGCCTTCGTCGCGACAGGCTTCGCGGCCGCTAGGGCTGCGGCCTTCTTCGCGACAGGCTTCGCGGTCGTCGGCGCCACCCCCTTCGCAGGTGCAGGCTTCGCGGTCATCGGTACCGCCCTCTTCGCAGCAAGCTTCGCGGTGGTAGGTGCCGCCTTCATGGCAGGTGCAGCCTGGGCCGCAACGTCGTTCGCCAAACCCGCAGCTCTCGCTTTCGCCATCGCGCCGATCGTACCTACGGCGCGGGGTTCGTGACCGGCGCGTCGGGCTTTTCGTGCGCGGACTTCTGGCTCTCGAGCTCGGAGAGCTTCTTCTCGAGCGCGGCCTTTTGCGAGAGCGCGGCATCGCGCTCTTTCTCCGCCGCATTCTGCGACGCGCGCGCAGCCTCTTTTTCTTTTTCGGCAGCCTCGCGGCCCGCCTTCGCGGCATCGCGATCGGCTTCCGCAGATGCGGCGGTGGCGCGCGCCGCATCGCGCTCGCGATCCGCCGCCTCGCGCCCAGCCCGCGCCGCCTCGCGCTCCTTCTCGGCGGTCACCTGAGCGGCATGCGAGGCATCGCGCTCGCGCTCGGCTTGCTGCGCGGCGGTGTTCGCCGTGTCGCGCTGGCGCTCGGCCTCTTCCTTGTTCTTCATCGCCTCGTCGAACCGCTTGAGTGCTTCGTCGGCGGTGCCCCTCGCCTGGGTCGCCGCGGACTCGGCGGAGCGACGCATCTCGTCGGCGGCACGGCGCTTCTGATCGGCGGCGAGCTTGAGCTGCTGTGCATCCTTGCCCTGGCGCTCGGCCTCCTCGGCGCGCGCCTTCGCGGCTTCGGCATCGCGGTTCGCCTCGTCGGCCGCCCGGCCCTTCTCGCTCGCGTTGGTCTGCGCGGCCGAGGCCAGCGCGCGGAGCTCGGCTTCCTCGCGCGCCTGTCGCGAGATGTGGACCCACGCGAGCGCCCCGGCGATCGCGCCCGCGACCAGGAACATCACGCTGACCGTGATCGCGCGATGCCGGCTCGCCCATCGCGCCAACCGGCCCGTGATCGAATAGCGATGCGAGAACACGAGGTCGCCGGTCAGGTACTGCTTGAGCGCGCGGACCAGCTCGTCGGCGGTGAACCGCTGCTTCGGATCCTTGGTCATCGAGCGCGCGATGATTCCGGATAGCTCGTGATCGCGCGGCATCGCCGGTGCGATCGGGTCATCGGACTGCAGCCACGCGAGGAACGCATCGACCTGCGCGGTCTTGCCACCTGGCGACTTCGCCGGATTCCAGGTGTACGGCGTGCGCGTGTCACTGCCGACGAAGGCGCCTACGCTGGCACGCGGAACGGACCACGCGAGCGGACCACCACGAGTGAGGCGGTCGTCGAGCGCGCCGAAGTCACGCGACGCGTTCACACCACCGGTCACATAGTCGAGCAGTTGTGCTCCCGCCTCGGCACGCACCGCACGCTGCACGACGTTGCCGCCGAAGTTCGTGCGGACTTCCGGGCGAATGCCCACGCCCCAGCG
>JANXOP010000180.1 GCA_025357755.1 Kofleriaceae bacterium | reverse complement strand
GCGTTGGCGATCGATCTTCGTCGCAAACGACCGTCAACCAGTAATCCGCAGCACCCGGTTCTGCGAAGGTAGGGCTAGGGCCGCCGATCGTGCCGGTCGCGAGCCCGAATTCCACGCTGTCGATCCCAGTCGGCGCAGAGCTCCCGCTCGGCATTCCAGGTGTGCAGTCCCAAGACTTCACCCTCCAGGAACTCGTCAACAGACTGCAGGCACCGACAAGTGTAACGCCACCGCTGACGTTCGCACAGGCTCGAGCGGCTATGGGCAACGCCGGCAATCTCGCGTTGTCGCAGGTCACCTTCGACACCTGGCGGCTCCTCTCGAATCTGCCACCACAGACACGTGTCCGAGAGACAGCGTTTGGATTCATGCTCGGTGAGCGCCACTACAGCACAGCGATCTCGTTGCGGGATGGAAGTACGAACCTCGACGTGATGTTCGAGCTGCTGGCCTCGCGGGTGGGGACTCGCACGCCCTGGTTCGATGACCGCCGCCTGCCCGACCTCGTTGCGGGCGTCGATCCGAACACCGCGCACGTGGAGCACCAGGACCGGTGGGTACGGACGCTGCGTTTACCCGGCGGCGCTACAGGGTTCGGCGCCGTGTGGGCGTCAGGTGGCGACAGTTTTGGACTGGTCGTCTACGTCGTCAACCACGACTATTTTGGTGGACTCGGTCAGGAAGGCTTCGTCGGGCTGTCGACCGGCGCCGGCGTCGTGCTTTCAGTTGTGCCCTCGATGGCGGTCGCCGGTCTCTTCGACGTCGAGCCGGTGCCTGTGCCGCTGTCGGTGCAGGCAGCGCAGCAAGGCTTTCGGCAGCGGCCGACTCCGTCGCTTGCAGACGTGCTCGCGCACGAGTTCGGACATACCGCGCCGATCAGCGGCCTAAACGATGAGTACACGGAGGGCAAACGGTGGATTGCTTCTTCACCCGATGGCGTCGCGTTCGCGGAGAGCGGCTTGAACACTCAAGTGCTCGCCAACGCAGTCGCGACTGGCGGCGCACATTCCGGTGTCGCGATCGATCCAGATCGGCTCAAGTGGAACTGGGAGCGCGCCGCAGCAGCGGCCGAGATCGAAGATCTGGGCGCTAGCGGCTCAGAGCTCAGGATCGTGCTTAATGCGGAGAACTGGGCACGTTGGCCAAAATACTCGGTCGGACGCAGCGTTTTGTTGCGCAAGCGGCGGAGCACGCTCGAAATGGGCGTCCCCAACTCCGACCTGCTCGTGATCCAATCACTCGACTCGGCGAATCAAGTTGTCCAGGTATCGACGGGGACGAGCAGCGCGACAGCGATGGTCACTGTGTTCGGCGTCGACAGCGTGGTTGTGATGCCGGTCGTTGACGCGGCCAGCGCCATCCGCCGCATCGTGGACCCGCTGGTGATCAGCGCGCTCGTGAACGGACCGTTCGCGCCGGCGTCGGCGCCGGGCTGTATCCCGAACCCGAACCCGACACCGCCAGCGATTCCGGCGTTTCAGATGCCACGCGACCACAAGAAACTCATCGCAGCGTACGAGACGGCCGCCCATTTTAACTGCGGCGTGATCCGCCCTTCAGCGGACTGCAAGATGCGCACAGCCGGCAGTACGGACGCAAGATTCGTCCCCGTCGACTTCTGCTTTGTCTGCAAGTACGTGATTGCGGAGACGGTCGATCCAGGTTCGCACGGCGAGCTCGACCGTACCGGCTATCCGAAGTAGCGCATTCGGCGCCCTCCCAACTGACGACGTGTACGCACCGTGTTCGTGGCCGAACGGTTCACTGACGCTGATCGCAGCCGACCGCGAACATCCATCGCAAAGACTCGAGGCCGCCTACTTCGGCCGGTGAGCGCGGAACCATGACCGCAGCTGATCCAGGAGTTTGTTTGCCGTGGGCCGCTTCGTTGCGGGGAGCAAACACGCGCGCAGCACGATCTTGAGCTCGGTGTCCAACTCGATGTCGTCGATCATGGCGTCGAGTCCGGCCTTTGGGGAGGTCTCGGAGCTCGCGACGAGTCAACGACGTGATCACGGTTCGCCCACCACCTAAGGTTATCACCTCTATTCGGAATGGTTCCTAGCTAGCTAGCTAGCTAGCTAGCTAGCTCTGTTGATCCTACACAACGTGTCAGACGGTCGTGATCCCTTCGGAGGATGCGAGCCCCTGTCGTTCAGCCCCTCGATCGCGAACTTGCCGATGCTGACCTAGGCGACGCTCGGCTCAATCGGCGGCTGAGCGCGCTGGCTACCAGTTTGGCCGATCGTGCCGCCGAGGGCTTTCCTCAGGCGCTCGACGACGCCGAGTTGGAAGCCGCCTACCGCTTCTTCGGGAATGAGCGGATCACGCCCGAGGCAATCTATGCGCCGCACTTTCGGCAAAGCGCGAAGCGGGCGAGCGGTCACAAGGACGTGCTTGTCGTCCACGACACGAGTCAGTTCGAGTTCAATGGCGATGCACCCCGGCAAGGGCTCGGTCGTCTAGTGAATCCTGGCCAGGGCTTCTTCGGGCACTTCACATTGGCGGTCGCAGCCGACGGTTCGCGCGAGCCCTTGGGGCTATTGGCGGTGGAGACGATCTTCCGGCTCGACAAGGCCAAGCCCAAGAGCCAGCGAAGATCGAGCGACAGCCGTGGCGAGTCCGCGCGATGGCCACGCGGAATCGAGGCTGCAGAGAAGCTACTCGCCGGCACTACACGCGCGATCCACGTCATGGATCGCGAGGCGGACTCGTATCCGATCCTCGCGTGTCTGCACGATGCTGGTCGCTCCTATGTTATTCGCGCGTTTCAGGACCGCGTGCTCGTCGGCGACGACGAGCAGCATCTCAAAGACGCTGCGAAAGCTGCCAAACGTTCCTTCCAACGCGAAGTTCCGTTGTCACGCCGCCCGAGGATCCCTGGTGCGCCCGGCAAGCGCCATCCCGCACGAGCGGGACGCGTGGCGCGACTGAGTTTCTCGGCTACTACCGTCGAGATTCCAAGAACAGCGAAGACGAAGCGATCGAGCTCGGGGTCAATCATCCTCAACGTGGTCTACGTTGTAGAGCGCCATCCGCCGCCGGGCGAGACTCCTGTCGAATGGTTCTTGCTCACCGATCTACCGGCGGCGACGCCGAAGCAGATCGCGTACGTCGTCGACTGCTACCGAGGTCGCTGGATGATCGAGGAGTACTTCAAGGCACTCAAGACCGGCTGCCAGTACGAGAAGCGCCAACTCGAGAGCGCACACAGCCTCCTCAACGCGATGGCTGTGCTCGCGCCCGTCGCCTGGCGGCTTCTCTTACTGCGCCACCTGGCCCGAAACGCACCCGATCGCCCAGCATCCGCCGCGCTCACCGCTGTACAGATTGACGTTCTGCACGCTGTCTCGAAGCGTCCGATGCCAACGAGACCTACCGTTAAAGACGCGCTGCTCGCGGTCGCTGGCCTCGGTGGTCACCTGCCGAGAAATGGCGACCCAGGCTGGCTCGTGCTCGGTCGTGGCATGCACGACCTCCTACTGCTCGAACTTGGATGGAGAGCGCGGATGGAGATGTGATCAATCAACAGAGCTAGCTAGACGGTTCCTGGTTTACATATGTTCGATCGGACGCCTTGAAAAATGCGGCGGAACATCACGGAAGCAAGGGAATCGAACCCTCCAAGCCGCTGCTCGCGCAGAGCACGAGCGGGTTTTGAAGTTACTCGGACCTAGCTCAGCTTCGTCGCGGCGAGCTCGAGCGCGGTCGCCATCGCGGCTGCATCGCTGAACCGATTCGCGGGATCCTTCAGCAGCGCGCGATCGAGCACGTCTTCGATTTCCTGCGGCAGGTTCGGATCGATCTCGCGTAGCTTCGGCGGCTCGACGTTGATGTGGAGATCGATCAGATCGAAATCATCCGCGGCGACGAACGGCGGCCGGCCGGTCAGCATCTCGAAGATGATCGTGCCCATCGCGTAGAGATCCGCGCGCGGCCCAGCCTCTTCACCGCGCAGCCGCTCCGGCGCGATGTACGTCAGGCTGCCGACGACCGTGCCTTGCAGCGTGAGCTTCGCGCTGCCCTCGAACGTCGCGAAGCCGAAATCGATCAGCACGACGCGATCGATCGGGCCCTCGGAGGGCTCGAGCATGATGTTCGCGGGCTTGAGATCGCGGTGGAGGACGCCCGCGGCGTGGACCGCGGCGAGCCCGTTGAGCGCTTGCCAGCCGTAGCTCGCGGCGCGCCGGGCCGAGAGCTGGCCCTCGGCCTTGACCACGCCGCGCAAGGTCTTGCCGCGGAGGAGCTCCACCGCGAGGTAGGGCTCGTGTTTGTCGGTGATGCCCGAGTCGAGGAGGGCGGCGATGTTGCGGTGGCGGAGCTTGGCCTGGACCGCACCCTCGCGCTCGAAGCGGGCGAGCGAGACGGAATCGCCCACATGCGTGAATCGCATGATCTTGAGCGCGACGTAGGCCTGGGTCTCGAAGTCGAGCGCGCGGTAGACCTCGGCGCTCGCCCCGCGGCCGATCATCTCGTCGACCCGGAACCGCTCGCCGATGATCTGGCCGATGCGGTTCACGCGCTCTGCGGACACGCCGAGAGCGTAACACCAGTGGTATACGAGAGGCGTGCCGACCGGCCCCCGCCACCTCGTCAGCATCGCGGATCTCGATGCCACCGAGATCGTAAAGATCCTCGATCACGGTGACCGCTACTGGGCGCTCGCCGACGAGCCGATCAAGAAGCTGACCTCCCTGCGAGGTCGCACCGTGATGATCGTGATGTTCGAGAACTCGACGCGGACGCGAACCTCGTTCGAGCTCGCGGCAAAGCGCCTCTCGGCCGAGGCGATCAACATCTCGGCCTCGGCGTCCTCGACGTCCAAGGGCGAGAGCTTGCTCGATACCGGGCGCAACCTCGAGGCGATGCATCCCGATTGCGTGGTCGTGCGCCACGCCTACGGCGGTGCCGCGGCGCTGCTCGCGCGCACCGCGCGCTGCGCCATCATCAACGCCGGCGATGGCCAGCACGAGCACCCGACGCAGGCGCTGCTCGATGCGGCCACGATCCGGCGCCACAAGGGGTCGATCGAGGGCCTCGAGATCGCGATCGTCGGCGATATCTCGCACTCGCGCGTCGCGCGTTCGAACATCCTGTGCCTCGCGAAGCTCGGCGCGCGGATCCGCGTGGTCGCGCCATGGACGTTGATCCCGCGCGGCATCGAGCTGATCGGTGGCGATGTCACGCGCGAGCGCGTCACGATCTGTCCCCGCCTCGAAGATGGGCTCGAGGGCGCCGATGTCGTGATGATGCTGCGCGTCCAGCACGAGCGGTTCGCGGGCGAGGCGCCGCGGTTCCCGAACACGCGCGAGCTGTCGCGCACGTTCGGCCTCTCCGAGCGCACGCTCGCGTACGCGAAGCCGGATGCGATCGTGATGCACCCGGGCCCGATCAATCGAGGAGTCGAAGTGTCACCGCAAGTTGCCGATGGTCCGCGCGCCGTGATCCTGCAGCAAGTCAGCTGGGGAGTCGCGATTCGGATGGCCGTGCTCGAACGGGCGATCCTGGGAGACGAGTCATGACCTCTGCACTGAGTGTTCGCGGCATCGTCAAGAAGTTCGGCAACCACACCGCGGTCGACGACATCTCGTTCGAGGTGCCGCGAGGCGTGGTCTACGGCATTCTGGGGCCGAACGGCGCCGGCAAGTCGACGACGCTCCGTATGATCAACGACATCATCGCGCCCGATGCCGGCACGATCACGATCCTCGATCAGCACGCGCCGGGTCCCAAGGCCGCGGCGCAGATCGGCTATCTCCCCGAGGAACGCGGCCTCTATCCGAAGATGAAGGTGATCGACATGGTCACGTTCATGGGCGAGCTGCGCGGCCTGTCCTCGAGCGAAGCGAAGAAGCGCGCCGGTGCGTGGCTCGATCGGCTCGGCCTCGCGCAGTGGACCAAGAACAAGGTCCAGGATCTGTCGAAGGGCATGCAGCAGAAGGTCCAGTTCGCGACCGCACTGATCCACGAGCCCGCGCTCGTGATCCTCGACGAGCCGTGGAGTGGCCTCGATCCGATCAACGCCGAGGTCCTGCGCGAGGTCGTCGAGGAGATCCGCGCCTCGGGCCGCACGGTGATGTTCTCGACCCACCAGATGGAGCAGGCAGAGAAGGTCTGCGATCAGGTCTGCATCATCGCGCGCGGGAAGAAGATCCTCGACGGCAACTTGCTCGATATCAAGAAGGCGGCGGCGGGCGACGGGCTCGTCGCGCTGCTCTTCACCGACCCCGCCTCGAAGGATCGCGCCGAGGTCGCGCTCGGTGATCGCGCGCTCGTCGCAGAGAGCCGCCCCCCGCGGGCGGGGGATGTCGCCGATTACGAGGTAAAGATGGCTGAGGGCATCGCGCCGCAGCGGCTGCTCGCGGCGCTCGTCGCGGCGGAGGTCGGCCTGCGCCGGTTCGAGGTCGTCGTGCCGACGCTGCACCAGATCTTCGTCGAGCGCGTCGGCGGTGATGCCGCGATCGTCGCGGAGCGGAGGCCGGAATAATATGCGCGAAGCATTCGTGATCGCGAAGCGCGAGTTCTTGGAGCGCGTCCAGACCAAGTGGTTCGTCGCGATGACGGTCCTGGGGCCGCTCTTGATGATCGCGCTGATCGTCGTGCCGGTGCTGTTCGCATCGCACGGCACCGATGGCGCGAAGGTCGAGATCGCGGACGAGTCCGGCGTGCTCGGCCCCAAGCTCGTCAAGGCCTTTGCCGACGACGAGCAACACTGGGTCGCGACGATCGTCCCGGCCGCGACCACCGACAAGGAGCTGCTCTCGCACCTCGCGAAGAAGCAGATCAGCGGCTTTCTCCGCGTCCCGAAGGATGCGCTCGGCAACGGGCAGATCGTCTATCGCGGTGACAACGCGACGAACCAGACCGTCCAGATCACGCTCGTCAGGCTCGTCACCCAGGTCGTGGTCTCGCAGCGGCTCGAAGCGATCAACCAACCTCCCGAGAAGATCCTCGCGCTACTCCAGCCACCGAACCTCAAGGCGCTCCATACAAACGGCGAGACCGAGGGCGAGAACGGCGGTGCGATGTTCTTCCTCGGCTACATCATCGCGCTCTTGCTCTACATGATGATCACGCTCTACGGGATCAACGTGATGCGCAGCGTGGTCACCGAGAAGAGCTCGCGCGTCGTCGAGCTCATGGTCGCGGCGACCAAGCCGCGCGCGATGATGGCCG
>JANXOP010000022.1 GCA_025357755.1 Kofleriaceae bacterium | reverse complement strand
CGGATACTCCGGCCGCTGGGGCTGGGTCGGACGACCACCCTGCTCGGGGCGCGTCGGATACTCCGGCCGCTGCGGCTCTTGCGTCGGGCGACCACCCTGACCCTGCTCGGGACGCGTCGGATACTCCGGCCGCTGGGGCTGGGTCGGACGACCACCCTGTCCCTGTTCGGGGCGCGTCGGATAGTCCGGCCGCTGGGGCTCCTGAGTCGGACGACCACCCTGGCCACCCTCGGGGCGCGTCGGATATTGCGGCTGCTGCGTCGGGCGCACGCCACCGTTGTTGCCCCAACCGCCTTCGCCACCGGGACGCGTGCCGCCGCCTGGTTGGCTGCCGTTGTTGCCCCAACCGCCGTTCGGATTCGCGGGACGACCGCCACCATTCCAACCGCCGTTACTGCCGCCTCCGCGAACCGGAGGCGCCGAGTTGTGCCAGCCGCTCGGCGGGGCGACGACCGCGGGACGACCGTCGCGATGATCTCGAACCTGCCAGCCCGCGGGGACGCGATCGTGCGACGCCCAGTAGCCCGGCGTGTAGACGTACGCGCCACCCGAGTAGTCGTAGTACGGCTGGACGTAGACGTAGCCGTCTTGCTGACGCTCCCACCGGCCACTGACCCACACCCATTCGTAGGCGTTCCAGTGCCAGTAGCCGTCGATCCACGCGTAGCCGTAACCCGGGGACGCGGTCATGTTTTCGTAGAGCGGTTCGGGCGGCATGCTCGAGACCGTGTACGGGCTCGGCGTTCCGACCGAGACGCTTGCAGACGCTTGGTACGAAGGGTTGTTCTGCTGGTAGCCGTACCCGTACCCGCTATTCACCGGGGTATTCGGTTCGACGACGCAAGCTTGCATCGCGAGCCCAAGGCCAACTGCACCGATCCACTTCGCAACGAGATGCAAACGCATAGCTCACCCTTTTCGTTAACTGAGCGCCGAGCTGCCCAATAATTCAGTCTAGTTGACCCATTCTGCAAGAGCAATACCGCCCCACGTAGCGCTGCTAAACCCGCGCGCCGAAGGGAGGTGGCGCCAGTCGTTCACGGAGTGTGGTGTACAACGCATGCCTCATGGCGCTCGCGCTTGGCACTCGCCGGTCCACGGCCGCTGCGGTCGGTAGTGTGATCGCGGCGATGGCGTTCGCCGCGGCCGTCGCAGGTCGGAGCTGTCGCGTCGTCACGGCGGGTCCAGAGGTCACGGTGCGCGACCTGCTGACCGCCGCCAAGACTGGTGATCGCGACACGATCTACGAGCTGCTCACACCCGCGACGCGCGATGCGCTCGAGGCGAGTGCGAAGCGTGCGACCGATCTGGTCGGTGCAGCGGTGCGGTTCTCCGCGAAGGACCTGATCTCGATCGGCTCGTTCGATTCGAGCGCAGCGCCGACCGACATCACCGTGATCGAACAGCGCGGTGATCACGCGATCGTCGAGATCGTCGCGCCGAGTGGGCGCTCTCGCCTCGATCTAGTCGAAGCCGATGGTCGCTGGCGTGTCGACCTCGCGCATTACGGCGATCTCTAGTTAAATCCGCGGATGCCCCCGGCGACGCGCGAAGAAGCTATCAGCGACACGCTATTCGGAAAGAGAGTCCGCGATCCGTTTCGCTGGCTCGAGGACGAAGCCGCGCCCGAGGTCCAGCAATGGATGAACGAGCAGGACGACTACACGCGCAAAGCGCTCGCGCAGCTGCCGAACCGCGAGGCCATCGAGGCGCGGATCAAGGAGCTGTTCTACTACGACTCGATCGGCGCACCGACGCACCGCAACGGTCGCTACTTTTATTCGCGCAAGCACGCCGATAAAGAGAAGACGATCGTCTACTGGAAGGAAGGCGAGGATGGCGCCGAGACCGTGCTGTTCGATCCGAATGGCTGGAGCGCCGATGGCAGCACGGGGCTCCACGGGTACTGGCCGAGCCACGACGGCAGGCACGTCGCCTTTCAGATCAGCGAGAACAACTCCGACGAGACCGTGATGCACGTGCTCGAGGTCGCGACCGGGAAAGAGACCGGCGTCGTGATCGAGGGCACCAAGTACGCCGCGGCGTCGTGGACCCCCGATAGCCTCGCCTTCTATTACACCTGGGTGCCGCCGGTCGGAGGTGCGGTCACCATCGCGGATCGCCCGGGCTTCGCGGAGCTTCGCTATCACGTGATCGGGACCGATCCGGCGAACGACGCGATCGTCCATCCGGCGACCGGGAGCGCCGAGACCTTCCTCGGCGGCGGCATCTCGCGCGACGGTCACTGGTTGCTCGCGCAGATCCAGCACGGTTGGAATTCGAGCGACGTCTACTTCAAGGATGCGCGCGTCGCGGGCGCCGAGTGGCGGCCGCTGGTCGTCGGGATCGAAGCGAACTTCTCCGTCGAGATCTGGGAGGACGTGTTCTACATCCACACGAACGACGGGGCTCCTTGTTACAAGCTGATGCGCGCGACGCCGACGATGTCGGATCGCACCCAGTGGACCGTGCTGGTCTCGGAGACCGATGCGACGCTCGAGCACGCGAGCGTCGTCGGTGGTCACCTGGTGCTGGGGTACCTGGAGAACGCGTGTAGCCGGCTCGCGATCCACACGCTGCGCGGCAAGCACGTGCGCGATGTCGTGCTGCCCGGCATCGGCACCTCGAGCGGGATCAGCGGCGAGCCCGACGAGGATCTCGGTTACTTCGCCTTCACGTCGTTCACCGAGCCGCAGCAGATCTTTCGGACCTCGATCTCGACGGGCGCGACCACCGAGTGGGCGCGTATCACCTTGCCGATCGACACGTCGAAGATCACGAC
>JANXOP010000118.1 GCA_025357755.1 Kofleriaceae bacterium | reverse complement strand
CACGCGGTCAGCAAGCGGCCATGGATCGCGCCGACCTGGAAGGTGCCGAACAGATCGCGGAGGTACGCGGGGACCGTCGCGAAGCCCGCGCCGTAGAACGAAAGGATCACGATCGCACACGCGATGAACACCGGCTTCGAGCTGTTCGTCATCAGCGACAGCGTCGCGTACATCAGCGCGCCGCCGGCGAGGTACAGCCGGTAGATGTTCTTGCGCCCGACGAGGTCCGAGGTCGACGACCACACGATGCGGCCGAGCATGTTCGCGAGCGAGAGCAGCGCGACGAACCCGCCGGCCGCGACCGCCGCGACCGGCGTGGAGGTGCCCGCGAAGAAGTCACCGATCATCGGTGCGGCCTTCTCGAGAATGCCGATACCTGCGGTGACATTGCACACGAGCACGATCCACAGGCACCAGAACTGCGGGGTCTTGATCGCGTTCTTCGCCGAGACCTGCGCGGTCGAGATCAACGCGCGGGTCTTCTGCGCGGCCGGTGTCCAACCGGCTGGCTTCCACTCCGGTGCCGGCACGCGGACGAGCAGCACGCCGAGCGCCATGAACACCGCATAGACGAGCCCGTGGACCAGGAACGTCTCCGCGATCGCGTTGCCCCCGACGCTGACCACCTTCGTGCCTTCGTAGACCACGCCGAAGGCCTTGAGCATCGACGTCGACCACGGTGAGGCGATCAAGGCACCGCCACCGAACCCCATGATCGCGATGCCGGTCGCGAGCCCGGGTCGATCGGGGAACCACTTCATCAAGGTCGAGACCGGCGAGATGTAGCCAATTCCGAGGCCGATGCCGCCGATGCCGCCGTAGCCGAGGACGACCAACCAGTACTGCTGGGTCATCGCGCCGAGGGCCGCGACGAGCAAGCCGGTGCAAAAGCACACGAGCGAGGTGAACATGGCCCATCGCGGCCCGTTCTTCTCGACGCGTGTCCCCACGATCGCGGCCGAGAGCCCCAGCATCACGATGCCGAGCTGGAACGGCAGCGCGCTCTCCGAGCCGCTCAAGCCGAGGTCTTTTTCGAGTGGCGCCTTGAACACGCTCCACGCGTAGACCTGGCCGATCGCGAGGTGAATCGAGAGTGCGGCGGGCGGTACGAGCCAGCGGCTCCAGCCCTGCGGCGCGACGATGCGCGACCGGTCGAGGAAGGACATCCGTGAACTATTGCCGGTTCGCCCTCCGGGCTGGGGACCATTCGGTTTCAATTCACCGTTCCAGATCTGATAACTCTAAGTAAAAACCGCAGCTTATGGCCTATGACCGATCTATGGTGAGGAAGTTGTGTTCCATAAACCGCCACTCTTTTAGGCTGTCGACTTGGCGCGTCTAACCACCCATACATCCATCTCCGGCTCTGGGGTTTGGCATCCGCCGACCGTGCTCGACAACCACGAGCTGTGTACGGCTTTCAACGAATTCGTTCGGCGCGACAACGCGAAGCACGCGGACGAGATCACCGCCGGCTCGCGCGAAGCCCTCAAGGAATCGTCGCCGGAGTTCATAGTCAAGGCGTCGGGCATCGAGCGCCGCTACGTCGAAGACAAGACCGGCCTACTGGATCCCGAGCGAATGTTCCCGAACATCCCCGAGCGTCCATCCGACGAGCTCAGCCTGCAGGCAGAGTACGCGGTCCACGCGGCAAAGCTCGCGCTCGAGAGCGCCGGCCGCCACGCCGAGGATGTCGACTACATCGTCCTCGGCGCCTCGATGCTGCAACGCAGCTACCCGGCGATCGCGATCGAGGTCCAGGGCGCTCTCGGCGCGCAGGGCCACGGTCTCGATATCTCGCTCGGCTGCTCGACCGGCACCGCCGCGTTGCAACTCGCTTCGCAAGCCGTCGCACTCGGCCAGGCGCGCTGCGCGATGGTCATCCTCCCCGAGCTGACCAGCCCGCACCTCAACTGGCGCGAGCGCGATGGTCACTTCATCCTCGGCGATGCCTCGGTCGCGATGGTCATCGAGCCGACGGATCGCGCGAAGCCAGGTTCGTGGGAGATTCGCTCGACCAAGATGTTGTCGAAGTGGTCGAACAACATCCGTAACAACTTCGGCTTCATGAACCGCTGCGCGCCGGGTACCGAGCACCACGCCGACAAGCTGTTCCATCAGCAGGGTCGCCGAGTGTTCAAGGATGTGGTGCCGCTCGCCGAGCGCTTCGTGCTCGATTCGATCGCCGTGCACGGCATCGATGCGCATCAGGTCCAGCGCTACTGGCTGCACCAGGCGAATCAGAACATGAACGACCTGATCGCGAAGCGCATCCTGGGCCGGCCCGCGACTGCGGAAGAAGCACCGTTGATCCTCGCCGAGTACGGCAACACCGCCTCCGCCGGCTCGTTGGTCGCGTTCGCGCACTACAACCAGGACCTTCCCGCCGGCAGCATCGGCGTGATGGCATCGTTCGGCGCCGGATACTCGCTTGGTTCGCTCGTGCTCCAGCGTGGCGCGTGAAGCGGGCCAACCCCGTCCTCGGCCTGTGGGCCTATGTCGACTTCGGCCTCGTGATCTCGACGTTCCTGCCGATCATGGCGGTCTCGTCGCTGCGCCATCGTGGGGATCCGACCCAACGCGTCCCCGGTCAGTGGCTGCGCCGCATCGGCCGCACCGCGGCGCGTCTCTCGGTGCTCTGGAAGATGGAGATCGAAGGCGAGAAGCCAGCGGACATCGACACCAAGGCCTACGTCGTCGTGGCGAACCACGAGTCGCAAGCGGATCCGTTCCTGTTGTCGTTCCTGCCGTGGGACATGCGCTGGGTCGCGAAAGAATCGCTGTTCAAGCAGCCGTTCAGCGGCTGGGCGATGAAGCTCGGTGGTGACATCCCGTTGCGCCGTGGCGAAGGCGAGAGCGTTCGCGAATGCCTCGCGGAGTGCCAGCGCGCGCTCGACAGCGGCATCTCGGTGATGATGTTCCCCGAAGGCACGCGCTCGGCGACGAGCGAGCTGTTGCCGTTCAAAGACGGCGCGTTCGATCTCGCGATCCGCGCGGGCGTACCGATCCTCCCGATCGCGATCGCGGGCACGCGCGCGATGCGCCCGAAGCACTCGCGCTGGTTCGGCAAGGCGCACGGCTGCGCCAAGATCCTCGCGCCGATTCCGACGACCGGCATGACCGCCGCCGACGTGCCGCGCCTTCGCGACGCGACGCGCGACGCCATCTCGGCGGCGCTGCCCGATCTCCGCTCGCGCTACGACCACGACGAAGACTAGCGACCGCTCGCTACTTCGCCGTGCCCGACTTTACGAGCAGGTGGCAGTTCTCGCACGAGAACTCGCCGGTCTTGGTCTTCGGATCGAAGACCTGGACTCCGAGCAGCTTGCCCATCGCAGGCTCGAGCTGCGTCGCCATGAACCCGGCCCACTTGCCCTCGGCGGGCTCCTTCTGGACCCACGCCATGAACGCTTCCTCGCTCCCGGGCAGCGCCTCGAGCTTGGGGTTCGGCATCTCCCACGAACCGTCCTCGGCGCCATCACCGTGACAGGTCTTGCACGTCATCGTCTCGAACTTGGGATCGAACGCGACGAACAGCTGCTTGGTCTCCGGTAGCACGCGCTGCTTCATGAACTGGACCTGCTCGTCGAGTGTCATGTTCTTGAACGGCTTGTCCGAGACCGCCGCCACGGGCGCAGGATGCTCGGCCGCAGGCGGTGAACCACACGCGGTCGCGACGACGAGAAGTGCGAAGACCAGGAGCTTCATCGCGAGCCTTATAACAGGATCGGCTCGAGTCGTTTTGCGGCGAGGTCGGTAAAGGCTCGCACCTTCGCGGGCGCTATCGCGCTCGCTCGCACGATGCTGACGGGCAGTGCGGGCGGCTCGTGCGCGACGAGCACGCGCTGCAACTGCTTCGCGCGCTCCGCCTCGCGGATCTGATACGAGAGCACGCGCGCGATGCCGAGCCCTGCGAGCGCGGCGTCGATCGCGGCATCGGCGGTGTTGACGACGAGCCTTGGCCGGATCGCGACGGTCTCGCCAGCGAACCGCCACTCGTGGGTCGAGCCCTCGGCAAAGTCGATCGTATCGGCGGTCGCGAGGTCCGCCGGGTGCTTCGGCTTGCCGTGCGCGGCGAGAAAGGCCGGGCTTGCACAGGTGACCCGACGCACCGACCCGACCCGCACCGCGATCGCACTCGAGTCGGCGAGCGCGCCGAT
>JANXOP010000067.1 GCA_025357755.1 Kofleriaceae bacterium | reverse complement strand
GCCGACGTGCAGCTCGCCGCTGAGCTCGGCATCGAGTCCGGACGCGACGAGCGTGCGCACGAGGTCGCGCGGCACGTAGCGTGAGAACGAGCGGAGCCCACCCTTCATCTGGACGAGCGCGGTGTTCATCATGTCGATCTCGCGAAACATCGACGAGTGATCCTGGAGGTCATCGAGGTGAAGCGATCCAGCACGCGCCATCTGGCTGGCGAGGCCGATCAGCGGTTCGGAGACGCGACGCGCGAGCCACCACGCGACGAGGATCGCGACCATGACCGCGATCAGCGAGCTCAACAGCGACGTCAGGACGCGGCCGCGCAGCCCGGTCGTGAAATCGGTCTCCGGTGCGTAAGCGAGCACGTGCCACGCAGGTCCGGTGCCGAGCGCGAGCGAGCGCGAGATGTACGCTTCACCGGCCAGCTCGAACTGCGTCCCACCGGCGGCCGACAGTGCGTGCACGGCCGGATCGGCGAGCGCCTCGATCTTGATCGGTTCGCCGTCCGCTACGATCGCGGCACTCGGGTGTGCGATCACGACGCCGTCGTCGGCGATCAACACGACGCGCCCGTTCGGACTGAACTGCAACTGGCGAGTCAGCTCGGACAGCCGTGCGAGATTGAAGTCGATCGTCAGCACGCCGGCGAGCTGACCAGCATGCAGCACCGGTAGCGCGTAGGTGATGCCGGGGACGTTCTCGCCCGCGAACACGTACGGTGGCGTCCACACGCCGTGACCTGCTGCCGCGGCCAGCCGGTAGAACGGGCGCGTTCGTGGGTCGTACTTGGTATCGCCATGGGTCTCGGTATCGGCCCACGTGCCATCGAGGTTCAGCGTGTGCTCGTCGCGGTTCGTGATGCCATCCACGATCTTGCTGAGGTTGACCTTGATCCCGCCGGTCGTCGGGCGATACACGCCAGTGAACGTCCCGGCGGTATCGGCGTAGCTGACCCACGCGAAGCTCGGATTCGCACGCAGGATCGCTTCGCACTGATGCGCCAGCTCGAGCTGGGACGCAGCCGGACGCACGAGGCTCGCGAGCGCAGCCGCCGCCGGCGGCGCGCGCATCACGAAGGCACTGGTCTCGTTGTCGGCTTCGCGCGAGACCTGGTCGAACAAACCCTGCGCGAGCGCGCGGACGTTCTCGACGCCCGAGCGATAGTTCCACCACGCGATCCATCCGCCGGTGATCGCGATCAGGGTCGCGACAACGACCGCGAGGCTGAGCGGATAACTGAACCGGCGCCGTCCCATCCCCGGTCATCCTACGACACGGGCGTTTGCGCGCGCCGTGCGCTCGGCGCATTTTCGAAGCGGGTCGCCTTTCGACGAGCCGCTGCTCGCGACCTCGATCCACGATCGGTGGCGCGACGCGAAAACGCCATCCGAAGTGCCGGGGTTCGCGTTGTGTGGCGAACGCGGTGGCGAGACCTTACTCGTCGTTCTCGAGCGTCAGCGAGTGGAACGCGATAGCACCCATCTTGACGTCCTCGGACGGGAACGTTCCTCCGAGCTCCCCAGTTATCAGCGGCGCCAATTCGAGGACCGGCGCGGGCGGCGGCGCATCGGCGCGCGCCGTATTCGCGAAGCGCGAACGCGTCATCTCGCGCGGGGGAGCGAGCCCGAGGTCAGTGACCTCGGCATCGATTCGATCGTGTCGATGCTTCGCGACTCCAGCGCCCGTGCCGAGCAGCACCAACGAGGCCGCCGCGACGAGCTTGCGCCGGCGCGCAGCGCCCGCCGCGATCGTACAATCCGCGAGGAGGATCGTCCCGTCCGGTCGCTCGTAGTACCGCGCGCACAGACCGCCCGCCTTCTCGATGATCAACACCTCCGCCTCGGCGCGCGTCATGCTGGACAGATCGAACACTTGCTTCTCGCACTTGTTGCAATGCCGAACGCGTTCGTCGCCGACCATCGCGTTCCAATCGGCGCGACAGGGCGATGCGATCCGGATGTTCTCGAGCACGGGGAGCTTCGCCCGAGCACGTGCTTCTTCGAGCAGCTGCGTCGCATCCTCGAGCTCGCGGGTCTTCGCCGAGAGCTCCTTCGCGAGCATGTCATGACGCGCATCGAGCGCGTCGAGGTCGCTGCGGAAGCTCACTTGGTCTGCTCCTGGAGGCCGACGTGACCTTTGACTTCGTGAGCTGGCACGGTCGCTACCGCACCCATCAGCTGTTCGTGACGATCGGCGGCGAGGTTGTCGAGCACCGGTAACTTCGCACGCTCGCGCGCCTCGTAGAGCAACGCTGCTGCGCGCTTGACCTCTTCGGACTTCGTCTGAACCTCGAGCCCGAGTGCGCTCGCGCGTGTGGCGAGCGCGTCGACATCGTTGCGATACGCCATCCCCTCCTAGACGCATGATCGACCTCGGCGGTTTCACAAATCGTACGTCGGCAGGATCACGGGTTCGGGCTTGGTCTCGATCACGCGCCTGCCATCGAGGGTAAGTCTCCATCGCACCCCGCGTCGGGTGAGCTCGGCGGTGTAGACCGAGTCGACGTACAGCCGGCGGGCGATGCCCGCTGCGAGCGCGCACCCGACCAGCAATGGCAGCACGAGCGCGTAGTCACCCGAGAGCTCGCAGGCCAGGATCGCCGACATCAGCGGCGCGTGCGTCGTAGCGGCGAGCGTCGCCGCGAGTCCCACCAGGGCGTATCCGCCGGGCGGTGCGATCGCATCGCCGAACAGGGCGTGCAAGCCGAGCGCGTACAGCAGGCCCGTGCACGCGCCGATCAACAGCGTCGGCGTGAACACACCGCCGGGATTTCCCGAACCGACCGACGCCGCGGTGGCGAGTGGCTTGGCGAGCAACAGCAACGCGACCCCGGCGATCGCGATCTTACCGTCGAGGATCGCGGTCACCTCCTCGAACCCATTGCCGGCAACTTGCGGCAGAAAGCAGAGGAACAGGCCGCACACGGCGCCACCGATCGCGGGGCGCGCCGGCATCGGCAGCCGCCTCCACCAGCCTTCGGTGCGCGAGAGCAGCCGCAAGAACGCGACGCCGATCGGCGCGCACACCACGCCGAGCCCGGCGTACGCGAAGAGCTCCACCGGATCGACGATGTGAAATGCACGGGTCGTGTAGAGCGGCGCGCCGCCGACGGCGAGATGGATGACCACGGTGGCGATCACCGAGGCGAGGATCACGGGGATCGCCGCCTCGAGCACGACCACGCCGGTGACGAGCTCGAGCACGAACAGCGTCGCGGCGATCGGCGAATTGTAGGCGGCGGCAAACCCTGCCGCGACACCCGCCGCTAGGACGAGGCGAGCGTGGGCATCGTCGAGCCGCAGCCAGCGCCGCGCACCTTCGCCGGAGGCCGCGCCGAACTGGATCAACGGGCCCTCGCGACCGAGCGAGTTGCCGGTTGCGATCGCGAGCCACGACGCCATCGCCTGGAGTGCGCTGCGGACGAGTGGAATGCGATCGCGACCGAGGACGATCGCTTGCATCACGTAGCCCACCCCGCTCTCGCCGCGCTGCTTCGCGATCGCGAGGCCGATCAGGCCCGCGCCGAGTCCGCCTGCGGCGGGCAACGCGATCCGCGCCCACCGTGGCAGGTTGCCGATCATCGTGACGATGTCGCTGCCGCCGAGCCTGGCCACGACCAGGGCCAGCGAGCCGCGAAACGCGACCGCGAAGCCCGCAGCGACGAGCGCGACCAGGATGATCGCGACGACGAGCTTCGCGATCCGGATCATCTATGCGCGTTTGACCTGCGGATGCGAAGGTCGCACGTCGCGCGGTACCGGGTTCGGCCACAAATGGTGGTAGAGCCGCACGCTGAGGAGGAGCAGTGCGTACTCCTGGAGATCGCCGCCCGCATCGCGGAGCACCGAGAAGTTGAAATCGACCAGCGCGAGCGCATCACTCACGAGCGCGACGAGCTGATCGATCGATGGAGACTGCGCGGCGTCGTCGAATGCCCACGACGTGAGCCGCGCGCACAGCGCCTCGAACATCGGCTTGATGTTCTTGTGGAGCGACGCGATCCGGTTCGGCTTGAGCCAGGTCAGGATCATGCTCGACAAGGCGCGGCAATCGCCCGACATCGCCTCGGCCCCCATCGCCGGCTCGACGAGCCCGATCATCGCCGGCACCACGCCGCGGGTCTCCTCGACCCCCTTGAACAGGAGCGCACCCGGCGAGATGTTGTTGTGCGCCATGCCGTGCTCGTGGAGCGCGGCGACCTGACGGATCACCACGAAGCCGAGCGCGAGCCCGCCATCGATCAACATGTCGACATCGTCGATCTTGTTGCCGAACCGCGGATCGTCGACGTACTCGCTGAACAGCAGCAGCGTGCTCGTCGCGGCGTCGTAGATCACCTTGTGCAGCGACGTCAGCAGGCCCTGGCGGACGCGCTTGAGGATCGGCCAGAAGTAGCGCTGCCAGCTCTCGACGAACGCGCGCGGGTCGGTGATCCGCGTCAGGTCGATCACCGTGACGAGCTTCGGGAAGATATTCGCGTCGGGGAAGCCACCCGACTGCACGAGATCGGCACGCGGGGTCGCGAGAAAGATCGGGTGCGTCTTCACGCGACCGAGCGCGCGCTCGACCGTGTAGCCCCACTCCCACACCGCGCCCTCCGCGCTGCGCACGATGTCTTCGGTGATGCTCGGATCCGCGGTCGAGGCCGCGACGACCTGCACGGCCTTCGCTTTATCGTCGTCGGCCGAGGTCTGCGCGCGGCGCGCCTTGGTCTCGCGCTTGGTCTCGTCGGGAAGCTCGCGCAACATGCCGCGCAACTCCTGAACGACCGCGCCGACCGAGGGAAAGCGTTGTCCCGGATCGCGTTCGAGACAGCCCTCGATGATCGCGCGCAGCGAGGTCGGCACGGTATCGGGATAGAACACCTTGCTCCGGCCACCGACGACGACCCCCTCGGCGATCCGGATCAGCAGCGCCCACATATCGCCCGCCTCGCCGTACAGCAGCTGCTCGGTGAACAAGCCGTGGAGCGCGCCCCCGATCGCGTAGATATCGAGCGACGTGTTGATGCCGGTATCCATCAACGCCTGGTCGATCGTCTCGGGCGCGACCGACCAGCCGGGCGAGCCGAAGATCCGGCCCTTGTAGTAGGTGCGATAGGTCTGGTTCGCGACGTCGTCGAGCGACATCGCGAGATCGAAATCGAAGAGGTAGGCGACGTTCGCGCCCGTGTCGACGAGGATGTTGCGCAGCGTGAAGTCGCGGTGGATCAAGCGCGCCGCGTGCAACGTCGAGAGGCCCTCGAGCGCCTGGACGAGCAGCTTGGTGCGCGCGCGCGGCGTGAGGTTGTGCTGGGTGATCGCCTCGAGCAGCGTCATGCCCATGCGCGGCGTGACGAACAGATAATTATCGGCGATCGGCGCCGAGACATACGTCGGCAGGATGTTCGGATGTTCGAGCGCCGCGATCCGCGCCATCGCGGCGAGGTTGTTGTGATGATCGCGGCGCGTCACATCGTCGGTGCGCAGCTGATGCAGGTAGCTCGCGTGAAAGACCTTGCCGACGATCTGCTCGATCGCGCCTGACTCGTCATCGCGACGCTCGAGCGCGTAGACCGAGCCCATCCCGCCGTTCGAGATGTGCTGACCGGTCGTGCGGTAGAGATAGTGGTTGTAGCGAAAGACGACGGCGGGCCGCTGGAGGTCCTCCGACCGGAGCGTGCCGATCGCGGTCGTTTCGTCCCAGAGGTCCGCCACGCGAGGTGGCGTCACTGTACGCGTGATCGGGTGGCGCAGGCAATGTCAGCGGGCGCTACAGCGCGTGATAACCTCCTGATTTCGCTGATCATCGGACGAGGGCTAGCCAGCGAGTGGCGAGTTGTCGCAGCTCTCATCGATCCTCGTGTCTCGAGCATCAGATGTGGTACCCACGCCATGCGCCAACCAATGGGAATGCTCGAGCACAAGGTCGCGAAGGTTGCTGCCTGCGCTGCGTTCATGCTGCTGATCATCGGCGGCATGGTCAACGCGACAGGTTCCAGCCTCGCATGCCCCGAAGCCGTGGTGATCTGCCACAAGTCGTTCCTGCCGCCGATGACCGGAGGCGTGTTCTACGAGCATGGCCATCGCCTCTTCGCGATGACGGTCGGCCTCGTCCAGATTCTTCTGACCCTGCTCATCCACCGGCGCCGCCCCGAGTTGCGCTGGCTCGGTTGGCTGCTCGGCGCGATGGTCCTCGCGCAGGCGTCTTTCGGCGCGATCACGGTCCACTACAAGCTGGTGTGGTTCGTCTCGACCGGCCACCTGCTGCTCGGCATGAGCTACTTCGCGATGCTCGTCTATACGGTCTTCAAGCTCCGTCCGGCGCCGTCGGCGATGGAGCTCGATCGCCACGAGAAGCTGCGCGCCGAGCTCGGCACCACGCGCACGTGGATCGCGATCGCGTGCTGCGCGGTGTTCGCGCAGCTCTTGCTCGGCGCCCTCGTGCGCCACTTCGGCGCGACGCTCGCCTGCATCGGCATGCCGGCGTGCACCGCGACCGGCACGTTCGTGCCCGAGGGCGTGGAGCAGACCGTCCACATGATCCATCGCGCGTTCGGATGCGTCGTCGCGATCACGACGACGATCGCCGCCATCCAGGTCTTTCGCGCTGCGAAGACCTGGACCAGCCTGCGCCGCCTGATGGTGCTCGCCCCGATCCTCGTCGCGATGCAGGTGACGCTCGGCGTGTTCACCGTACTGACGCTGCGCGCCGTGCCGCTCGCGGTCGGTCACTTCGCCGGTGCCGCGAGCCTCTGGGCCCTGTGGATGTCGGCGTGGCTGAT
>JANXOP010000047.1 GCA_025357755.1 Kofleriaceae bacterium | reverse complement strand
ACGCGCTGCGGAGGTCCTGGTAAGGACGTCGACGGACGCCCCGCACAAATTTTCACCCCGGGTGGTGCGCCGCCTCCGAACCCCCGCCGCGCTCTTGGTCTGTTTGGGCTATTCCTCTTCGACGAACGTGCCGTCGTCCTTGAACGTCACCTCGGTCTTGCCGAAAGCGATCTCGTAGGTCGTGGTCTTGTCGGCCTTGACCTGCTTCTCGGCACGGTCGGCCTTCGCCTTCGGATACTTCGCGGCGAACGCCTTGGTCACCGCCGCGGGCAGCGTCGTCAGCGCGACGACGGTCTCTTCTTCGAGGAACGTGCCGTCGGCCGTGAAGGTGGCCTCGAGCTTGTCGGCCTTGAGCTCGTACGCGACGACTTTGTCCTTGCCGACTTCTTTCTCGGCCTTCGTTGCCGTGACCTTCGGATAGCGTGCCGCGAACGCCTTGGTGACCGGCGTCGGCACGGCGGCGAGCTCGATCTTGTCGGCCAGGGCGACCGTGCTGGAGGCGAGAACGAGACCTGCGACGAGTGCTTTGAAGTGGTTCATGTCCCGACGCTGCCACGCAGTGCATGAAGGGACGGTGAACCTGTTAGATTCCGGAGCGCATGGAGAAGCCAGCTCGGGTCGGCAGGGTCCTCGCGGTCGGCGGTGGCAAGGGCGGCGTCGGCAAGTCGCTGATCTCGACCAACCTGGCAGTCTCACTCGCAAAAGCCGGCGCGCGCGTCGTGATGCTCGATGCCGACCTCGGCGCGCCGAACCTTCACACCATGTTTGGCATCATGAGGCCGGACCGTACGGTCGAAGATTTCCTCTCTGGCCGGAACGCTACGCTCGACGAAGTCGCGCTGCCGACGCCGGTCGCTAATCTTCGTATCATCGCGGGTGCGGAAGGCGCGCTCGGCTCCGCGCACCCCACGTTCCAGAGCAAGCAGAAGCTGCTCGCCGAGCTCGGCAGGCTCGCGGCCGACGTGCTGTTGATCGATGTCGGCGCGGGCGTCGATCTCGACACGATCGATTTCTTCAACGCCGCCGATACCCGCCTCGTCGTGATGGTCCCGGAGATCACGTCGCTGCAGAACGGGTACGCGTTCCTCAAGATCGCGCTGTTCCGTCGCCTGCAGCGCGCCTCGGTCGGCCTGCGCGCCTCCGAGAAGCTGACCGCGGCGTTCGGCAAGGACGCGTTCGAGATCGGGAGCACGATGGACAAGGTGTCCACGTTCTTCACGATGCTCGAGGACGAGGTGCCCGAGCTCGTCGCGAGCTTTCGCTTGTTGCTCGCGGAATTCAACGCCTCGATCGTTGGCAACATGTTGCACAAGCCCGCCGATCGCAATGCGCTGTTCGCGATCCAGCGGATGATCACGGAGCGCCTCGGGATCCAGGTCGAGGTCGTGGCTGCGCTGCGCCAGAACGCGCAAGTCCGCAACTCGGTGAATGATGGCAAGCCATTCGCGATCAGCGCGCCGCACACCGATCCGGACGTCAAGGAGCTCGGCCAGCTCGCGCAGCGCTTGCTCCAGCAAGACCTCTCGCCGATCCGCAAGCTGCGCGAGCAGTTCACGAAGGCGATGAAGACGCGCCCGATCGATCCGAGCCTCCATAGCAAGTTCGAGTTCGGGCTCGAGGGCATCGAGACCGCACGCTCGTCGCAGCCGGTCAAAGAGCCGAAGGCGAGTGATCAGGCGCAGCCGCAGTTCTCGTCGGAGTTTCGTCAGCTCCAGCGGATCTCCGAGCGGATCAAGCTCTACCTGCCGATCGAGCTCGACTTCGATGGCCGCAGCTATCTCGGTCAGCTGGTCGAGATCAATGAAGGCGGCGCCGATATCTCGGGCATCCGCGCGCCGGCAGGATGGCAGGCGGGAACGCGCGGCACGCTGCGCGTGATCGGCGATCAGGTCCACGGGCTGATCGCGATCACGATCCATGCGGTGAACCCGAACGGCAACTTGATCATCAAGTTCTCCGATCTCGAGATCGCGGCGAAGCTGGTCGCCGAGCTCCGCAAGCGAAGCGGAGCGTAGCGCCTGTCGCCGTCGGACGACGAGCTCGCAAGGACCGCGACCGCTCTCGAGAGTAGTTCGCCGGGCACCGCTTCGCCCAGGCTCGCACCCAGGAAGGTCGGCCGCTACGTGATCGAGCGCGAGCTCGGGGCGGGCGGGATGGGGGTAGTCTACGCCGCGTTCGATCCGGAGCTCGAGCGCACCGTCGCGCTCAAGGTGATTCGCCGCGGGCTGGCCGACGACGCCGAGCAACGCTTGCTGCGGGAGGCACGGGCGATGGCGCGACTCGCGCATCCGAACGTCGTCACGGTCTACGAGGTCGGCACGGCCGAGGGCCGCGACTACATCGCGATGGAGCTGATCGACGGTGGCAACCTGGTCGATTGGCTACGCAGTGCGAAGCGGCCCGTCGACGAGGTCGTGCAAGCCTTCGTCGCGGCGGGGCGTGGGCTCGCGACGGCGCACGAAGCTGGGCTCGTACATCGCGATTTCAAACCGCACAACGTGCTGCGCAGCAAGCGCGGTCGCGTGATGGTCACCGATTTCGGGCTCGCTCGTGAGAGCGCGGAGGTAACGCCCGCGTCGACGCCTACCTCCAATCCCGTGAGCACGCTCTCCGGGTTGACCGAACCGGGCGCGCTGCTGGGCACGCCGGCGTACATGCCGCCCGAGCAGTGGCACGGCGGCGAGGTCACTGCAGCGACCGATCAGTTCGCGTTCTGCGTCGCTCTGTGGGAAGGCCTCGCGGGTGAGCGCCCGTTCGCCGGCGAGTCCGTCGGCGAGCTGCGCGCGAACATCGAAGCCGGGCCCGGTGCGCTCGATACGTCGAAGGTGCCGCGCCGGTTACGCCGCGTGCTCGTGCGTGGCCTCGCCGTGGATCCCGCGAAGCGCTGGCCATCGATGGGCGCGCTGCTCGGCCGCCTCGAACCGCGTCGACGCTCGGTCGCGCTCGGCATCGCCGGCGTGATCGTCGCGGCGCTCGTGGTGGCACTCGTCGTCGAGTCCAGGCACGCGGATGCGAATGCGGTGTGCGCCGCGCCCGCGCTGAAGCCGGCGAGCGTGTGGAGCTGGCCGATCGACGTGCCGATCCGCGCGGGCGCCCCGGACGCGGCGAATCGGCTCGCGGCCACGTTCCGCCACTGGCAAGACGTGCGAGGCCAGGTCTGTAGCGATCCTTCGCCGGCGCGAGCCGAGCGCCTCACCTGTCTCGACAAGGTGCTCGCCCGGATCGATGCGTTGGTGCGTCTTCGCACGATGGATCCGACCGGCCCGACCTACGGCTTGATCGCGCACGGCTACGAAGCGGATGTGTGTCTGCGCGCGGATCCGCCGCGCTTGCCAGCGCACTACAGCGAAGCCGCCCTGGTCGGCCTCGGCTTGCGCGGCGGTGCGCACCTGCCGAAGGCCGCGATCGAGCGCGCTCGCGCAGACCTCGCGCACGACGATTGCGCACGCGCGTACTTCGGCTTTCTCGATCCAGCGACGTTTGCCGAAGCCGAGCGTGCGTCGCAGGTCTGCGGCGACGATCAAGCGAACGCGACCTCGTTGATGAATGCGGTAGGCCGCGATCGCGGGATGTTTCCAGATGCCTCCCTGGCCTCCGAGGTCGCCGCCGCCGAGCGTGCGGTCGCGCATGCAGCCCAGCCGTTCTTGATCCGCCAGTTCGATCGGTTCCACAGCGAGATCCAGATCGCCCAGGGTGATCTCGACGGCGCCGTTGCCTCGCTCGATCGAGCGCTCGGCGGAGAGGTCCTCGAGTTCGACATCGACGTGAAGGCGCGCGCCGCGCAGCTTCGCCTCCAGCGCTTCGCTGCCGGCGATCTCGATGCGGTGATCGCGACGAGCCACCCGCTGCCCCAGTTCGGCGTGCTCGAACAGAGCGCACGGTGGTTTCGGGGCGAGGACACCGCAGCTGCGCTCGCGACGTGGAACGCGACGTACCTCGCCGACGTGCCGAAAGGCCCGCCGATCCGCGGCACGGTGGTCGACGGCAGGGGTGTTGGGGTCGCCGGGGCGACCGTGTTTGCGGGTCCCGAGCTGAAGGGCGATGCGACGACCGCGGTGCTCGCGCTGTGGGCCAACCCTGGTGATCTTCCAGATTTGTACACGACGACGACCACGGACAAGCTCGGTCACTTCATGTTCGCGCACACCTACCCGAGCTCGAGGGTGATCGCGCAAGCGGGCGCCGATCGGTCGGGCACCGCGACGGGACCGGAGGTCCGCCTGGTGCTCCACCCGACGATCGTCGTCCATGGCACGCTCGGCGCGCCGCTGCCCGCGGGCCAGCTCTACATCGAGGC
Organism: Kofleriaceae bacterium; assembly: GCA_025357755.1. Lineage (GTDB taxonomy): Bacteria > Myxococcota_A > Polyangia > Haliangiales > Haliangiaceae > JABFXX01. Next base: position 29,340 of record JANXOP010000047.1, on the reverse strand, counting down.
GCGTTCGGGCGAGGATCCATATCCGATCGTCGCACCGGTGCTCGCCAACGGCACGTTCACACTCGGCGGTGTCTCGGCCGGTGAGCTCCAGCTCCGCGTCGCGAATCTCCAGGGCACTCGCAAGAACTACAGCGCGCCGAGAACAACCGTCGCGTTCCCCGCGTTACCCACGCGCGAGCTGACGGTGATCGTGAGGTCTGCGATGCCACCGATCGATGTCGCGCAGGTCTCGATCACGGACGCTGGCGCTGGCGCAACGCTCCATCCCACCACGGTCGGCGAGCTCCGCACGTACGTGCACGATCACGCGTCGGCCTCGGATCTCGCGCGCGCGAGTGCACAGCCCGGAGAGCTCGTGGCTCACGTGCGAGGAGCGCCAGCAGGGCGAGTGACCGTCTGCGCGTGGGGCATCCACGTCGATCGCGACGACCCTGCGTTCCTCGATCACTACAACGCCCACGAGGATCGCCAACCACTCGCCTGCGTCACTATCGAAGCAGCCGCGACCGAGCTCGCGATCACCGTACCCGCGATGATCCGCTGAGCTACCGGCTCGTCAGAGGACCACGCCGAAAAGCTCGCGAATCGCCGGCACCGGCACGACCGCCGCTCCAACCCCGATCAAGCCGATGCGCAGCGTGATCTTGTCGCCGCCGCCCCACGGCCACCACAGGCCGAACAAGGTCGGCGCGCTGACCGGGTCGCCCGCGAGCAGGCGCTGGTTCGGCCGCAGACCGGTGGTCTCGGCGAGCGCCCGAAACTCCTCGGGCGCGGTCTCGATCGACTTCACGGTCCAGCCGCGCGGGAACGCGAACCGCGCGCTCTCGCGGACCTTCGGCTCGAGCTCGATGGTGAACGACGAGGCGATCGCGGCGAACCGGCCATCCCAGTCCCAGTGCGAGCCCGGCCACGTCTGTTTCAGGCGCGTCAGGCTCTCGAGCAACGGGTCCATCAGCCCACGATACACGGGTGTCATCCCCCTGCGCGATGCTCCGGGCATGGAACAAGCCGTCGAAGCAGCCGTCGAAGAAGCCGTCGAGCACACCTCCGATCCACGCCTGTGGAAAAAAGCCGGCTGGACCGCACGCGTGATCCGAAACGACCACGATGAAGGCTGGGCAGTCGAGATGACGCGCGATGGTGATGCCGAGCCCGTCCTCGTCAGCCCGTGGACGATGGGCCGCAACAAGGTCGATCCGAAGCCGATGGGCCACTCGGACTTCGCGAGTTTGTTAAAGGGAGCGAACGATGTGCTCAAGCGTCATCAAGCCTCGCTCCACGCGAAGCTGCATCGCTCGATCACCTGTCAGAGCGAGAGCGGCCAGCGGCTCAAGGCCGACCTCGACATCCAGCTCGAGGAAGATGATCCGCACGCGATCCTCAAGGTCTCCGATGAAGCGACCGGCGAGATCGTACGCAGCGGTCGGGCGAGCGCCGCGTTCAAGCTGAGCGAATCGACCGTGCAGAAGTTTCTGCGTACCGGCGATGCCTAGGGCACGCTTGCGAGCCGAGGCCGATGTCGCCGAGGGCCGGCTCGTGCAGGTGCTGCCGCAGGTGTGTCAGCGCGAAGGTCATCTCGTCCTGCTCTACGCCAAGACCGCGCACCTCGCGCCGACGATCGCGGCGTTTCGCGACTTCCTGATCGAGCAGCTACCACGTCCGAGCTAGCTCGGGCACCACGCGCGATGACGCTCGCCCGAACCCAGCGACATCCGGGAGCAACTCGCTCGGCAGGTTAACGGCGACGGCGCCGCAGCACGAGACCGAGAGCAAGCACGAGCACTGGGCCACCAGCACTGCCTGAAGTTCTCGCGACCGAGCATCCGCCCGGCTCTGACGAGGGCGGTGGCGGGTCGTCGTAGTGCGCCCCCGCGACCGGCGTGAAGCGCACCGCATCGAACACGAGTTGCTGTTGGGTAGCCTCGCCGGTGTTATCGCCGAGGTTGATGAACTGATCGCCGCCGGCGGCGAACGTGACATCCCCGAGTGGCTGCCAGCCATCGACCTTGGTCTGATCGATCGTCACGCTCTGCATCGCGCCGTTCGCGCGAATCTCGTAGTCGGCATTCGTCGAGGTCGCGTACCCCGCCGCGGTGTAGACCTCGACGTGATACGTACCGGCCGCGGCAAAATCGAGATCCCACTGGCCGTAGTTCGCTTCGCTCGCCGAGGCCGTGGTGTGCGTCCATTGCAGGCCGTTCATTCCCGCATCCGCGACCTGCCGCATGTACTGCGCGGGGCCACCGGCCGAGAAGCACGCGTCGCTGTCGTCGACCGTGCCACCCGCCGCGTCGATCGTGCCGCAGGGTGGCGTCACCGTGCCACCACCGCCGCCGCCGCTCGCGGTCGCGGCATAGGCCTTGAGCTCGTCGAGCGTGCCGTTGAACACGTTGAGATCGACGCCGCTCGCAGTGACCCCGTCGACCGCGCCAGTCGACGAGTGCTGCCAGAACGACCACGTGGTCCACGGCGAGGGAATGTTCGGGCACGCCGCGCTCGTGTACTGCGCGAGCCACAACGGCGAGGTCGTGAGGTTTGGGCTGCCTGCGAGATCGGCCCACGAATAGAGGCCGGTGTAGATGATCGGCGCGACGCCGGTCGCGGCCGTCACGTGATCGACCCACTTGTGGATGCCCGCGGCGACTTGCGCCTTGGACACGCCGCCCGAGACCTCGACATCGAGCACCGGCGGAAGATCGCCGGGCTGCAACGTGCCCATCATCGAGAGCAACAGATCTGCTTGCGCGATCGCGTCCTGGTTCGGACGGAAGAATTGATACGCGCCGCGAATCACGCCGGCGGTCTTCGCGCCGGCCCAGTACTGCGCGAACTTGGTATCGATCGTCGCGGTGCCGTCGCTCACGCGAATGAACGAGAACTCGATCCCCGCGGCCTTCGCGCGCGCCCAATCGATCGACGTCTCGTAATACGAGACATCCATCCCTTTGACGGTCGATCCTGTTCCACACACGGTCGACGCCTGATCGGTCGTCGCGGTTTCGATCTGATCGGCACAGGCTCCCCCGAGTGTGCCGATCAGACCGAACCAAATAGCTCGGTTCCCCACGGTCCGGCACGTTAGCTCCGTCCTCACACACTTGAGAAGTTCCTGATCGTGTGGCTTTTTGGCGACGCTATCGCTGATCGGCGCCGATCTGCCTACATCGCCTCGCCATCGGCGAACACGACTCTCACGCCATTTTCATTCGGAGAAATCGCGCTTCCTCGTCGGCGCGCGAGCTCGCCGGTCACCGCAGCTCCGAGAAAGAACACCTGCGCCGAGTACTGGACCCAGAGCAGGAGCAAGACCAGGGATCCGCCCGGGCCATACAGGACATCGAGCGTCTTGTGGCCGAGGTACAGGCTGATCACGGTCGTGCCGACCGAGAACAAGATCGAGGTGACCAGCGCGCCGCGCCACGCATCGCGCCACGCGAGCTTCGCATCGGGCAGCGTCTTGAACAGCGCCGCGAACATCAAGGTGGTCGTGCCGAGCGACACGATCATCTCGCCGGCGCGCCACAGCGCGCGCTCCTCCCCATCGGGCAGGAGGTGCAGCGAGACCGCGAGCACGGTCTTGACGGCGACGACTGCGATGATCAGCACGCCGACGAACACCACGAGCAAGAGCGCCAGCCCGCGCTTGCGCGCCTGCTTGATGACCTTGGCCCGCAGGCCCTTGCCCGACTTCGCATGCACGTCCCACATGTGATTGAGCGCGCGCTTCATCTGGCTGAACAACCGGGTCGACGCGTACACGAGCACGACCGCGCCGAGCACACTCGCCGCCGCACTCCGCCCGGTCACGCGCGCGTGATCGAGCAGGCTCATGATCGTCTGGGCGCTCTCGGTGCCGATCCAGCGCGCGAGATCGTGCTGCACGCTCGCTCGCCCGATGTCGTCCCCCACCGCGATGCTCGCGATGCCGAGCGCGATGAAGAGCAGCGGCGCGATCGACAGCAGCGCCGAGAACGCGACCGCGCTCGCGAGCATTCGTCCGTTGTGGCGCGAGTACGAGCCGAGCGCGTCCTTGATGAGCTCGCGCCCCTCCTGAAACCGACGGCGGGCCATTCACCCGATCATATGTCGTAAGGTAGCGCCGTGCGGACCGCCCTGCTCGCAGCTGCAGCGATGGTGGGGTTTGCGGCGAATTCACTGCTCTCCCGCGCTGCCCTGCGCGGCAACGAGATCGATGCCGCGAGCTTCACGGCGATCCGGCTCGCGACTGGTGCGGTCGTCCTCGCACTGCTCGTGCTCGGTCGTCGTGGTTCGTTTCGAGGTGCAGGCTCGTGGCGCTCGGCGGCGGCGCTCGCCGGCTATGCGGTCGCGTTCACGTTTGCGTATCGCGAGCTCGGCGCGGGCGCCGGTGCGCTGATCCTGTTCGGCACGGTCCAGCTCACGATGATCACCGGCGGCCTCCTCGGTGGCGATCGCCCGACCGCGGCACAGTGGATCGGCTGGGCGGTCGCCCTCGCCGGGCTCGTCGTGATCAATGCGCCCGGGATCGATCCACCTCCGGTGCGTGGCGCCGCGCTGATGATCGTCGCGGGCATCGGCTGGGGCATCTACTCGCTGCGCGGTCGCGGTGTCGCGCGCCCGCTCGCGACCACGGCCGATAACTTCGTGCGCACGGTGCCGATAGCGATCGTCCTGATCCTCGTCGCGCAGCTCACCGGTGCTCGTGCGAGCGCGCGTGGCATCGTGCTCGCGGCCGCGTCGGGAGGGCTCGCCTCTGGCCTCGGCTACTCGCTCTGGTACGCCGCCGTGCCGGTGCTCGGCGCGACGCGAGCCGCCGCGATCCAGCTCTCGGTGCCGGTCCTCACGGCCGCCGCCGCGATGCTCCTGTTCGGCGAGGTCCTGCGACCGGGGCTCGCCATCGGCGGTGCCGCGATCGTCTGCGGCCTCGCGCTCGCGCTCACGTCCCGGCGGTAGCACCCACCACGATTAACAGCGCTTTCATGCACGGACTCTAAACCCGCAACGTCGAACTGCTAGTGTCGGCGACCCTCATGACCACGACTCCTCCGCCTCGTCACGTCGCTCGCGCCGAGCGTGAAGCCTACGGCCGCAGCCTGCGCGACGTCGTGCGCCGCATCGATCACGATGTGTGGACCACGGGCGAGCGCGATGTCCTCGGCCGCCTCAAGGCGGCCGAAGAAGGCCGACTACCCGACGTGCTGCCGTTCAGGCACGGGCGCATGGCGATGTCGCCGTTCGCGTACCTGCGCGGGAATGCTTCGATCATGGCGCCGGACCTGATGGCGTTGCCGCACACCGGTTACTTCGTCCAGATCTGCGGCGACGCGCACCTCCGCAACCTCGGCGCGTACTCCGCGCCCGATGGCAAGGTCGTGTTCGATCTCAACGATTTTGACGAGACCTGTCGCGCGCCGTGGGAATGGGATCTCAAGCGCCTCGCGATCAGCATCGTCCTGGTCGCGCGCGAAGGCCACGCGAGCGAGGCCGTTGCCAAGGACGCCGTGATGGCGATGGTGCGCTCGTGGCGCGAGACCATGCACGAGCTCGCGGAGCTCCCCGCGGTCGAGCTCGCGCGCTACTCCGTCCATCGCTTCGAGGTCGAAGGCCCGGTCGGTCGCGTACTCTCGAAGGCCGAGCACATCAAGCCACTGCAGGCGCGCGAGGCGCTCTGCGCTCCGGCCCTGCCGGATGGTCGCCATCGCTTCGTCGCAGCGGATCCGAAGCTCCGGCGCATTCCGGACGAAGAAGCCGAGCTCGTGCTCGGCTCCTTGAACGAGTACCGCGACACCGTCGGGCCGAGCCGCCAGCAGGTGCTCGATGCCTACGCGCCGTACGATGTCGCCTTCAAGGTCGCGGGCACGGGCAGCATCGGCGTTCACAACTACGCGGTGATCTGTGCAGGCAACGGACCCGAGGATTCGCTGATCCTGCAGGTCAAGGAGGCGCTACCGAGCACGTACGCGGATCACGGCTGGGCGGTTCCCGCGCAGCACGATGGCCGCCGCGTCGCCGAGGGCGCACACCGCATGCAGACCTCGGTCGATCCGTTCATCGGCTGGACCACGATCAACAACCGCCCGTTCTACGTGCGCCAGCTCGCCGACCACAAGGCCGCGATCGATCCGGAGGATCTGCGGCGCTCGTCGCTCGTCGAGTACTCGCGCGTCTCGGGCGAGACCTTCGCGAAGGGCCACGCCCGGACTTCGGACCCCGCCGTGCTCTACGGCTACGCGGGCGACGCCGAGAAGCTCGATCGCGCGATCGCGAAGATGGCGACGATCGCGGCCGATCAAGTCACCGCCGATCACGCACTGCTGGTCGCCGCGATCGGCCGTGGCGAGATCGTTTCGGCCGATATCGACTAGGCGAGCCGCGACGCCAGGAACTCGTGCTGATCGCGATTGGACATCTTGCCGATCTCGATCGGGAACGAGTTGAAGCCGTGTACGGCCTCGGGCCACACGCGCAGCGTCGTCGAGTTACCCGCCGCGCGCCAACGCGCCTCCATGAACAGCGTGTCGTCGATCAATGGATCGAGCAGGCCAACCGTGAACAGCGCCGGTGGCAGGTTCGCGAGGTCTGCGAACAGCGGCGAGTAGGCGGGCGAGCGGCGCTCCTCCATCGGCATCTTCGGCAGCACGCACTCGGCGAAGAAATCAACGATCGGTCCCGACAGCACGAGGTTGCGATCGCCCCACAGCCGCTGACTCGGGGTTTGCGACATGTCGTACGCGCCGTACACCAGGTTCGCCGCGTAGAACGCGTTGCGTGGCAGGCGCAACAGCGTGAGGGCCGCGAGGTGCGCGCCGGCCGATTCACCACCGATCGCGAACCGCGCGGGTGCCGCGAGCGCTTCGGCACCTTCGAGCACGAGCCAGCGCGCGGCATCTTCGCAGTCGTCGATGCCCGCGGGGAACGGATGCTCGGGTCCCAACCGATAGTCGACGCTCGCGACGACGAGTCCCGTCGCCTTCGCGGTCTCGATCAACTGCACGTCCTGCATGTCATGCGCGCCGAGTGTCCAACCGCCGCCATGAAGGTGGAGGTACACGCCCTTCGGTTCGCCGGGCGGTCGCACGATGCGCAGCTTGATCGCACCGCCGCGCGTCTTGATCTCGAGATCCGTGGCCGCCGGCGAGAATACCGGCGGCGGAAAGATCCCCTTGCCGTCGCGCCGCGCCGCGCGCACCTGCTTGGGGTCGAGGGTGTGGATCGAAGGAATCGTAGCGAGGATCTTCTCGAGCTTTTCGTTGAACGCCCGCGCCTCGACGAGCGCGGCCTCGGGTACGACTTCGATCCAGCTCGACATCCGACTACTGTAGCGTCACTTGGCGTCCGAGGTCGCAGCGCGACGAAAGATCCCACGCGGCGACGGCGCGGCGAGCGCCGGCGCTCGGTGGGTCGTGACCCTAGTGCGCGATCCGCTCGGTCGGCGTGACCGCCGCGAGTGCCGGCTGGAAGTACAGCCGGCCATCGCGCTGCACCGTATCGCGCAGCGTGATCGAGAGCGCGTGGAGCAGGGTCTCGACCGGCGTGACCTTGATCCGCTCGCGGACCTCGGCCGGCAGATCCTCGAGGTCGGCCGCGTTGTCCGCCGGGATCACGAAGTTCGTGATGCCCGCGCGCACCGCGCCGAGGATCTTTTCCTTGAGGCCACCGATCGGCAGCACGCGACCCGAGAGCGTGATCTCGCCGGTCATCGCCACGTCGTGGCGCGCGGGGCGCCCCGAGAGTGCCGAGACCATGGCCGTGGCCATCGCGATGCCCGCCGAAGGTCCATCTTTCGGGATCGCACCCGCCGGGACGTGCACGTGCACGTCACGCTCGAACACGCGATCGTCGATCGACAGCCAGTCGGCATGCGAGCGAGCGAACGTCCACGCCGCCTGCGCGGACTCCTTCATCACGTCACCGAGCTGACCCGTGAGGACGAGGTTGCCCTTGCCCTTCATGGGTGCCGCTTCGATGAACATGATGTCGCCACCCATCGGCGTGTAGTACATGCCGGTCGAGATACCGACCTGATCCTCGCGGTTCGCCTTCTCGGGATGCACGCGCGGTCGGCCGAGCAGAGGACGGACGTCGGCGCGGTCGAGCGAAGCACGCTCGATCTCCTTGCCGGCGATCTTCCGCGTGACCTTACGCGCGAGCCTTCCGATCTCGCGTTCGAGGTTACGCACGCCGGCTTCGCGAGTGTACGAGGTGATGACCTCGCGCACGGCGTCGTCGGTGAGCGTCAGTTGATCGGGCGTGAGGCCATTCGCTTCGAGCTGGCGCTTGACCAGGTAGCTCTTCGCGATCTCGAGCTTTTCTTTTTCGGTGTAGCCGGAGAAATCCACGATCTCCATGCGATCGAGCAGCGGGCCCGGGATGTTCTGGATGAAGTTCGCGGTCGCGATGAACATGACCTCGGACAGATCGAACGGCACCCCGAGGTAGTGATCGGTGAACGTATCGTTCTGCGCGGGATCGAGCACCTCGAGCAGCGCGGACGCCGGATCGCCCTGATGCGACTGGCCGAGCTTGTCGACTTCATCGAGCAGGAACACCGGATTCTTGCTGCCGGCTTGCTTCATGCCGGCGATCAAGCGACCCGGCAGCGCGCCGATGTACGTGCGGCGATGGCCGCGAATATCGGCCTCGTCCCGCGCACCACCGAGCGAGATGCGGACGTACTTGCGCCCCATCGCACGAGCGATCGACTTCGCGATCGAGGTCTTGCCGACGCCCGGCGGACCCGTGAACAGCAGGATCCGACCTTTCTGATCGCTCTTCTTTGTCAGCTGATAGACCGAGAGGAACTCGAGCACGCGATCCTTCACGTCCCCGAGCCCGTAGTGATCTTCGTCGAGGACCTTCGCGGCCGAGAGGACATCGAGGTGCTCGTCGGTGCGCACGCCCCACGGCAGCTCGGCCACCGTCTCGAGGTACGTGCGGATCACCTGCGATTCCATCGACTCCTTACCGACGCGCGTCAGCCGCGACCACTCGCGCGTGACCTCCTTGCGCGCCTCGTCCGGAAGCGGCAGCCCGTCGAGCTTGGCCTTGAGCTCCTTGAGCGCTTCGTCCTGCGCTTCATCGCCCTCGCCGAGCTCGCTCTGGATCGCCTTCAACTGCTGGCGCAGGTAGTGCTCGCGCTGGCGATCACCGATCTCCTCTTTGACCTTCGAGTGGATGTCCTCCTGCGCGGAGACCACTTCGATCTGGCGCTGGACATGGATCAGCACGCGGCGCAGGCGATCCTCGATCGCGAGCACCTCGAGCAGCGCCTGGCGCTCGGCGACCGGAACATCGAGATAACCGGCGACGAGATCGACGAGGCGACCCGGTTCGGTGATGTGCGTCATCATCTGCTCGACAGTCTCGTCAGGCACGCCGCGCTTCTTCGCGAGCTCGGCGGCGCGATCACGGACCTCGCGATAGAGCCCGACGAACGTCGGATCCTTGGCGTCGAGCGGCTGGAGCTCTTGCTGCTCCGAGACCTGCGCCGTGAGGTAGCCATCCGTCGGCGTCACGCGGAGGGCGATGCCACGCCCCTGGCCTTCGAGGACCACGCGCAGCCCGCCCATGCCGCGCTGCACGGAGCCGAGGGTCGCGATCACGCCGAACGTGTAGAGCCCGTCGGCGGTAACTTCATCGACATCGTCGCGCTGGGCGACGACGAACACCTTATGCTCCGGATCTCGGAGCGCGGCCTCGATGGCTCGCAACGTCGCGGGACGGGCTGCCGTGATCGGCAGGCTCACCCCAGGGAACAGCACGCCGCTGCGCATCGGGACGATCGGGAGGGTCTTGGACATAGCTAACGATCTGCGCACCCTTCGGAGTCGTCGCAACCTGGCCGAAAGACTCGCTTAGCCGGCGGATCCATTCGCCAGCCCTCGGTAACCACCTGGAATCATGGCGACGCTCGTGGGGCAAATCTGGAACACCGCTTGTAGAGAGCCCGAGCATGCGCAGCCTCTTGTTCTTGATGTCGATTTCGCTGCTCTCCTGTGCGGCCGATGACAAAGGTCCCGAGGAGGACGCACCGAGCGATGGCGGTAAAGAGGATTCGTTCGCGAAGCCGACCGATCACGGCAAACTCCTCTTCGCGGCGCCGCAGTCCGCGACCCTGGCGGGCAGCGCGAACTACCACACCTGGACGTTCTCGCTGACCGGCACGGCGAGCATCCACGCGTTCACGTCGCGCATCCCGCACGACAAGTCGCTCGATACGGTGCTGTACGTGTACAAGAAGACCACGGCCGGCACGTGGGGCTCGTACATCGCGCGTGACGACGATGGCGGTGCAGGCACGTTGTCATCGCTGACCAAGTCGCTCGGCGCGGGCGACTATCGCGTGCTCGTGAAGGGCCACGATTCGACCGTCAAGGGTCCATTCGGCGTCGAGGTCGATTGCACCGGCGCGGGCTGCGCGGCGGCACCGGCGGCTTGCGTGTTCGGCACGTTCCAGGACGATCTCAACAACGGCGTGAACCCGAACTTGTTGAACAACAAGTCGACGTACACGCTCGCGACGTACACCGCCGCGGGCTTCGGTGCGGTCTACGATCAACGCGTGATCGCGGCGGTCAAAGAGTCCGGCTGGACCGATGTCCCCGATGTCGCCACGGCGTTCTCACACATGGATGCTCAGCAGGTCGATCTCGTCCACATCTACGACTTGCTCGGCGCGCGCGAGTTCATCGCGGTCGAGTTCGGCTCGGGCGACAACCCGTACGGCGCGATCTTCGACGCGACGACCGCGACGATGGTCGCGGGCCTCCACGATTCGGACATCACTTCGTGCACCGCCCTCGTCGCGACGTGTGCCCTTCACCAGAACATCGGTGACTTCAAAGCCGACACCGCGTGGGTCCAGGTCGCGAAGAAGACCGTGACCGCAGCGAGCCAGCTCACCGGCACCCAGGCCGGAGATGCCCTCGCGGCGATCCGCGTCTCGTACGCGGCCGCGACTTCGCTCGCTGACGGCTTGACCCACATCGATCAAGGCGAGCTCGGCGTCACCACCTACACGAAGGGCGCGACGAGCGTCGAGCTCTACGATTACGGCGCTGGCGACAACGAGTATGGCGCCTTCTATGTGGCCGGAACCACGACGCTTGCCGCCGAGGTCCACGACGGCGACCTCTACCGCTGCTCGATCGACGACTAGTTCGTCGCCCGGTCATCGAACGTCCGTCTTGACGGACGTCTGTCCGTCGTACTAGAGATCGGGATATGACCTACCGCCCCGAAACCATCGCGCTGCACGGCGGCCAAACGCCGGATCCCACGACCGGATCGCGCGCGGTGCCGATTCACCAGACCACGTCGTATCAGTTCAAGAGCAGCGAGCACGCAGCGAACCTCTTCGCACTGAAGGAGTTCGGCAACATCTACACGCGGCTCATGAACCCGACGAACGACGTGTTCGAGCAGCGCATGACGCAGCTCGATGGTGGCGTCGGCGCGCTGGCCACGGCGAGCGGGACCTCGGCGATCGTGCTGGCGCTCCTCAACATCGCGCAAGCGGGTGACGAGATCGTGGCCGCCGATAACCTCTACGGCGGCACGTACAACCTGTTCAAGAACACGCTGCCGCGCTTCGGGATCAAGGTCACGCTCGTTCCCTCGAACGACCTCGCTGCCTTCGAGAAGGCGATCACGAGCAAGACCAAGGCGGTCTATGCCGAGTCGATCGGCAACCCGAAGCTCGACGTGACGGACCTCGATGCACTCTCGAAGATCGCGCACGACAAGGGCGTCCCGCTCATCCTCGACAATACGGTCTCGCCGTTCCTGCTGCGTCCGTTCGAACATGGCGTCGACATCGCGGTGTACTCCGCGACCAAGTTCATCGGTGGCCACGGCACCTCGATCGGTGGCGTCATCGTCGACAGCGGTAAGTTCGATTGGACGACCGGCGGCAAGTTCCCGCTGATCACCGCACCGGATCCGAGCTACCACGGCCTCGAGTTCGTCTCGGCACTCGCGCCGATGGGCAACATCGCCTACATCATCAAGGCGCGCGTCACGCTGATGCGCGACCTCGGTCCGGCCCTGTCGCCGCACAGCGCGTTCCTGTTCCTGCAAGGGCTCGAGACGCTGCACCTCCGCATGGAGCGCCACTCGCAGAACGCGCTCGCGGTCGCGAAGCACCTGTCGAGCCACAAGAACGTCGCCTGGGTCAACTATCCCGGCCTCGAGACGAGCTCGGAGTACGCGAAGACCAAGAAATACCTGCCGCGTGGCGCCGGCGCGATCCTCGGCTTTGGCGTCAAGACTGGCCTCGCCGGCGGCAAGAAGTTCATCGATAGCCTCAAGCTGATCTCGCACGTCGCGAACGTCGGCGATGCCAAGACGCTCGCGATCCATCCCGCGACGACGACGCACCAGCAGCTGTCGCCGGCCGAGCAAGCCGCGACCGGCGTCACGCAAGACTACGTGCGCCTGTCGATCGGCCTCGAGCACATCGACGACATCCTCGCGGATATCGATCAGGCGCTCGCGTGAAGCCCCTGCGCGTCGGCATCGTCAACATCATGCCGCGGCTCGAAGCGTACGAGCCGCTGCTGGTGATGCCGTTCGCGCGGGTCTCGCGGCCCGTCGAGACGGTCTTGATCCGGCTCGCGACGCACGGCTATCAGAGCAGCGATCACGCGCACCTCGATCGCGCGTATCGCTCGTTCGACCAGGTGATCGCCGAAGGTCCGCTCGACGGGCTCGTGATCAGCGGCGCGCCGGTCGAGGAGATGCCGTATGCCGACGTGCATTACTGGCCCGAGCTCGTCAAGATCATGGCGTATGCGCGCGAGCACATCCCGAGCACGCTCGGCTTGTGCTGGGGCGGCATGGCGCTCGCGGCGACGCTGAAGATTCCGAAGCTGCTCTATACGAAAAAGCTGTTCGGCGTGTACACGCACCGGATCCTGGTCGAGAGCCCGCTGCTCGAAGGCCAGACCGGATCGTTCAAGTGCGCGCACAGCCGGCACGCGGGCATCGCCGATTGGGAGCTCCAGGCGGCCGAGGCCGATGGCCGCGTGCGGTTGCTCGGTCACGACATCGATGCCGGCTACACGCTGTTCGAGACGCCCGATCACAAATTTGTGATGCACCTGGGCCATCCCGAGTACATCGCGGATCGCCTGGTGTTCGAGGCGCGGCGAGATCAGGAGCTCGGGCGCGCAGATGTGCCAGCACCCCGCGATTTCGATCCGGATCATCCGGAGACCTCGTGGCTGTCGCATCGCGAGCAGCTGTTCGATCGCTGGACTCAGCTTCTCGTGCGATAGGCGGGTACAGTCGGCCCGTGCCGACTACTCATGACCCGTTGCTCGCGCCGTGGACTGGCGCTCATGGCGGAACGCCGCCGTTCGATCAGATCGAGACCGCCGCGTTCGAGCCTGGCCTCGCGAAGGCGATGGACCTCGATCGCGCCCAACTCGCGAAGATCGCCGGCGCGACCGATCCCGCGACCTTCGAGAACACGATCCTCGCACTCGAGGACAGCGGGCGCGAGCTCGGCCGCGCCGCGAGCGTGTTCGGCACGTTCACCGCGACGATGAACGACAAGGCGATGCAGGCGGTCGAGACGAGCACGATGCCGAAGCTCGCCGCATTCAGCGACGAGATCACGCAGAACGAGCCGCTGTTCGCGCGGATCAAGGCGGTCTACGAGAGCCGGGCCACGCTCCCCCCGCTCGATGCCCGGTTGACCGATGTCCTCTATCGCCGGTTCGCGCGCCACGGCGCCGCCCTCGGCAAGCCCGAGAAAGCGCGGCTCGGCGAGATCAACCAGCGGCTCGCCTCGCTGTTCACGACCTTCAGCCAGAACGTGCTCTTCGACGAGGAGAGCCAGACCGTCCAGGCAGGTGATCAGGTGATCGCGAACACGCGGTCCGCGGTCGATCCGTTCCTCACCGATTCTCCGGACCGCGCGCTGCGCGAGCAAGTCTGGAAGATGTTCGTGAGCCGCGGCGATCATCCGGGCGCGCACGACAACAAGCCAGTGATGGCCGAGATCCTGGCGCTGCGCGCGGAGCGCGCGAAGCTGCTCGGCTTCGCGAGCCACGCGCACTGGATCACCGACGACAACATGGCCAAGACGCCGGAAGCGGCGATGGCGCTGATGATGAAGGTCTGGAAGGCGGCGGTCGCGCGCGTGCACGAAGAGGTCGCCGACATGCAGAAGATCGTCGACACCGAAGCGGGGACCGAGGGCGGCGGCTTCCGGATCGCACCGTGGGACTACAAGTTCTACGCGGAGAAGGTCCGCGCCGAGAAGTACGCGCTCGATCAGAACGAGGTGAAGGAATACTTCCAGCTCGACAAGATGCGCGACGCGATGTTCTGGGCGGCGAACCAGCTCTACGGCATCACGTTCACGCTGATCACCGGCGTACCGGTCTATCACCCCGAGGTCACGGTCTACGAGGTCACGCGAGGCTCCGAGCGGGTCGGGCTCTGGTACTTCGATCCGTACGCGCGCGAGGGCAAGCGCTCGGGCGCGTGGATGAGCGAGTACCGCACGCAAGAGCTGTTCAAGGGCGAGCTCACGCCGATCGTCTCGAACAACGCGAACTTCGTGAAGGGCGCGCCCGGCGAGCCCGTGTTGATCTCGTGGGACGACGCGCGCACGCTGTTCCACGAGTTCGGCCACGCACTCCATGGCCTCAACTCCCGCGTGACGTACCCGACGCTGGCTGGCACGAACACCGTGCGCGACTTCGTGGAGTTCCCGAGCCAGCTCAACGAGCACTGGTTCACGACGCCCGAGATCCTCAATAAGTTCGCGCTTCACTACAAGACCGGCGCACCCATCCCGGCGGCGCTGGTCGCCAAGATCACCGAGGCGAAACACTTCAACAGTGGCTTTTCCACCGTCGAGTACCTCGCCGCCGCGATCTACGACATGAAGATCCATGCGATGCCGGTCAGTGACCCTGGCGCGTTCGAAGCCGAGGTCATGACAGACATCGGGATGCCGAGCGAGATCGTGATGCGCCACCGGCCGACCCAGTTCCTGCACGTGTTCTCGGGCGACGAGTACTCCGCTGGCTACTACAGCTATATCTGGGCTGACACGCTGACCGCGGATGCCGCCGAGGCATTCAGCGAGGCGGGCAGCTTCTTCGACAAGGCACTCGCGACCAAGCTCCACGATCGGATCATGAGCGTGGGCAACTCGGTCTCGCCCGAGGTCGCCTTCCGCGGGTTTCGTGGCCGCGATGTCGACACGAACGCGCTGATGCGCGACCGCGGCTTCCCGGTCACGTGAGCAACGAGGGCTTGTCACCGACGCGCGCGCTCGCATCGTATTTCGGCGGCGCCACGATCGGTGCGAGCACGGGCGGCTTGATCGCTTCGACTCGAGCTTCGGGGAGCACGACCGGTTTGTCGGCCCACTGCGCTCCAGGCTCGGCGTTGCGGTTCCTGATCCGCGAGGCGAGGTAGACCCCGAAGGTCACACCCGGCACCGCGTAGAGCAGCAGGTACGCACGCAGCTCGCTCTCGCCGATGAACCTCACGAGGTACGGCGATCCGAAGTACGGTACGAGCACGGTCGCGGCGGTCGTGATCAGCGAGGGAACGAGATCGAAGTCGTACTGCCACATCGTGATCCGGGTCAGCAGCACGAGCCACGCGGCGACCATGGCGAACCCCGGTAGCGGGAACATGAAGGAGAGCTCGCACAGCGCGCCGATCAGGAGCGCCTTGCCGAACGTGTTCTTCGGGTTGTAGCGATCCAGGAGCTTCATCGAGCCCCAATAGATCAACGCCCAGATCGAGACTGACATCGCGTGCGCGGCGAACCAGAGCATCGCGGCTATAGTGACATGCGATGACCAGCATCACCGGCAAAGTTCCCGTGCGCTGTCCGGTATGCGGTGCCGAGCACGAGGCATCGGTCGTGCAGAGCATCAATGCCCACACCGACCCCGAGGTGAAAGCTCGGCTACTTGCGGGAGAGCTCAACGTGCTCGCGTGCCATTGTGGCAAGCGCACTCCGTTAGCCGCGACGATCGTGTTCGTCGATCTCGCGAGGCTGTTCTACTGCCAGGTCGTTCCCGACGCCTCGGGGGTTGCCAAGGCGATCGCCGCGTTCCGCGACTCCGGCACGAAGGGCACCCAGCGGATCGTGCGGACCCAGAACGAGCTGATCGAGAAGATCAAGATCCTCGACGCGAACCTCGAGGACTGGGCGATCGAGATGATCAAGGTCGGACTCGACGAGCCCGTGGTCTTGTTCGATCGCGCAGATGAAGCGGAGCTCCACTTCGTCATCGTCGATCGCATCGTACGCGGCCTCGCCGTCCCACGCGCGACGTACAGCGAGCTCGTAGGTCGTGAACCACCGAGCGAGCTCGTGATCGATCGAACGTGGGCGCTGTCGGAGCTGCCGAACTAGCCGCGGCGCCCGATCACGAGCGTGTACATCGGGATCGGGCCGAACGCGGTCGGCAGCGCGATGATCGAGATGTTACCTGTCTTCTGGACGTGACCATTCACGAACAACGGTAGGCCGAGCTCGAGCTCCGAGGGCAGAAACCTGCGCTTGATCGCCCCGCCGAGCATGTTGATCGCTTCACCGACGGCATCGGCGACCTGATCCATGTCGAGCGTATCGGGCGTGGTCTGCAGCATCGCCGCGGCGACCCGCCGGCAACTCTGTTCGGTGCCGACCAGCGCGAGCTCGAGCGCGCGCGCACCGCCGAGCAGCGGCAGGTGCGCCCCGATCTTGTCCTTCGGGTCGTAGTTGCGATCGTTGGTACTGACGACCGCCGCCGCGAACCCGAGCGCGTACATCGCGATCTCGTTGGCGGATGGCGCGATCGCGGCTTGCCAGCGCGCCGCTTCGGAGAGATCTGGGACAGGGGCATTCATTTGGTCTCCTTGCGGCGATACCAGGTCGCCTTGTTCTCGGACGTACAACGCTCGAACCCGACATCGAAGCCAAGCGTCGATTCACCACCGCCGAGGAACAGCAGCCCGTCCGGTCCGAGCGCGCGGTGCATGCGGGTGAGGATGTCTTGCTTGGTCGGCGTATCGAAATAGATGAGGACGTTGCGGACCAGCAGGATGTCGATCTGCGGCAACGGCGGGAACGCGGTCGCGAGATTGATCTCGCGCGTCTCGACCATCGCGCGCAGCTCAGGCTTGGTCTGCCAGCCTGCATTGACCGGCATCATGTAGCGGGAGCGCAAGACTCCAGAGAGGCCGCGATTGACCTCGAACTGGGTGTAGACCCCGAGCTTGGTGCGCGCGAGCATCTCGCGCGAGACATCGCTCGCGATGATCCGGGTCTGGCTGGCGATCCGTGAGAAGTGCTCCTTGATCAGGATCGCGACGCTGTAGGGCTCCTGCCCGCTCGAGCACGCTGCGCACCAGATCGTGAGCGGGCGCGAGCTCTTAGCGAGCAGCTGCGGGATCAACGTCGTGCGTAACGTCTCGAATGGCAATTGATCGCGAAAGAAGCTGGTCTCGTTCGTCGTGAGTGCCTCCACGACGCGGCGATGCAATTCGCCGTACGGCGCGCGGCGAAGTTGATCGACGAGCGGCTCGAGCGTCGAGAAGCCCTGTTCGCGCGCGAGCCCCGAGAGCTTGCTCTCGGCGAGGTACTCCTTGTCCGTCTCGACGACGATGCCGGCCTGTTCCTTCACCATCTGCTGGAGATATCCGAACGCGGCCGCCTTCACGGTCACGCCACCCGTGCCCGTGACGTACCGCGCGCCCTACGGATGATCTCGAGGGCGAGGCTCTCGAGCGGCAACACCGCATGTGCAAAGCCGGCGCGCACGACGCCACCGGGCATGCCCCACACGACCGAGGATGCTCGATCTTGCACGATCACGGCACCGCCGGCCTTCGTGATCGCTTCACTACCGCGCGTACCATCACTGCCCATCCCGGTCAGCACCACACCGAGGCAACTCGCGCCGTACGCGGCAGCGACCGAGCGAAACAACACGTCAGCGGAAGGCCGGCACGAGCATTCGGGAGCTTCCTGGTGCGTGCGCAGCATGATCCCCGTCGGCGTCTTCTCGACGACGAGATGAAAGTCGCCGGGCGCCAGGTAGATCTTGCCAGCCTCGGCCTTCGCGGGACCGAGCACCTCGACGACCTCGAGGGGCGAGGTCTGCGACAGCCGAGCCGCGAGCATCGTGGTGAACGTCACCGGCATGTGCTGGACGATGAAGATCGGCACCGGGAAGGTCGCGGGAATCGCAGCGAGCAGGGTCTGCAGCGCGGGCGGTCCACCCGTCGACACGCCGATCGCGACCGCCGTGATCGGCGCATCCGACTCTATCGTCTTGATGGGCGGAGCGATCGTGCCGCCCCGCGAGCACAGGGCTTTGATCTTCGGGATGAGATCGGTCTGGATCTTGGCGCGCGAGCCATCGAAGCCAAGCTTGTCGGGCTTGGTGACGTAGTCGTTCGCACCGAGTGTCAGCGCATCGATCGTCGAGGCTGCGGCGCGCGTCGTGATCGAGCTAAACATGATCACGGGCACCTTCGAGCCCCGCTTGCGAAGCTCCGCAAGAGTGGCGAGGCCGTCCATCTCCGGCATCTCGAGATCGAGGGTGATGAGGTCGACCGCGAGCTGCTCGAGCCGCTTGAGCGCGAGCCGCCCATTCGCGGCCGTCGCGACGACCTCGATGCTGGGGTCCGCCGCGAGGGCATCGCTCACCAACCGCCGTACGACGACCGAGTCGTCGACGACCATGACGCGGATCTTGGTCACGGCTAGTGACGGAAGCCGTTGGCGGAGTTCGTGGCGGTGACGATCGCCGGGGGCACGCGCACGAGCGTGCCAGTGACTTCACGCCGGCGCTTTGCGGTGTACGAGAACTGCCGCATCTGCTCGTCGAGTGCGCGCGCGAGGCCCTGAAGCGAGGTCGCCGCGGTGCGCGTCTGGATCGAGCTCTCCGAGGTCGAACCGGCCGAGGCCGCGACGCTCGTGACGTTCTGAGCGATCTCGTTCGACGCCTGCGCGAGCTCGTGGAGGTTGCGCCCCATCTCGTTCGTGGTCGCGGCCTGCTCCTCGACCGCACTCGCGATCGTGGTCTGGATGTCGTTGATCTGGCCGATGACGTTCGTGATCTCGCCGATGGCGGCGACCGCGCTCGTGGTGTCCGCCTGGATCGCTTCGATCTTGCGCGTGATGTCCTCGGTGGCGCGCGCCGTCTCCTTCGCGAGCTCCTTGACCTCGTTCGCAACGACCGCGAAGCCCTTGCCGGCTTCACCCGCGCGCGCTGCTTCGATCGTGGCGTTCAAGGCGAGCAAGTTGGTCTGCTCGGCGATCGAAGTGATGACCTTCAACACGTTGCCGATCTCGGTACTCGATTCGCCGAGCTTGCCGACGAGGTCGTTCGTGCGTTGCGCGCGGCTGACCGCGGCGGTCGCTACCTTGGCAGCTTCGGCGGCGTTCTTCGCGATCTCTTTGATCGTGACGCTCATCTCTTCGGTACCCGTAGCGACGGTCTGGACGTTCTTGCCGGCTTGTTCGGAGGCCGCGGCAACCACGCCCGCTTGGCGCGAGGTGTCGTCGGCGCTCGTATTCAGCGTACTTCCGACGATCGCGAGCTCCTCGGAGGCGCGCGACATCGCGATGACGCTGTCGCTGATCGTGGAGAACGCACCCCCGATGCGATCGAGGGCGGTGTGCAGCGCCTTCGAGAGGTGCGCCACTTGATCATCTTCCGAGCCGCTCGCCGGGGCGCGTGCCGTGAGGTCACCTTCGGCCACGCGGTCGAGCGCGGCGACGACACCATCGATCCGCGAGCTGAAGGCATCACCAGCGCGCTTGGAGCTCGTCACCGAGGCAACGAGCGCCGCGGTTGCGAGGCCCGCGAAGCCGAGGCCGGCCGCGCAGACGATCTGCGCGAGGCCGCTGCTGGTGACGACCGCGAACGTGCCGAGCGCGCACAGCGGAGCAAAGACGGCGGCGCCGAAGACGAACATGTTGGACTTACTTTTCATCGGATTCTCCAGAGGCGGCAACGATGCGATCGAGCACGAGGACGAACAGCAGCCGGTCCGGCAGCTTGTAGGCTCCCGAGACCAGGTCGCGAAAATGGGCGGGTACGTTCTCGGGTACGGGCTCGAGCAGCGCGGGGTCGAGCTCGAGCACGTCACCGATCGCGTCGACGACGAGGCTGAACACGCCGTCGTCGGTGCGAATCACGACATTGATCGGGGGCACACCATCGGTGCGCGGTGGCATCCCGAACCGGGTGCGCAGATCGATCGTCGTGACGATCTGACCGCGCAGATTCATGAGGCCAGTGATCGCCGGATCGGCGAGCGGCACGCGGGTCACCGGTTGCGCGCGCATGATCTCCTGCACTTCGACGGCAGAGACGCCGAACGCCATGCCATGGAGCTGGAACGAGCAGACTTGATCGGACATCACGCGGCTCCCATCACGATGCCCATGTCGGCTGCGAGCGTCGCGACATCGACGACGTCGGTGACCTTGCCATCGATGATCGCGGAGCCGAAGAGCCCGTGGCGAAGCGCGGTGGTCGTGACCTCGACGTGCTCTTCGACGATATCGACGATGCCATCGACGACGAGGCCGAGATCGCGGTTGCCCGCAGTATAGACGATGACGTGGAATGTCTCGGCTCGCGATTCACTCGGCGTCCCGAGGGCCTCGCCCAACCGGACGAGCGGCAGCATGCGATTGCGGTACTGCATCACTTCGATACCTGCGGCCTTCTCGACCGCACTGGCCTGGAATTCTTCGAGGCGCGCGACGGTGTCGAGGGCGACCGCGACGCGACGATCGGCGGTGAGCTGGACGATCAGGAAGCGATCGACATCACTGGTGGACTGGACCTGTTCGACGAGCTCGCGCTTCGAGAAGCCGAGGCCCGCCACCGAGGCGATGCCGCGGACGTCGAGGATCAGCGCGACCTTGCCATCGCCGAGGATCGTCGCGCCCGAGTACGTCGTGAGACTACGCAGCCGCTTGGCCATCGGCTTGACGACGATCTCCTCCGTGTCCTGGACGCCCTGCACGACGAGTCCAAACGGGCGGCCTTCGTTGTGGAGCACGACGACCGTGACACCGGTCTGCGAACCGCCGAGCACCTCGTCGAGGTAGAGGAGAGGCAGCAGCTCGCCACGCAGGCGATACACCGGCGTACCGTCGACATATTCGATGCGACGACCGCTCGCTGGATCGATCCGCACGAGCTCGAGCACGCCGTTCTGCGGCACGGCGTAGCGCTCGCCACCGGCGGTGACGATCAGCGCCGGGATGATCGCGAGCGTCAACGGGATCTTGATGCGGATCGTCATCCCGTGGTGATGCTTGCTCTCGATCTCGACCGAGCCACCGATGCGCTCGATGTTGGTCTTGACCACGTCCATGCCGACGCCGCGGCCAGAGACGTTCGTGATCTTCTCGGCGGTCGAGAAGCCAGGGGCAAACAGCAGCGAGCAGACCTCGCGCTCGGTGAGCTCGGCAGCTCGCTCGACCGTGATGACGCCGCGCTCGATCGCGCGCTTCTTCACGCGATCCGGATCGACACCCGCGCCATCGTCGACGATCTCGATCATCACGTGGCCACCCTCGTGATTCGCGCGCAGGCGCAACAGGCCCTCGGCCATCTTGCCCTTCGCGATCCGCTTGTCCGGTGTCTCGATCCCGTGGTCGATGGAGTTGCGCACGATATGCGTCAACGGATCTTTGATCGCTTCGAGGATCGATCGGTCGAGGCCGGTCTCCTTGCCTTCGAGCTCGAGCCGCACGAGCTTGCCGAGCTCGCCCGCGAGATCGCGAACGACGCGCGGCAGCTTGTTCCACGCTCCACCGATCGGCTGCATGCGCGTCTTCATGACGCTGTCCTGCAGCTCCGAGGTGATCTGATCGAGGCGTTGCATCGATTGTACGAGCGGTGCATCGCGGCTGCTCGCCGAGAATTTCAAGAGTTGGTTGCGCGCGAGGACGAGCTCGCCGGCGAGATCCATCAACTTGTCGAGCAGCGCGACATCGACGCGGACGGTCGTGTCGGCGCCTTCGGGGCCCGGAGGAGGAGCCGCGTGGGCGACAGGTAGTTCGACCACCGCCGCCGGCAGCGGTCCGGCGCCCTCGGTGAGAGCCGTGAGCTTGGTCTTGAGGGCGGCGTACTCGTCATCGCCATCGGTGCCGGTCTGCTCGACCCAGTCCATCATCATGCGGCAGGCGTCGACGACCTGGAGTTGCGCGCTGATCACCGGTGGCGTGAGTGCCATCTCGCCGTCACGCACCTTGGAGAGGAGGTTCTCGGCGATGTGCGCGAGGCCCTGCAGCTTGTCGAAGCCGAAGAACCCAGCCGTACCCTTGACCGTATGGACGGTGCGAAAGATCGCGCTGATCGCTTCTGGAGTCGCTCCGTTCTTCTCGGATGACACGAGCTCGCGCTCGAGCCGATCGAGGTTCTCTTTCCCTTCGACCAGGAATTCCTGAAGGATCTCTTCGTCAGCGCCCATGCCCACTACCCAAAGGTGTCTTCGGCCCCAAAGGGCCCGTGTGAAGGCCAAGATTCGGCCACTCCCCGCGCACACATGTGGGGCCGAGAGGTTGCGTCACCATCACCGGGCCCGAGCACGAGCTCGGCCCGGACGACGTCGGTCGAGGGTGTCGCGACTAGATCCAAGGCCGCCTGGAGCATTCCGCGAAGCAGGCTCGCGATCCCGTAGCTGACATGTCGGCGGTTCGGGGACTCTCAACGAGAGCCCGAGCTGGACGAATCAACTGTTGGCCCGTGAATGCTTCCTACCGATCGCATTGCGACATCTCTCTCGCGGGTCACTCATACGATGATCGGCAGGACCTTCTTGCCATCACCACAGGCAGCGCCGTCGCTGATGTTGTGGCGCACTGCGATGCTCAGCATCCCGGGCTCGAAGCCGGTGACCATCGCGCTGTCCTCGGATCGTCAAGGCTGCGCCGCGCTCGCAGCCGCCATGCTGATGATGGACGAAGACGATCTCGATCTCGCGATGATCGATGATTTCATGCGCGAGCTCGTCAACATGACGGCCGGCCAGATCAAGGGCGAGCTCCACCTCGATCAAGCGCTCGGCTTGCCGCGCGTGATCGATGGCGAACCGTTACTCACCAGTCCGGTTGCCTGGACACATCACGTTCTCGACAGCGACAAGATCACGATCGTGATCTCGCTCGTCGCCAGTATTGCTTGAGGGAAGGGGATTAGGGGATATGCCGAGTATTTTGACCGTCGATGATTCCAGCACCATTCGTAGCATCATCAACAAGACTCTGGGCGAGCTCGGATTCGAGATCGAACAAGCCGAGGATGGCCAGCAGGGGCTCGCCAAGCTCGAGGAAATCTCGGTCGACTTGATCCTGCTCGACGTCACCATGCCCGTCATGGACGGCCCGACGATGCTCGAGAAGCTGCGCGGCGCCGGCAACAAGACGCCGGTGATCATGCTGACCAGCGAATCGAAGCGCTCGATCATGACCGGCGCGATCAAGCTCGGCGTCGAAGACTACATCCTCAAGCCGTTCAAGCCAGACGAGCTCAAGGCGAAGGTCCTCAAGGTCCTCAAGATGGACGGCGCGGCACCACGCAACGCGGCCGACCAGCAGATGGCCTCGAACGCGGCGCTCGCCCCTGCGGCCGCAGCGCCCTCGCCTTCGAACGGTCCTGCGCAGCGCCAATTCATCGACGTCCTCGTCGTCGACGACATGGAGAACGTCCACAAGAAGCTCCGCTCGCTCCTGCCCGAGACACTCTCCCTCAAGGGGTGTGTCAGCGCACGTGAAGCGCTCGAGATGTGCCAGCACGGCGTGTTTCGCGTGATCATCGTCGACCTCGTCATTCCCGACGTCAACAGCGTCGCACTCATGAACCAGCTCCGCGTCCTCCAGCCGCATGCGGTGATGACCGCCCTCGCACTGCGTAGCGCGAACGACATCGCCACCGAGTGCAAGGCACAAGGCTTTCACGACGTGATGATGAAGCCCTTCGATGCCGCGCTCGTCGAGGACTGGCGTGGCAAGTACTTCGCGGTCGAGAACGTGCTGTCGGTCAACGACAACATCCTGGCGGTCGCCGAGTACACCGGCAAGGCCGACAAGGTCGATGGCTACTACGCTCGCGTGAAATCGCTGTGCAAGGATTCATTCGAGAAGCTCGCCTCCGCGTGCTACGAGGACTCGATCATCGATCTCTCGAAGATGCCGATGCACAACGACAAGCTCCCGCGCCTCGTGCTCGATATGGATGTCGAGGCGAAGAAGTTCGGCATCACGCTGCGCATCGTCGGCCAACCCGAGGCCAAGAAGGCGCTCAGCCAGCTCGTCGAAACCGCCTCGTTGCCGTTCTTCGCCACGGTCAACGAGGCCAAGGCAGCCTGATGGTGGCCCCGACCGGTAGTGGCGATAACAACGAGAAGTTGGTCGGCGAGCTCTCGCGGATCGTCCTCGGGCGCATCGCCTCGAACCGGCTCGTCCTGCCGGTGATGCCCGAAATCGCGCAGAAGTGCCTCGTCACGCTTCGCGACCCCAAGTTTTCACAGAAGAAGTTCACGACCGATATCGAGCGTGAACCGCTGCTCGCAGCCTCGATCTTGCGCCAGTCGATGTCCGCGGCGAATGCAGGTGGCAACGTCAAGACCCTCGATCAAGCGGTGTCCGCGCTCGGCGTCCAGAAGCTCAAGTCGCTGCTCGTCGAGTTCATGACGCGCGAGCTGTTTCGCTCGAACGACAAGCGCATCCAGGCGGCGACGAAGAAGGTGTGGGAGCACTCCGTGGCCGTCGCCGTGCTCGCACGCGATATCGCGGCGCTGACCTCTGGCGCGAACAGTGATACCTGTTACCTCGCGGGCCTCCTGCACGATGTCGGCAAGCCGGTCCTGGTGGCCATGCTGCTCGAGGCCGAGAAGAAGCTCTCGAAGGACAAGCCCGGCTGGCTCGATGTCAGCATCTGGACCTCGACGATCGAGGCGAGCCACCGCAAGGTCGGAACCGCACTCGCGCTCGAGTGGAAGCTCCCAGATGAAGTGACCGCGGGCATCCGTGATTGCAGCGAATACGACACCAACAATCGCGGCGGTGCGGCGAACGTGGTGCGCTTCGCGAATGCGCTCGCGAAGCGCGAGGGGTTCACGACGGGCCCCATCGACGCAGCAGATATCGACGCGTTGATCATGATCGGCCGCTCCATGGTGGGTGCGGACGATTCGGTGATCGAGCGGCTGGTTGCGGGCCTCGCCGAACGAGTCGCTCAAGCGTCGTAGGCCGTGGCCCTGCCCGACAAGAAGCTCGTCGCCGAGGTAGAACGCCTCGTCCTCGCGCGCGTCGCGGCTGGTCGTGTCGAAGTGCCGGCGATCGGTATCGGCGCGATGCGGTGCCTCGATATCATGCGGGCCGACGACTTCGATCACCGCGTCCTGATCAGGGAGATCGAACGCGAGCCGATGATCGCGGCGCTGGTCCTGAGGACCGCGAATGCGGCGATCCACGGGCAAGGCGTGACCAAGCTCGAGCAAGCCGTGCTGCGCCTCGGCGCCTCGCGGCTCGAGGTCATCATCCTCGAGTACGCCGCACGCAAGGTGTTCGATGCGACGGGCCCGTTCGCCGAGGCAAATCGCAAGATCTGGGACCACTCCGTCGCGGTGGCGCGGTTGGCGCGCGACCTGGCGAGCTACGTCGGTCGCCGCGATGCGGACGCGTACTACCTCGCGGGGCTGCTGCACGACATCGGTAAGCCGGTCGTCGCTGCGATGCTGCTCGAGACCTCTCGCAAGGTCGCTCCCGGCCTCGCGAGCTGGCTCGATCTCACGATGTGGAATCGGGTGATCGGCGACATCCATCACGAAGCGGCGCACCTCGTCGGCAAGGCGTGGAAGCTGCCGCCGACGATCCTCGTCGGTCGCGAACGAGCGTTCGATATCAGCGAGCGCCAGTCGCTCGCGAATGTCGTCAAGACAGCGAACGCGATCGCGAAGCAGGTCGGATTCACGACCGGACCCGTCGACGCAGATCAACTCGAGGCCATCATCCAGAGTGGATCGTCGATCGTCGGCATCTCGCCGGGCGTGGTCGAGCAGATCGCCGCCGCGGTGAAGGAAGCAGCACCGCCATGACCAAGAACCTCGCGCGTTACTCGATCGATCTGATGACGATCGTCGATGCCACCGGCGTGGTCCGCTGGATCAGCCCCTCGAGTTCGGAGCTGCTCGGAGTGCCGAGCCTCGAGGGCACCTCGATCGCAGCGCTCGCACATCCCGATGATGCGGCCGAGGTCGCAGACGCGGTCGCGTGCGTGCTCCGCGGCGAGGACGCGCGGCTCACCCATCGCGTGCGCCATGCCGACGGCTCGTGGCGGATGTTCGAGACCGTGGCGAAGAATCTCGTCGAAGATCCAGAGGTCGGCGGGGTCTTGCTGCAATCGCGCGATGTCACGCATGCCGCGCAGCTCGAGGCGATGCTCGGGGAGAGCCGCGAAGCCGCCTACGATCTTGCAGGCGTCCGCGAGACCTTGATCGAACGCCTGCGCGAGCTCGATCAGAGCAAGGCCCAGCTCTCGGCCGCGCTCGTCCACGATCTCAAGACGCCGCTCACCGTGATCATGTTGAGCTCGAGATATGTCGCCGAGGATCGGCACAACCCCGAGGCGCTGCTCGAGCACGCCTCGTTCATCGAGCGTGCGGCCGATGCGATGCATCGCATGGTGCTCGACCTGCTCGATGTCGGAAAGAGCGAAGATGGACAGCTCCAGGCCAAGCTCGCGCCGCTCGACCTCGCGAGCTTCTTCGCCGAGACCGCGGACCGGGCTCGCCCCCTGCTCGCGGATCGCAATCAAGAGCTGCGTTGCGAGGTCGTCGGTAGCGGTGCGCAGGGCGATGCCGATCTGCTCGGGCGTACGCTCCAGAACCTGCTCGACAACTGCTCGAAGTACGCGCCGCCGGATAGCCAGATCGTGTTGCGCGGTGAGTGTCGGGAGACCGAGATCGAGATCACGGTGGCCGACCGGGGCCCCGGCGTCCCCGACGAGCTCAAGCAGAAGATCTTCGAGCTCTACACGCGCATCGATCGCGATCCGAATACGCGCAACTCGCGCACGAGCCGCGGTGTCGGGCTCGCGTTCTGCAAGCTCGCCCTCGCGTCGCATGGCGGCGAGATCTGCGTCGAAGATCACCCTGGTGGTGGAAGCATCTTCCGCTGTCGCTGGCCGCGTCGATGACGTGCCTTTCCAAGTCTACGGAATCGGCGAAACAGCCGGCGCGCACGACGCCGCATTCCACTAGCCCAGCGCCGGACCGCGGGCTCGGCGCGATCCATCCCGCTCGCGAGCCAACGAGATTGGCTGCTGAGCAGCGCGAGCCCGAAGATCGCGGTGAGGATTCCGGGCCCGGGGATGACCAGCATCACCAGCCCCGCTACGACGAGAAGGATACCGACGAGCGCACCCGCGACGCGACGCACATGCGAGTGCGACTGCGAGCGTTCGTAGTGGTGGCGAAAGCGCTCGCCGGGCGTGTCCGCGCGCAGCGCATGCCATTCGGTGGCGAGATCGTGGAACACGCTTCTGAGAGAGCGAACCGCGTGCCACACGCGGGCATTCCCGCTATGTCGAGAGCTCGGCTCTGCGTTCCTGAGACACACTCACGTTTTGCTTTCAAAGAACCGACGTCAGGAGACTATTATCGATGACACTTTACAAATGAGATGGTCCCAGCAAGACTGCGGATCGTGACCTGGAGCTCGACGCATCACAGCAAGAGGTTCTCGACGCCGCCGACAACCCGATACGGCAATGCCGAAAGGCGCCGCCGCCGGCATGCTCGGGCTCACGGTGCCTGCCGAGCTCGGGGGACGGCGTCGGATCTGTTCTCGAGCGGACTCGTGCTCCAGCGTTCTCTCGCCACAACCACGCGTTCGGGTTGGCGTGGGTCGCGCACGAGCACCTCTGTATCGAAGCTGATCATCAGCGAGGAGTTGTTGTCCCGATGAAGGCACTGCCGTTCGCCGACACCCTGCTACGCGATCAGAGCGTGTTGATCACCGGGGCCGCGGGCGGCATCGGTCGCGAGATCGCGTGGCTCGCCGCGCGCCTCGGTGCACGTGTGGTGCTCGCCGGTCGCACGCTCGCGAAGCTGACCGCCCTCGAGGCCGAGCTCGCGTCGGCCGGTCTCCACGCCACGAGCCAGATCGTGGATATTCGCGAGCGCGAGTCGGTCGATGCGATGTACGCCGCCGCTGGCGCGATCGATCTCGTCGTGCATTCTGCGGGCGGACAGTTCCCGCAGGCCGCGATCGACTACTCGGTCAAAGGCTTTCGCGCCGTGATGGCGACGAACCTCGAAGGCACGTTCAACGTCATGCAGGCCGCGGCGCGAACCTGGCGCGATGCAGCGCGCCCCGGCAGCATCGTGAATATCGTGGTGTCGCCGCGGGGCCTGCACCACGTCGCGCACACGGTCGCCGCGCGCGCGGGCGTCAAGGCCTTCTCCGAAGCGGTCGCGATCGAGTGGGCGCCGCTCGGGATTCGCGTCAACTGCGTCGCACCTGGCGTGATCGAGACAGCCGGCTGGGCCGCGTACGCACCCGAGGTCGCGGCGCGCTATCCGAATGGCAACCCGCTGCGCCGCGCCGGTACGGCGTGGGATGTCGCGGTCGCGTGCATCTTCCTCGGCGGGCCGACCGCAGGGTTCGTGACCGGCGAGACCCTCGAGGTCAGCGGCGGTGGCAACCTCTGGGGCGAAGTCTGGACCACGCCGAAGCCCGAATGGTTCCGGCTAGCGTCGCGCGCCCTCGATCCGGACCTCGATCGTGACAAGTGAAGTCGTTCTCCTGACCCAGGCAGACTCGATCACGCCCTACGACCAATGATCACCCGCGCCGCATCTCACCACGTTCACCCGCTCACGAACGATCACCACGATCAGAGGAGCGTCATATGAGGATCGGCGGAGGTAGCGGGTTCTGGGGTGACACCGCATTCGGTGCCGCGCAGCTCGTCGAGCGCGGGAACATCGACGTGCTGATGCTCGATTATCTCGCCGAGATCACGATGTCGATCCTCGCGCGCATGCGCGCGAAGAAGCCCGACCTCGGCTACGCGACCGATTTCGTCGATGGTGTGATCGCACCTCTCGCGGCACAGCTCGCTGCGAAGAAGATCAAGGTCGTCGCGAATGCAGGCGGTGTGAACCCACTCGCATGCAAAGCCGCGGTCGAGCGCGTGCTCGCGCAGCAAGGGATCGAGTTGAAGGTCGCGATCGTGACCGGCGACGACATCATGGCGCAGCTCGCCGAGCTCCGCGCCGCGGGCACGGTCGATCTCGAGAGCGGGCGTGGTCTACCGGAGCAGGCGCTCTCGGCGAATGCGTACCTCGGTGCGTTTCCGATCG
>JANXOP010000006.1 GCA_025357755.1 Kofleriaceae bacterium | reverse complement strand
AGGATAGAAGAGAGAAATGGTTGAGTGCCGATTACTGACCGCCACTCTTTGAGCCGCTATCGGGCGAAGCTGGGGCACCCGGTGAACCCGGTGAACGACGAACCTCCGCTCGAAGCACGAACCAAGACGGTCCCTGCGCCGACCCCGTCGCCCGAGCCGATGTCGGTTCCCGAGATCGATCTCAACGAGCTCGAGCGCGCCGATTCGGCGGAGTACGAGGTCGCCGTTGCCGTCGAAGAACCGCCGGTCGTCGCGCCGCGGCCGTCGCCGCCGCCACCGCGCGCTCAGACCGCGCCGATCGCGCCTCAGGCCGAGAACACCAAGCCCAAGATCGTCGACGGTCACGCACCACCGCCGCCGCCGACGCCGCCCACGTCTGCAAAGGCACCCCCGGCGCCGCCGGCCAAGGCGGCCGACAAGTCCAAGGACAAGGCCGCCGGCAAGGACAAGACGCCGAAGGGTAAGCCGTGGTTCGTCGATCTGTTCGACGAGGATTACCTCCGGACCCTCCCGTTCCTCACGCCGCAAGCGACCCAGGCCGAGGCCGAGTTCGTGATGGAGGCGATGCAACTCGCGCAGGGCGCGCAGGTGCTCGACATCGGGTGTGGTTACGGTCGGCACGCGATGGAGCTCGCCGCGCGCGGGCTTCACGTCGTCGGGCTCGATCTCTCGACGCCCTTGCTCGTCCGCGGTGGTGAAGAAGCGCATCGTCGCGGCCTCACGATCAACTTCATCCGCGGCGACATGCGCGAGCTCGACTTCGAGAACCAGTTCGACGCGGCGTACTCGCTGTTCTCGACCTTCGGCTACTTCGACGACGAGACCAACAAGAAGACGCTGCAGAACATCGCCCGTGCGCTCAAGCCAGGCGGCAAGCTGCTCATCGAGATTCTCAACCGCGACTACGTCATCGCAGACCTGCCGACCCGCGTCTGGTGGGAGGGCGAGGGCTGCGTCGTGCTCGAGGAGGTCGAGCTCAACTACTTCTCCTCGCGCATCCAGGTGAACCGCTCGGTGGTGTTCGACGATGGACGCCAGCTGGAGCAGGAGATCTCGGTCCGGGCCTACTCGCTGCACGAGGTAGGCAAGCTCATGCACGCGGCCGGATTCCGCGTGTTGGAGGTCTCGGGCGGTTATCAGACGCGGGGTCGATTCTTCGGCAACCAGTCGCGCCACATCATTGTCCTAGCTGAGCGCAAAGAGACGCCGTAGGCGACTCCCGTAGGCGGCTTCGTGCCTCCGGGGGCCCCTAAGTAGCCGTGCCAAAAGGGCAATGGAATAACTGCGGGCTGCGGCTTGTCTCTTTTTCGTGCCAGTTGTGGAGCTCGTTCCGTCCAAAACATTTGGGCGCCTCGAGCGTCTACATCCCCGGGAGAACAGATGCCGCTAGCAGCCAAGATTGCGCCGCTTTCGCTCGAGTCCACGTCCGACCGTAGAGGTCGCGTCGCACGCGTCACCGCGAAGCGACCCAAGAAAGAGAAGGTCGAGAAACGGCAAGACGAGGAGGGTATCGAGAGCGAGGCGATGGAGAGCGACGACGCCGAGGTCGAAGCCAAACCACAACGCGCCGACGGCGGCACGTACCTCTCGATGTACTTCAAGGACATGGCCGTGCTCGACGTCCTGCGCCCCGAAGAAGAGTTCACCTCGGCGCGCGAGATCGAGGCGCTCGAGATCCAGCTGTGGGAAGCGGTGCTCTCGCATCCGCCGGTGGTCGCGCGCGTGCTCGATGCCCTCGCGACGGTGCCCGACTACACCCACCCGATCGAAGTCAAAACCGCGGCGCGGCTCGCAGACCAAAAAGATTACCAAAAAGATCAAAAGAGCTTCACGCGTGCTTCGGCAAGAGCCGCGCGCAAGCTGCGCTCGACCGACACCGACCATCTGTTCATCGATGCCGTGCTGTGCACGATCGATCGGATGGAGCTCGGCATCGGGGTCCGTGGTGACGATGTCGGCTCGCTCGGCAAGGCGCGCCAGGCCACGGAGTGGCTGCGCCGCGTTCACGCCGCGAATCGCGCGACGATGGACGCGCGCAACGAGTTCGTGAAGGCGAACCTTCGCCTCGTGGTCTCGATCGCGCGCCGCTTCAACCATGGCCGGATGGCGCTCGCCGATCTGATCCAGGAGGGCAACCTCGGCCTCCTCAAGGCGGTGGAGCGCTACGACTACAAGCGCGGCTTTCGGTTCTCGACCTACGCGTCGTGGTGGATCCGCCATGCGATCAGCCGCGCGCTCGCGGACAAGGGCCGTGAGGTTCGGCTACCGGTCCACATGATCGACGCGCAGCACAAGATCACGAAGGCGCGCCGGCAGCTCACCGGCGAGCTCGGCCGTAACCCGACCTCCGAGGAGCTCTCCAAGGCCACGAGCATGCCGCTCGACAAGGTCGAGAAGATGCGGACGTGGCTGCTCGAGCACTCGATCTCGATCGACAAGCCGATCGGGGACGATGAAGGCCGCACGCTCGGCGAGGTGCTCGAGGACCCCGATCGCGCGGATATCTCGCCGACTGGCGACCTCGAGTGGGAGGCGCTCACCACGGAGGTCCGCGACCTGCTCGGCGAGCTCCGTCCGATCGAGGCCGATATCCTGCGCCAGCGTTTCGGCCTCGGGACCGAGCAGGAGCTGACCCTCAAGGAGATCGGTGACAAGTACAATCTGTCGCGCGAGCGCATCCGGCAGCTCCAGGAGCAGGCCCTGGGCAAGATGAGACGCGCCTTGGCACGCCGAGACTTGATGTAGTAGGTTCCGGCCTATGTCGAGGTCGGTCCTGTCTGTGTTTGCGCTGATTGTGGCTCTGGCCGCGGCGTGCGGTTCGAGCGACACCAAGCTCAAGGTCACGGGCGTCGAGCCCGACAAGGGCGACGCGGAAGGCGGCACGTTCGTGCGCATCCGCGGCAACCGCTTCACCGCGGATGGCGCGCGCAACGCGAAGATCTACTTTGGCTCGCGCCAGGGCACGGTCGAGCGCTTCGCGAGCGACAGCGAGATGATCGTCGTGGCGCCCGGCGGCAAGGCGAACGAGACGGTCGACCTGATCGTGACGTTCGAGCCCGGTGGTGAGATCAAGATCCCGAAAGGCTTCACGTTCGTCGACAAGTCGACCAATGTGCCCTCGGTCAACGACCTGAACACCGCGAAGACCAAGCCCTAACCGTTAAAGTTCAGCCGGAACAGCTGCTGGCCTAGCAACACGAACGATTCGTGGCCGACGCCGCGCTCGCCGTTGACCTTCACGAACGTGCCGTTCGAGCTACCGAGGTCCGCGAGGAACACGCGACCGTCGCGCAGCGTGACGCGTGCGTGGAGACCGGAGACGTAGCCGTCGTCGGGGAAGTTGATCTCGCCGCGCTCGCGACCGAGCGTGACGCTCTCACCGAGGAGCGGGAACACCGCACCGGTGACCTCGCGACCGATGATGACCGTGAGCTTTCCCCAGTAGCCCGGGTTCGGGCTGCCCATCAGCTCGGTGCCATCGGCGGTCGGCTCGG
>JANXOP010000004.1 GCA_025357755.1 Kofleriaceae bacterium | reverse complement strand
TGTATCCGGACTGCGTTGCGTTGGCGATCGATCTTCGTCGCAAACGACCGTCAACCAGTAATCCGCAGCACCCGGTTCTGCGAAGGTAGGGCTAGCGTGCGCAGTTGACGATCGAGTCCGGGGTCGCGCCGTCGAGATCATCGAACGCGCACGTGAAGCTGGTGGGCGTGCACTGGCCAGGGATGAACTGCACGATGACCGGCATGAACAGCGTGTGCGTCCCGACCACGAGCTCGAACGCGCCATGACCCAGTGCGGCGGTCGGCACCTGATCTGTCATGTTCGTGAGGTTGTTGCCGATCGTGACGGTGCATTGCGACGAGGTCGTGATCACCGGGACCCGGAGCGTGCCCTCGAACGTGGGCGTGGAGAATGCGATGCTGGGGCTCGCGACGAAGCCGGGGTAGGTGTTCGTGAAGCTCGCGAACTGACCCGTACACGCGGAGCCAGTTGCGGTGGAGACCGGGGCCGTGGTGCCCGCGCAGATCGCATTGTTGTTCATCGTATTGTAGGTCGCCGTACAGCGCAGCGCGGCGACGTTGCCCACCGTGCCCAGCGTCGATGGCTCGATCAGGCTGGCGAGGCACGCCGCACCGTCGAACTGGCTACACGCCGCGACCGCGCACGCCTTCTCGGGAAGGCAGAAGCGACCCTCCGAGGTGCAGCTTGTCGTCGAGCCATCGATGCAGCGGCCATCGTCGGTCCCGACGACACACGCGGACTGCGGCGGATCATCGGTCAGGCACTTCGTCGGCGGCTGGATGGTCGGTGCGGACGCGTAGTCGTACCAGTCCGGATCGCACTCGTTCGCGATGAAACCATCGCAGTCCGGATCCCCGGACGGGACGATGAATTGGTTCGTGCCGTCGGCGTGTTCGATCGCGAGGCAGCTCGGCGTGGTCGCATCAGCGGTGGGCGCGCGCCACACGACGATGTGGTTCGAGGGAACGTCGTCGCCCCCCTTCTTCGGAGGTTGCGGTGCGAGCCCTGGCATCGCACTCGGCGGTTGCACGCTGTCGATCGGGCGCGTGGTCAGCTCGTAGCGGCGGATCGTGCCCTTGGCGGCATCGAGCGAGAAGCTGGCGTCGTCGAGTACGAACGCGACCGCAGCTCCGTTCGCGGTGTAGCCAACCGCCGCGAGCTTCGTGATGGTGGTCGCGGTCGCACTCGGTTCGAGACGGAAGCCGGCGATGCCCTTGCTGACGCTCGAGGTAAAACGATCGTTCGTGATGGTGTAATCGACCCGGCCGAGGGGCCTCGGTTCGGTCGAGGTCACGCCGGGCGGGGCAATCCCTGCACAGGTCGTGCACTGCGTATCGGCGACGAACAGCTCGACCGAGGTGATCGAGCTATCGCTGGTCGAGACCTCGATCGCGACCGACGTATCGCTGCCACATGCGGCCAGCAAAATCGCAACCGCAGGCGCGACCTTACCCATCGCGACGAGTCTATCACGCGTGTACAGTCCCCCCGCGGTGGATAAAGTCACACAAGAAGTCGTTCCGATCCTGATCTTGGTGGTGGCCATCTCTCTCGTCGTGGCGCGCCTACCCAAGGTCGAGGTGGGGCTCTCGGCAGCGTTCAAGCGGCGACGGATCATGAACTGGGTCCCGCTGGGCCTCACGTACGCGTTCCTCTACATGGGGCGCTACAACCTGAACGCGCTCAAAGATCAGCACCTGATCACGGGCAAAGAGTTTGGCGAGATCGATGCCATCGGTGCGCTCACCTACGGCTTCGCGTTCCTCGTCAATGGCCCGTTGTGCGATCGTCTCGGCGGTCGGTTCACGATGCTGCTCGCGGCTGCCGGTTCGGCCGTCGCGAATCTAGCGATCGGAATCGCGTACTGGCACAAGGGCGCCGTGCCGACCGTCGCCGTGTTGACGGTGCTCAATGCGATCAACATGTACTTCCAAAGCTTCGGCGCGGTTTCGATCGTCAAGGTCAACGCCTCGTGGTTCCACCTCCGCGAGCGCGGCACGTTCGGCGGCATCTTCGGCATCCTGATCTCGATCGGGCTGTACCTCGCCTACGACTGGGCACCCAAGCTCGCCGACATCACAGCGTGGAAGCCCACTCTGTTTGTCGCGCCTGCGATCTTCATCGCGCTGTCGTTCATCGCTTCCGCGCTATGGGTTCGCGACACCCCGAAGGACGCCGGGCTCGGCGACTTCGATGTTGCCGACGCGTCGAGCGGTGATGACGGCCCCCCCGACAAGGCGTGGGTCGTGATCAAGAAGCTGCTGACGAACCGGATCATCCTCACGATCGCGCTGATCTCGGGTTGCTCGGGATTTCTGCGGCAGGGGATCTTGAAGTGGTTCCGCTCGTTCGCGAACGGCGTGGGTCTCAACATCAAAGACCCTGTCACGCATGTCATTCACAATCCGTCGTTCATCGTCGAGCACTGGGGCATGGTCTCGTGCTGCGCGGGCATCCTCGGCGGGGTGTTCGCGGGCGTGTTGTCCGATCACCTCTTCAAGTCGCGCCGCCCACCCGTTGCGGTCGCACTCCTCGGTTTCTTGCTCGTCGGATCGATCGCGATGATCCCCGCGCTGGCGGCGCCGATCGCGGTGACGTTCATCGTCGCCTTCATGGCGATGGCGGTGATCGGCGTGCACGGGATGCTCTCCGGTGTCGCGAGCCAAGACTTCGGCGGGCGCAGGAACGCGGGCACCGCGACCGGGTTGATCGATGGCTTCGTCTACTTCGGCACCGCGCTGCAGGCCTTCGTGTTCGGCACGATCCTTCCGGAATCTACGATCGTTGGACCCGATGGCCACACGATGGTCACGAACCCGGCGGGCGCGGACATCTCGCAGTGGTACGGCTGGCCGATCGCGATGGCGGTCATGGCAGTGCTCGGCATCATCTTGGCGCTCACCGTGATCAACGCGCGCGTGCAGCCGAAGAAGTTCGTGGGGCAGGTAACGTCCGACGCGGCGGACCTCCCCAAAGCGACCGCGACCGAGAAAACCTGAATTGCCCTTCGCTCGCCGTTGGGAGTCGATGCCATGTCGGAGGAGCCGAAAACCGTGTTACGTCGGATGCCTATGTGGCGCTCATCAGCTCTCTGGGTCGGGGTTGTCGCGGTTGCGGCGTGTGGCGGGGGCGATGACGGTCCGAACTACGCGGATCAGCATCCGCGGATCAAGCTCAGCATCAACGCGGATGCGGCGAAGGCGGCCTACGACGCGCAGGCTCCCGCGGCCGTGAAGTTTGCCAAGACGGTCGACCGCTGGGTCGCGTCGCCGAGTGACGTCTACGGCTTCAACGAGTGGAACGCGGCCTGGATGGGCCAGCTCTCGGGTGACGCGAGGTACTGCACCGCCGCGGTCGCTTCGATCGACAAGTTCGTGACCTCGGAGCAAGCGCTGATCGACGGCGGTCAGACTCCGACGGTCGCGGGTGACGACTACTACGCGCTCGGCGACGCGGTCGGCAACCTCGCGCTGGTCTACGACTGGTGTTACTCGACAATCGCGAGCGACCGCCGCCAAGCGTGGCTCGGCTACGCCCAGCAAGCAGTGTGGAACGTGTGGCACCCCGACGACGCCACGTGGGGCGGTACGAAGAAGCCGTGGACCGGCTGGGCCGTCGACGATCCGGAGAACAACTACTATTACAACTTCCTCCGCGCGACCATGCTGCTCGGCCTCGCGGCCCACGGCGAGCTCGACGGCACCGATGCCTGGATCACGCAGTTCCACGACACCAAGGTGATCGGCGAGATGAACCCACTGTTCGACAGCGATGTCGTCGGTGGTGGCTCGCGCGAGGGCACCGGCTACGGAGTCTCGCTGATGCGGTTGTGGGAGCTCTACGATATCTGGCAGGCCTCGACGGGCGAGAACCTCGCGGTCAAGAGCGGCCACACGCGTGCCTCGATGCTCTTCATGCTGCACGAGATCGTGCCGACGCTCGACCGTATCGCGCCGACCGGCGATCAATCGCGCGACTCGACCGCGAGCCTGTTCGACTACCATCGTCACTACATCCAGGGGCTGATCACGCTGTTCCCGAACGACCCTCTCGCGCCGATGGCAAAGAGCCTGATCGATGCGTCGTCGGTGCCGGAGATGGACCAGCCATTCATGTACGCCTACGACCTGATCGCGACGAACAGCGTCGCGAACACCGGCGGCTTCGCCAGCCTCAACACCGCGTTCTACGGCTCGGGCACCGGCCAGCTGTTCGCGCGCTCGGGTTGGGACAAGCACGCGACGTGGATCAACATGAACGCGGGCCCGTACACGCAGAGTCACGCGCACCAAGATCAGGGTGCGATCATGATCTACAAGGATGGCTGGCTCGCGTACGACCCGTGCATCGACTCGCACTCCGGTCTGCCGCAAGAGATCGACGATCACGGCACGCTGCGCGTGATGAACGGCACCACGGCCTTCAAGCAGATGGTCGGGAAGTCCTCGACGATGCTCGCGCTCCACCAAGGCACGGGCTACGTGCACGTGGCTGCGGATCTCGCGCCGGTCTACGGCAGCGCGGTCTCGAAGTTCCAGCGCGAGATGGTCTACCTCGAGCCCGACACCGTCGTGATCTTCGATCGGGTGTCGTCGACCAACGCGCAGGTGTGGAGCCTCGCGTTCCCGACCCAGCCGACGATCAGCGGCGCGACCACGACGGTCACGGCCGCGGGTCACACGCTCACCGTGCGGCGCCTGACCGAGACCGGCGCGACCTCGAGCGTCCATGCGTACAACAGCGACAGTGACTTCTCGGCCGGCTATCGCCTCGACGAGACCGTCGCGGGTGGTGATCACGCATGGCTCCATGTCGCCTACGTCGACGGCGGCGTGACCGCGGTGACCGCGACCGACGCGACCTCGGCGGACATCACGCTCGCAGGGGGCAAGATGGTGCACGTGTCGTTCAACCCGAACGCACCGGGTGGCACGCTGAAGATCGGTAACGATACGTCGACGCTCGGCGCGACAGTCGATACGCTCGCGGAGTGAAATCACACTGGCTCAAGGCGACGATCAGGCTCCTGCCGATCGTCCTCGGGTTTTCGATCCTCTCGATCGCGGGCCTGTGTGCCTTTCGTGCGATCGTGCCGCTCGAGGTCCTCAAGCCGGCGGGTGATGCGGTCGGCAACTATCTCCAGACCGTCGGCGGCATCTACGCGGTGCTGTTGGCGTTCATCGTGTTCGTGGTGTGGGGTCAGTTCAACGACAGTCGCGGCTACGTCGAGCGCGAAGCGACCGCGATCGTCGATCTGCATCGCACCGCGAGTGGCCTGCCGGCGCGTACGCGAGATGCGATCCAGCGACCGCTCGAGGCCTACATCGAGGACGTGCTCGCGAAAGAGTGGGCCGCGATGGCGCATCACGACGAAGACGCGATCGAGACGGTCGGCGCGCACCTCGAGCTGGTCTGGTCGGCGGTGCATGGCTGCAAGCCGCTGAACGATTGCCAGCAATCGGTGTTCGGCGAGGTGCTCTCGCGGTTCAACGACCTCTCGGACCTGCGCACGAACCGGCTGTCGTCGTCGCGCGCGCGCGTGCCGCTGATGATGCGCTTGCTGCTCTATGCAGGGGGGCTGATCACGATCGTCTCGATCTACTTCATGGCGGTCGAGCCGTTCTGGATCCACGCGGTGATGGCGGGCGCGCTCGGCGGTGTCGTCGCGCACATCATCTATCTGATCTGGGACCTCGATAACGCATTCGCAGGCAATCTCCAGATCTCGAAGGAGGCGTTCGAACGTGCCAGGAAGACCGTCCAGCGCAGCGTGCATCGCGTCGACGCCGCCGCGTGAGCGCTCGATGTAGCGAGAGCGCTCGGTAACCGCCCCCGCGACAGCCTGCGACGCTGCGGCGTCGGCACGGTCATCGCATTCGAGAATTACCGATGCGAGTACCGCAACGCGAGGTCGAGCCGGGCCTGCTGGTCGAGGCGATGCGGGAGCGAGTGGTGATCCTCGCGATCCGGCCTGTCGTGGATGGTGGCCGGTATCCCGTGAAGCGCGTGATCGGCGAGGTGGTGAGCGTCAGCGTCGAGCTCGTGGCCGATGGTCATGACCTCGTGCGGGCCGTCCTGCTCGATCGCGCGCCGGGCGCGATGGCGTGGCGCGAGACCGAGCTCGAGCCGCAAGGCAACGACGTCTGGACCGCGGCGATCCCACTGCGCTCCCTGGGGCGGCACCGGTACACGGCGATCGCGTGGATCGATGCGTTCGCGACCTGGCAGCGCGGGCTCGCGAAGAAGCTCGAGGTCGGCGCGGAGGTCACGCTGGAGTTGCGCGAAGGCGCGGCGCTCGTGCAGGCCGCGCATGCGCGCGGTGGCGAGGCATCGCTGCTCGAGACCGCGAACCGCTTCGGCATCGAGCTCGCGCTGAGCGAGCCGCTCACCGCTGCGATGGCGCGCGCCCCGGATCGCAGCGCGGCGACAAAGTTTCGCGAGCTCGAGATCGTGGTCGAGCAGCCACTTGCCGCGTGCTCGGCCTGGTACGAGCTGTTCCCGCGCTCGACCGGCGCACCTGGCGAGCACGGGACCTTCAAGACCGCCGAGGCACGACTCGATTACATCAACGAGCTCGGGTTCGACATCGTGTACCTCCCACCGATCCATCCGATCGGGCACGCGTTCCGCAAGGGTCCGGACAACACGCCCGAAGCATCGCCCGACGATCCGGGCAGTCCGTGGGCGATCGGCGCGGCCGAAGGCGGCCACACCGCGGTCCATCCGCAGCTCGGCACGCTCGAGGATTTTGCTCATTTTGTGGCTGCTGCGAAGCAACGTGATCTGGCGGTCGCACTCGATATCGCGTTCCAGGCATCGCCCGACCATCCGTGGGTGACCGAGCATCCGAGCTGGTTCCTGCATCGCGCCGATGGCTCGATCCAGTACGCCGAGAACCCGCCGAAGAAGTACCAGGATGTCTATCCG
>JANXOP010000014.1 GCA_025357755.1 Kofleriaceae bacterium | reverse complement strand
GCGGCACCGGGACACGATCGCCGACGACCGCATCGCGACCACCGAGCTGATCGAGGAGCACGAGGTCCGAGACCAGGCTCGCGATCCGCTGCGCGTTGCGATGGATGGTGCCGAGGAACTCTTTCGAGGTCGCGCTATCGACCGGGGCACCGAGCAGCGTCTCCGCGTAGCCCGAGATCGAGGTCACCGGCGTGCGCAGCTCGTGCGCCGCATTCGAGAGGAACTCGCGCCGCACGGCCTCGAGCGCGCGCATCCGCGTGACGTCGTAGAGCACGAGGATCACCGCAGCGCTCGCCGCCGGTCCGCGCGCCTCGAGCGGCCGCGCACTCGCACGCACCGTACGACCGACGAGCTCGAGCTCGGCATCCGCGAGCGTGCCTTCGAGCGCACGCGCGACGAGCTCGGCGAGCGGCGCCGGCAGGCGATCGCCGACGAGCGGCTGTGCGGCCGCATTCGCGAGCGCGATCGCGCCCGCGCGATCGATCAACACGACACCTTCGACGAGGCTCGCGAACACGACCGACAGCAAGTCGCGCTCCTGCTGGAGCTCGCCGATATGCGACTTGACCTCGCCGGCCATCACCATCATCGCGCGCGCGAGGACGCCGATCTCGCCTCCGGCGGCGGTCGCCGATTCGGGCGGGGCGATCGTGTATTCGCCCTTCGCGAGCCTCTCCGCGGTTGCG
Organism: Kofleriaceae bacterium; assembly: GCA_025357755.1. Lineage (GTDB taxonomy): Bacteria > Myxococcota_A > Polyangia > Haliangiales > Haliangiaceae > JABFXX01. Next base: position 17,022 of record JANXOP010000014.1, on the reverse strand, counting down.
GTCAGCGACTGGATCGGTCGCGTGATCGCACGCACGAAGATCCACGAGAGCAGCAACGCACCGAGGAAGCCGAACCCGAAGCCGAACAGCAGCCGCTGCCGCATGTTCTTGCGGGTCTCGATGATATCGCCCAGCGGGACCGCGAGCCGGATCACGCGCGCGTGATCCGCGGGTACCGCGACGAGGTACTGGGTCGGCTCGTCCGGGCGCAAGGATCGGACCGCATGGCCGATGGCACCGCGACGCGCGGTCGCGACCTCGATCGCTTCACCGATCGGCCGACCGACCATCGTCGGCTCGAGCGAATCGCCCTGGATCGAGCCATCGGCCCCGATGATCGTGAGCCGCGTGCGGGTGACGGCCGCGAGCCGTGGCGCGAGCGTGTCGGGATGACCGGCCTCGGCGAGCCAATCCGCGACCGCCTTGCCCTGATCCGTGAGCCGCTTGTCGAGCGTGGCGAGGAGGTCATCCGCGAGCGTGCGCTCGATCGCGTACAAGGTGCCCGCGCCGACGACGACGAACAGCAACAGGAACAGCGCGAGCAACCGGTTGCGGAGCGAGTTGCGCACTAGTCGCGCTTCGCGCGGTAGCCGAAGCCGTGCACCGTCTCGATCACCTCCGCCGCCGTACCCAGGCTGATCCGCAGCCGGCGGACGTGCACGTCGACGGTGCGCGTGTTGATGTCACCGCGCATGTCCCAGACTTGCTCGAGCAATTCCTCGCGGGAGAACACGCGACCGGGCTCCGAGACCAGCAGCTGGAGCAGCTTGTACTCGAGCGGACGGAGCTGCGTGAGCGCGCCGCCGATCCGGACATCGTGGGTCACCGGATCGAGCTCGATCGCGCCGGCCCTCATCACCGCGCCGGTGCTCGTGCTTGCTCGCGCGCGCCGCTCGGCGAGCCGGTTCGCGAGCGCGGTCACGCGGAGCACGACCTCGCGCACGACGAATGGCTTGACGACGTAGTCATCGGCGCCGACCTCGAGCCCGAGGATGCGATCCTCGGCCTCGCCCTTCGCGGTCAGCATCAACACGCCGGTATCGGCGATCGTGGCATCGGCACGGATCGCCTTGCACACCTCGTAGCCGGATTGGTCCGGCAACATCAGATCGAGCAACACCACGTCGGGATGCGAGGTGCGAATCGCCACGAGCCCGTCGGCACCGTTGACCGCGCTCTCGACGACGAAGTTCGCGCTGCGCAGGTTGAACTCGAGCAGGCGCGCGACATCACGTTCGTCTTCGATGATGACCACGCGGCGTTCCATATTGCGGTTATACCGCGATAACCTCAGGCCGTGCGCCACGTTGCATTGCTCGCCGCGGTCCTCGGTTGCTCCGCGAAGCCGACCGAGCGCACGGTCCGCGTCGCCGCTGCTGCCGATCTGACGCGGGCGTTCGAGGAGCTCGGCAAGGCGTTCGAGGCGAAGACCCACATCAGGCCTCTGATCACGTTCGACTCGAGCGGCTCGCTCGCGAAGCGGATCGACCAGGGCGCGCCGTACTTCTTGTTCGCTTCGGCGGGCAAGAAGTTCATCGATGATGTCGTCACGAACGGCAAGTGCGACGCCACCTCCGTCCACTCCTACGCGCGCGGTCACATCGTGGTCTGGGTCCCCAAGGGCGTCCAGGTGCCGAAGTCTCTCGACGAGCTCGCCGATCCGCGGTTCGCGCGGATCGCGATCGCGAACCCGGAGATTGCGCCCTACGGCAAGGCCGCGCAGGAAGCACTCCAGAGATCGGGCGTGTGGGACAAGATCGCCGACCGCGTCAAGTACGGCGAGAACATCCAGGCGACCATGCAGTTCGCGAAGACTGGCGCGGTCGATGCCGCGATCGTCGCGCGCTCGCTCGCCGTGGTCACCGACGGTGGCGAGTCGTTGGAGATCGATGAAGCGCTGCACCAACCGATCGATCAACAGCTCGTCGTGTGTGGCACCGGTGAGGAAGCCGAGGCCGCGCGCCAGCTCGCGGCGTACATCGCGTCGCCCGAGGGTCACGAGGTGATGACGCGCTACGGCTTCGTGTTGCCGCCATGACCAAGCCACTTCACCCCGAGACCCTCGCCGCGAAGGCAGGCTACGACCGCGACCGCGAGACCGGCGCGGTCGTGCCACCGATCCATCTCTCGACGACCTATGCGCGCGATGATGCGTATCAGCTGATCGGCGGGCGCGACTACACGCGCGACAAGAACCCCACCGTACTCTCGGCCGAGCGCCTGTTGTGCGAGCTCGAAGGGGGGGCCGCCGCGCTCGTGAATGCGTCGGGGATGACCGCCGCCACGTCGGTGTTTCGCGCCTGGTTGCGCCCCGGCGATCACGCGGTCGTGCCGCGCGTCGGCTACTTCGCGATCCGTAACTGGCTCCAGAAGTTCAGCGCCGATTGGAACGTCGAGCTCGATTTCGTCGACACCACCGACCTCGCCGCCGTCGCGGCAGCCCTGCGCCCGACCACGAAGCTCGTCTGGGTCGAGACCCCGGCGAACCTGACGTGGGACGTCACCGATATCGCGGCCGTCGCCGACCTCGCGCATCGCGCGGGCGCGCGCCTCGCGGTCGATTCGACCTGCGCCACACCCGTCCACACCAAGCCCCTCGAGCTCGGCGCCGACCTCGTGATGCACGCCGCGACGAAGTACTTGAACGGTCACTCCGACGTGCTCGCCGGCGCGCTGGTCACGCGCGTGCGCGACGAGGCGTGGGCCGAGCTCGAATACATCCGGCATGTCGAGGGCGCGTGCCTCGGCCCGGTCGAAGCGTGGTTGCTCCAGCGCGGCATGCGCACGCTGTTCGCGCGGGTCGAGCGCCAGAGCAAGAGCGCGCTCTCGCTCGCGCAGCGGCTGACCGAGCGCGGCGTCACGGTCGACTATCCGGGGCTCCCGCATCACCCGCACCACGCGGTGGCGGTCAAGCAGATGCGCGGCGGGTTCGGCGGCATGTTGTCGATCCGGGTCGCCCAGCCGATCGAGCTCGTCAAGAAGCTGCGCGTGTGGATGCCGGCGACCTCGCTCGGCGGTGTCGAGAGCTTGATCGAGCATCGCCACACCGCCGAAGGTGCGGGCAGCCCGACGCCGTTCGAGCTCCTGCGCCTCTCGGTCGGGCTCGAGCACGAAGATGACCTGTTCGACGATCTCGCGAGCGCGCTGTCGTGAAGCTGCGGATCGCGACCTGCCAACACCTCCCCGAATTCGATGCCGATGCGGCGCCGCTCGCGGCCGCGCTCACCCGCGCAGGGTTCGAGCACGAGCTCCTCGCGTGGGACGATCCAGAGGCCGCATGGCACGCCCCCGGCCCGACGATCCTCCGGTCGACCTGGAACTATGTCCAGGACCTCACCGCGTTCCTCGCGTGGCTCGATCGCGTCGCGGCCGTCGGTCCCGTGCTCAATCCTCCGCCGATCGTGCGCGGCAACGTCCACAAGCGTTACCTGCTCGACCTCGCGAACCGCGGCGTACCCTGCGTTCCGACGATCCTCGTCGAGCAGGGCTTCGCGATCGACGTGCCGAGCGAGCGCTGCGTGATCAAGCCCGAGGTCGGTGCGGGCTCGTTCGGTGCGCGCGTGTTCGAGGCGAATGATCCAGCCGCGATCGCGCATTGCGCCGCGCTGACCGCTCGCGGCGCGGCGCTGATCCAGCCGTACATCACCTCGGTCGATGGCTATGGCGAGCGCTCGCTCGTGTGGATCGATGGCGAGCTGTCACACGCGGTCCGCAAGTCCCCGCGGTTCGCCGGCCAGGCCGAGAGCGTGACCGGACCGTTTCCGATCGCCATCGAGGAGCGGGAGGTCGCGCTCGCGGCACTCGCACCGATCGCGAGCGAGCTGCTCTATGCACGCGTCGATCTCGCGCGCGACGAACGAGGACATCCGATGGTGATGGAGCTCGAGCTCGTCGAGCCGTCACTCTTCTTCGCGCACCATCCACCGTCCGTGGACCGGTTCGTCAGCGCGATCTATGACCGGCTAGTTGCCGGGCGTTAGCTGCGCCGCCAGCCGATCGAGCGCCTCGATCGTCCACGCGCCGTACCAGAAGAGGTCCTTGCCGATGACGCGGACCACGCGGGCACGCGGAACGGCCTCGTGCAGGATCGCTTCGTCGGCCGCGGAGAACGCGTGGGGCTCGTCGGGCAGGATCACGACCTCCGGATCGCGCGCCGTGATCTCGGCGAGCGTCACGCGTGGGTAGCGCACGTCGCGACCATTCGCTTCGGCCTCGGGTCCCTTGCCTAGATCCGCGGCGAGCGGATACAGGCGCAGCCGATCGCCAAAGACGTTCGCGACGCCGACGCGTGCGAGCATGTCGGAGCCGAACGTATCGGCGTTGAGCGTCATCAGCGGATCCATCCAGATCGGCATGAACGCCTTCTCGCGGGTCGCGACCCGCGGTCGCTGCACGAAGTCGTAGCCACGCTTGACGAGCGCCTTGCCCGCATCGCCGGTCTGGAGGATCCGCGCGAGCTTCGCGACGTGGTTGATGCCCTGCTCCACCGTGCGCGGCAGCGACACGTAGATCCGCACCCCGCGGGCCGCGAGCGCCTCGAGCGGCTTGCGCGCGTTCTCCTCCTGATTCGCGATCACCAGGTCCGGCTCGAGCGCGATCACCGCCTCGACATCGATATCTTTGGTGCCGCCCACCGTCGTCGCGGCCTGCGCGTGCTCGCAGTACGTGGTCCGCCCGACGAGCCGATCCTCGGCGCCGAGCGCGACGACCGAATAGGTGTCACTCGGGACCAGGGAAACGATCCGGCGCGGCGCCGAACCAAACAGGAGCGAGCGACTCAGATCGTCGTCGATACGAAGCACGGGCCTCGTATAGCACTCATGGTAAGGTCGCGGCGTGGCGAAGAAGCCGAGCGAAGATCCGTTGGTCGAGAGAGCTTTCGGTTCAGGCAGCCAAGAGGATCTCGCGAAGCTGATCGGCGAGCTCGACCCTGTCGAAGCTGATTACTTTCTCAAGAAACTCGAGGCCGCGCTGCGCAAGCGCAAGATCATGCTGTCGGGCTACATCGTCGCGATCGTCTCGTGGCTCGTCGGCATGGTGTGCGCGATCGCATATTTCGGTCTCGCCTCGGGCTTCACGATGTGGGTCTTCCTCGTGCCGTTCCTGATCGTCGGTGGCGTCTTGTGGGTGTTTGGCACGCTCGCCGAGCGCGCCGGCAAGCGCGTTCCCGAGCCACCTGGCACATAGCCCGGGGTACAGTTCGAGGCCTATGAGGCCTCAACTAGCAGCATTCGTCCTGGTCGCCCTGGCCGCCTGCGGAGGGAGTGACAAGGCCACCGGTGATGGCGGTGGTTCTGGATCTGGCTCGAACACCATCGACGCCGCCACGTGCGTCAACACGGCCGGGCCCGCGCTCGCCGCGCCGAACGTGGTGACGGGCACGATGGTGAAGCTCACGAAGGTCACCACGCTCGCCGGTGGTCAGGCGCTGCTCGTGACCGCTCCCCTGAATGATGGGCGCCAGTTCATCGTCCAGCAGAGCGGCAAGATCTGGATCATGAAAGATGGCGTCATCGGCGCCACCCCGTTCCTCGATGTCTCGAGCACGATCTCGTCCGATGGCCCGGCCGGCGAGCGCGGCTTGCTCGGCCTCACGTTCCATCCCGACTACGCGTGCAACGGCAAGTTCTACATCTTCTACACCACCGACACCGCGGACATCCTCGCGCACTATCAGGTCGATCCGACCGACAACAGCAAGGCCAAGCCGACCGGCGACATCATCCTGTCGATTCCGGATCCGTTCGAGAACCACAACGCCGGCATGCTCGAGTTCGGCAACGCCGACGGCCTCCTCTACTTCACGACCGGTGACGGCGGCTCGGCCGGCGATCCGAAGAAGAACGGCCAGGCGATCGATCGCACCGATCCGACGTGCATCGCGAACGGCTGCGAACCGCTGCTCGCGAAGATGTTGCGCATCGATGTCGATCATCCGGCGAACGGCAAGCCGTACGGCATCCCCGCGAACAACCCGTACGCCGGGGGCGGCGGCGAGCCCGAGATCCTGTTCCGCGGCCTCCGCAACGGCTGGCGCTGGAGCTTCGATCGGATGACCGGCGACATCTACATCGGCGATGTCGGCCAGGACGCGTACGAAGAGATCGACGTGATTCCGGCGGCGCAGATCAACGGCACGCCCGGCAACCCGGTCAACCTCGGCTGGTCGGTCTACGAGGCGACCCACCCGTACAACCCGAACAACGGCAACTGTAACAACAACGGCCCGAACAGCTGCGCGACGATGGGCCTCGTGACGCCGGTCGTCGTGAAGAGCCACGGCGGCGACCATTGGTTCGCGGTCATCGGCGGCCAGGTCTATCGCGGCCGCAACTTCCCCGGCATCGCCGGTAACTACTACTTCACCGACTACTCGAACGCGAAGCTGAACCAAGGCTCGTACAACCCGATGGGCCCGAGCATGTCGACGACCGAGCTCGCGACCGATAGCTTCGGCAACCCCTCGAGCATCCACGCGGATGCCGCGGGCGAGCTCTGGATGACCGATACCGGCGGCGGCATCTACAGCATCGGCGTCGGAAACTAGCCCGCATGCCCGCTGTCTCGCGTCGCCTGGCGCTATCGACCGGGCTCACCTATCACCTGCTCGAGTGGGCCGCTCCGCGTCCGACCGAGACGACATACGTGCTCGTCCACGGCTTCCTGGATTTCGCGTACGGCTGGCATGAAGTCGCCCCGTTGATCGCGGAGCATGCAAACGCGCACGTCGTCGCGGTCGATCTGCGCGGTCACGGCGATTCGGATTGGATCGGCGCGGGGGGCTACTACCACTTCATGGACTACGTCGCGGATCTCGACGCGGTGATCGCGCGGGTCGCGAAGCAACGCTTGATCGTGGTCGGCCATTCGATGGGCGGCAACGTCGCTTCGTACTGGGCCGGCACGCGGCCCGAGCGCCTCGCCGGCCTCGCGGTCCTCGAAGGGCTCGGCCCGCCGGACCAGAGCGAGGTCGAGCTCGGCCGACGCACCGGGATGTGGATCGATGCGTGGCGCAACGCGCGCACCACGTTCAAACCGATCGCGACACTCGAGCTCGCCGCCGCGCGCCTCCGCAAGCACGACCCGCTCCTCGGCGAAGCGCTCGCGCTCCGGCTCGCCGAGCACGGCGCGACCAAGACCGAGAGTGGCTACGTGTGGAAGCACGATCCGCTGCACCTCACGAGCGGCGCGTATCCGTTTCGCCGCGATGCCGCGGCTCAGTTCTGGAAGCGGATCACGTGCCCGGTGGTGGTGGTCGACGGCGCGAAGACCGAGCTCAACCTGCCCGAGCCGGAGCGCGCGATACGGCGTGGCTACTTCGCGAACGTACGCCACGAGATCCTCGCCGAGTCGGGTCACATGATGGCGCGCCATCAGCCGAAACAGCTCGCCGCGATCCTCGCGACGCTTGCTTAGCCGTCGGTGACGCCGGGCGGTGGGGTCACGGCGCGCATCAACCGGCTGACCGCTCGACCGTGCCATTGGTACGGCACGATCACGCGGAACGTGGAACCCTTCGAGACTTCCGATTCGAGCTCGACCTTGCACGCGAGCAGATCGGTGAGCCGAGCGACGAGCGCGAGACCGAGCCCAACCCCGCCATAGCCTTTCTCGTCGGACGCATCGCCTTGCAGAAACGGTTCGAAGATCCGTGCGCGGTCCTCGCGCGCGATCCCGATACCGCTATCGATCACGTCGAGGATCACCGCCTGTCCGTCCGGCGCTTCGCGCGCGCGCACCGCGATGGTGCCGCCCTCCGGCGTGAACTTGACGGCGTTCGAGACGAGGTTGACGAGCACGTGCGCGAGCCAGCGCGGATCGGATTGCACGAACGGCAGCCCCGGCTGGACCTCCGCGGCGAGCGCGATGTGCTTGGTGCCGACCATCCAGGACACCGAGGCGGTCACCCGCTCGACCAGCTCGGTGACATCGATCGCGCTCGGACGAGCCTCGATCCGGTTGGCCTCTGCACGCGCGAGGTTGAGCACGTCGTCGACGAGCCCGAGCAGCGATTGCGCGCTGCGCTTGATCGAGGCGCAGGCCTCTTTCTGCTTGTCGGTCACGGGCCCATACACGCCGGCCGCGATCACGTCCGCGAGACCCTGGACGCCATGGATCGGGGTGCGCAGCTCGTGCGTCATCGACGCGACGAACTGGCTGCGCTGCGTGTTCGCATTGATGAGATCCGAGGTCCGCGCCTCGAGCGCGACCTCCTTGGCGCGCAGCATGCGCAAGGTCGCCGCCGAGAACCACGCCGGCACTCCGACGACGAGCGCGCAGTACACGATCGCGGTCACCACGTAGCCCGCACTCGGGATGGCGCCGGGTGCACCGGGCACCGGGGTCGGCGGCAACAACCCGGTCGCCATCCCGATCACCATCGCCGAGTAGAGGATCACGACGAGCCCGGCCATCAGCACGGTGACGCCGAGGTTCGACAGCAGCGAGAGCACCGCGATCACGATCACGTACGTCGCGAGTAAGGGACTATACGGCCCACCCGTGAAGTAGATCGCGGCGGTCAGCAGCACGACGTCCGCCGTGGTGTTGAGCCCCTGGGTCTCCATCACCAGGCGATCCTTGACGAGCCCCCACCACGCGAGTGCATTCGTCAGCAGCTTGATCGAGACCAAGCCCACGTAGGCCCAGCGCCACGGCGTGAGATCGAAGAACGCCGCGGCGGCAGCGAGGACGCCGAACCCGATCGCGATCGCGAAGCCGCTCCAGATCCCGAACCACAACTTCGGGCGATTCGCCGGCGCCGCCATCTCGGCGACGAAGGTCGGATAGCGCAACGCTAGCGCTCGCCGAGCAGCGTCTTGACCTGCTCCATGAGATCGACGAGATCGAACGGCTTGGACAGATAGCCATCGGCGAGCGCGCCGAGCTGGACCGTGCGCGACGACTGATCGTGATCGTTGTACACCGCACTCATCAGCAGCACCGGCGTGTTCGTGCCGCGCGCCTTGATGTCGCGTACGACCTCGAAGCCGTTCTTGCGCGGCAGCTGGACATCGACGAGACAGAGGTCTGGCTGCTCCTGATCGAAGCGCTCGAGACCTTCCGGTCCCGTCGACGCCGCCACGGTCTCGTATCCGTTGGCCGCGAGGAAGTCGATCAAGATCATCTGATTGACCGGATCGTCCTCGACGACGAGGATCTTTTTCACCTTCCGAGGCTACCAGCTTTAGAACCGGTTGGATGGAACCGGACCACCTGCCCACAGCCGCGTGCGAGGGCCCGGTGTGAGCGGCCACGCACGTGCGACGAGCGCGTCCCACCCGCCGGGGTCCTCCGCTTCGAGCTCGGCGTCGGCGAGCAGCGGGCTCGCGACGATCTCGGCGGCGATGGCCTCGACCGGTCGATCGTCGACGGGCCGCGAGATCGCCTTGCCCACATCGGCGCTGTACGTCTGCGCGCCATCCCACGGCGCATTCAGGCTCTGATACAGGCACATCGTGAGATCGGGCGCGATCCGCGAGTCGTACGTCCACGGGCTCGCGTGTGCGTAGAACAGCTGATCGACCTTGCGATGCGCGAGCGCGACGAGCGCATCTTCAGGAATCGCCTCGAGCCGATGCGCGACGATCAAGCCGGGCGCCGGCACCCCGATCGCGGGCCAGGGAGCGACCGGCAAGCCGAACTTGAACGCCGCCGCGCATGCCACGATCTCGTGATCGCGGCCCTCCGGCGCGTAGATGCACGGCAGCCCGGCGATGAACGGACGCAAGCGTTCGAGCCCCGTCGCGATCATCGCGTAGCTATCTTGCAGCCACGCGTAGCGGCCGGTCATGGGCGCGGGAAACCCGTACGGGGAGCGGTGCAAGAGCAGCCCGCCGGTCAGGACATAGTGCCACCCGCGCAGATCCGCGCGATCGAGTGCGCACGCACCGACCACGCGATCCGCACGCTCGACGATCCGCTCGATCGTGCCGCGCATGACCTCGTGGGTGGGCGAGGTCGGCACGAGCGTCGCGGCCGTGGCGCGCACGATCTCGAGCCGTCCGGTCATCGCGGCATCGAACGCGTAGAGATAGCTGCACAGGAAGCTGCCAGCACGCAGAGGCTCGCGCTCGTCGAGCAACCGGAACGCGTCTTCGTACGCTGTCGCGGTCTCGAGCGCCGAGATGAGCTCGCACATCACCTCCTCGCTGTCGCCGACGAGCGAGAGGCAGCGCCACAGGACGGTCGCCGCGACGCGCGGCACGCCCGCATCGATCAACGCGAAGCCGAGATCGTATAACCGGTCCGGGCTATCCGGATCGCGTACGACCGCTTCGGTCAGCTCGTGAAGCTTCGGTGCACCGCGCGCGAGGGCGAGGGTGCCGAGCATCGCGATCCACGGGCCGAGCTCGGATCCGGGCGAGCGTCCGAGCTCGATGCCGAGCGGCCACGCGAGCCGCGCACACACGTTCGCGAATGCACCGCGCTCGTCACCCTCGGCGAGGATGGCGGTGATCGCAGCGAGCTCGTCCGCCGATTCCATCTAGAGTTTCGCGAGCAACGCGGTCGCGTCCCATAGCGCCTTGCGAAGGTTCGCATCGCGCGCGACCGAGCTGGGTGGTGTCGCGACGCCGTGATCGAAGTAGCTGCCCGAAGGCTCGGTCGTGACGCCACCGGCGAGCATCGCGATCGCCTGCGCCCCCTGCTCGACCGGCTTGCCCTGGACCGGACCGAAGCCCTGGCGCAGGAGCTTGGTCGCGATCACCCCGGGATGCACGCTATACGCGACGAGCTGCGCAGGATCGCAGTGCTCCGCGAGCTGCATCGCGTGGATCACGATCGCGAGCTTGGATTGCGCGTACGCGGCGTAGCCCGTCCACGAGCTCGCGAGCTGGAGATCGTCGAGATGGATCCGGCCGCGCGTGTGCGCGACCGAGGCCACGTCGATCACGCGCGATGGCTCGCCGGCCTCGGCAGCGCTCTCGATCATGCGAGGCGCGAGCAACGCGGTCAGCGCGTACGGTGCGATGTAGTTGACCGCGAGCGTGGCCTCGATGCCATCGGCATTGAGCACGCGCTCCGGCGCGAAGATGCCAGCGTTGTTGACGAGCACGTGGAGCTTCGGGGCGAGCGCGAGCACGAGCTCGGCACCACGCTTGACGCCCGCGAGCGTTCCCAGATCGAATGCCACGCCGTCGAGCTGGCCGCCCGGTAGCTCTTCGCGCAGCGCGGCGAGCGCCAGGTCGACCTTGGTCCTGCTGCGGCCGTGCACGATCACGTGCATCCCGCCGGCAGCGAGCTGGCGCGCCGCGGCGCGGCCGATGCCATCGGTCGAACCGGTGATCAGGACGACGCGTGCCATGACCACGACTCTAGTGCGATTGGCGGACCGCACGCAACGCGCGCATGCGCGGGCCCGGGCGCGGTGGGGCGATCCGATCCGTGAAAGCGATCGATGCGGCCTTGGGGCTCACCCCGGTCCAGGCCTCGAGCTTGGCGTACGCAGCGGCTCGATCCGTGGCCGCGAGGTCGGTGAGCTGGGAGTTGTGCGTGCCCTCGGCATGGACGAGCAGCAGTGAATCCTGCGTTCCCGTGAGGTCGAACTGGCCGCCACTCCACGGATCCCACTGGCCGTACACGAACACGAACTTGTCGCTGTTCGCGACGAACGTTTGGATGTCGTGCATAGCCACGCCCCCGTCGAAGGTGGGCTGTGCGGTCGGCAGGGAGCCCGTGTAGTCCGCGTCGCCATAGATCTCGTACGGCTTGAGGTACGTGTCGGTCCCGTCGGCTGGATAGCCGAGCTGGAAGTACGCCTGGTAGTAATACGCGTCGAACAGGCCGGTCTGATCATCGTCACTATCAGAGGGCGGCGACACCCGATCGAGCACCTTGAACAGCGCCGCATCGTCACCGGTGATGGCTGGCAAATTGGCACACTGCGTGATGCCGAAATACTGCCAGAACGACCACTCGAAGCTGATGATCGCGGACTCGACCGCCGGGCCGATAGCGACCCGGGTGAACGAGTTGCCCTGGGCGGCGGCCGCCGATTCCATGGCGGCGCGGCGGTTCGAGAGCATCTCGGTCGCGAGGTCGCGGACGTGCTGGCGGCACTCGGCATTACCGACCTGCGCGAGGTACGTCGGGTAGCGCAGGTCCGGTGCGGCGAAGGAGATCGGCGCCACGTACGGCACCGTGCCCGCGACATCGTCGGGGAAGAACCGACGATAAAAGATCGCGGTCATACCGCCCTTGGAGCCGCCGGTCGCGATGTACGCGCCGGTGTAGATCTGTTTGAGCGAGCTCACGATCGCGTGCTCGTCCTCGGCCATCTGCTCGATCGTGAGCTTGCCCCAGTCGGCGGGATCCGGGCGTGAGCCGGCGAAGTACCGGTGCTCGATCGAGATCTGGTTGCCGCCGAGGAGGTAGGTCAGCTCGACCTCCGAATCCCGGTAGTAGTCCCAGTAGCCCGAGGTCTGAACGATCATCGGGGAGGTCGTGTCCTTGTGAAGGAGCGAGACCTCCTGCAGGAACGTCGCGCCGGTGGGGTTGGAGTGATCGACCGGCTGGGTAAAATGGAGGACGTAGTAGGTGAATCCGGCCGCCGCCGTGGGCATCGCCGTGACGTCGTGGACCCCGGGCAGCGCCGCGAGCTCCGTGGCGATATCTACAGGGGGTGGCGCGAGGTTATCGCCGCAGCCAGCGGCCAAAGCCGCGATCACCAGCCATCGGATCATCGCACGCAGCTTGCCATGCCGGGGGGCTCCACGGTAGGCATGGCCCCCATGGCCCTCTCCGTCGGAATTGTCGGTCTCCCCAACGTGGGCAAGAGCACGGTCTTTAATGCCCTGTCGAACGGCAAGGCCGAGGCCTCGAACTACCCGTTCTGCACGATCGAGCCGAACGTGGGCATCGTGCCCGTGCCCGATGATCGGCTGCAGCGGATCCAGAAGCACATCCCGACGCAGAAGGTCATCCCCGCGATCGTCGAGATCGTGGACATCGCCGGGCTCGTCAAGGGCGCATCGAAGGGTGAAGGCCTCGGCAACAAGTTCCTCGCGAACATCCGCGAGACCAACGCGCTCATCATGATGGTCCGCTGCTTCGACGATCCGAACGTGATCCACGTCGCCGGTTCGGTCGATCCGATGCGCGATGTCGAGATCATCGACCTCGAGCTCGTGCTCGCCGATTCGGAGACCGTGGAGAAGCGCCACAAGAAGGCGGCTGGCCTCGCGAAGACCGGTGGCAAGGAAGCCAAAGCGGAGCTCGCGCTCGCCGAGAAGATCCTCGCGCACTTCAACGAGGGCAAGCCGGCTCGCACACTCGACCTCTCCGAGGACGACAAGAAGGCGGTCTCGACCTGGGGCCTGATGACGATCAAGCCGGTGCTCTACTGCTGCAATGTCGGCGAGGGTGACCTACCGGACGGCAACAAGTGGAGCGACCTGGTGAAGGAGCGCGCCGCGAAGGAAGGCGCCGGCGTCGTCGTGCTCTGCGGCAAGGTCGAGTCCGAGCTCTCGGAGGTCCCCGAAGCGGACCGCGGCGAGTTGCTCGCGGCGTACAACCTCAAGGAGCCCGCGCTCGCGACGCTCGCGCGCGAGTGCTATCGCCTGCTCGGCCTGCAGTCGTACTTCACCGCTGGCGAGAAGGAAGTCCGCGCGTGGACGATCAAGAAAGGCACGCTCGCCCCGGCCGCGGCGCGCGTCATCCACTCGGACCTCGAGGCGAAGTTCGCGCGTGCGCGCGTGTTCTCCGTCGAGGACCTCGAGCAGTTCGGTAGCGAAGCCGCGATCAAGACCGCTGGCAAGCTCCGCTTCGAAGGCAAAGAGTACGTGGTGCAAGAAGGCGACGTCATCGAGTTTCTGTGAGGCGCGACGCCACCGGCGTTGCGATGGTCGCGGGCGCGGCTGCGAGCTGGGGCACGTGGACCTTGTTCCTCTATCCGGCGGCGCTGCCCGCCGTGCTCGGCACCGCGATCATGTTCGCGGTGATGGGCCTCTCGACGCTGCCGTTCGCGCTCGCCGAGCCGAGGCGCGTGTGGGACCGCAAGGCGATCACGTGGATGCTCGCGAACACCGCGTGCGACGTCCTCAACAACCTGTGCTTCTTCGGCGCCCTGCACTACCGCAACGTCACGATCGCGGTGCTCTGCCACTACGCCGCGCCGATCCTCATCGCGCTCGCCGCGCCGTACGTCGAAGGCGTGACCACGCGGGGTGCGCGGCCCTCGGCGGTCGTCGCGCTCTGCGGCCTCGTGATCGTGCTCGAGCCGTGGCGTGCGCCGAGCGCGGGAGCGGTGATGGCAGCACTGCTCGGGTTTGCCTCGGCAGTGTTCTACGCCGGCACCGTGTTCTCGGTGAAGCGCTTCGCCGCCGCGGTCGGCACGAGCCGCGCGATCTCGTATCACTCGCTGCTCGGTGCGGTGCTGCTACTTCCGCTCGTACTTCCACACCTCGGTGAGGTGACTGGATCCGGATTCGGCTACATCGCGATCGGTGCGATCGTGCTCGGCACCTGTGCGAATTCGCTATTCGTGCGCGGCCTCGCTCGGATTGGCGCCGCGCGTACGGCCGTACTCACGTTCATCGAGCCGCTCGTCGCGGTCTCGATCGGTGCGCTGGTGTGGGGCGAGCACCTGCGGCCGATCGCGGCGCTCGGTGGCGCACTCGTGCTTGCCGCGGGATTACATGTTGCCCGCCAGGCGCGGTAAAATGATCGGGACCATGACTCCGGAGACTCCGGTGACGACGACCGTCACGATCGCGATGCCCGCGTACAACGAGGAGCATTACATCGAGGCGTGTATCGCGAGCGTGCAAGCGCAGGATTACCCGCGCGAGCTGATCGAGATCCTCGTCGCGGATGGTCGCTCGACCGATCGCACCCGCGACATCCTCGCGCGGCTCGCGCATAGCGATCCGCGGATCAAGATGGTCGACAACCCCGAGCGGCTCCAGGCCGCGGGGCTTGGCAAGCTGGTCAAGGCCGCAGCCGGTGACGTGATCGTGCGGATGGATGTCCACTGCGAGTACGCATCGGACTACGTCCGCAAGTGCGTCGAGACGCTCGCGCAGACCGGTGCCGACAATGTCGGCGGTGCGCAGCGTTCGAAGGCGCACACGTTCTTTCAACGCGCCCTGTGTGCCGCACTGACGAGCCCGCTCGGCGTCGGCGGTGCGAGCTATCGATCGAGCGAGAGTGAAGGTTTCGTCGATACCGTGTTCCTCGGCGCATTCCGACGCAAGGTGTTCGAGACGGTCGGCCTGTGGGATCCGAAAGCGATCACGAACGAGGACACCGAGCTCAACCAGCGGATCCTGGAGTCTGGCGGCACGATCTTCTTGTCCAAAGAGATCGTCGTCCACTACTACCCGCGCGATTCGCTGCAGACGCTCGCGAAGCAGTACTTCAAGTACGGCCGCGGCCGCGCGCGCACGCTCTTGAAGCTCGGGCGGTTCACGAACATCCGCCCGGCGCTACCCTTCTTCATGGTCGCCGGTGGCACCGTCCTGCTCGCCACGCCACCGCTATGGCCGATCGTTCCCGCGGCGCTCGCGACGTACGCGCTCGCGACCGGTGCCGAGGCGGTGCGGGTCGGGCGCTCGGTCGGAAAGAACGCGATTCCGACCGTCTGGACGATCTTTCCGGTGCTCCACATCTCGCACGGCCTCGGCTTTGCCGCGGGCCTCTGGCAGTACCTGAGATCCCCGGATTGGCCCGCCGAACCCGAGAAACTCGGACCTAAGAAGGTCCAGCTTCGCGCGGTTTAGCCGACCCAGGGCCGCGCGCGTTATTCCAGTTGCGGCAATGGGTTCCGTGGCTACCTTGAGGACGTGCTCGCGCGCCTCCTCGCCGCCTTTATCGCCTTGGCGGTGATCTTCGGTGCGGTTCAGGTTGCCGAGCTTCGCGCCGCTTCGGTCACTTCGTCGGTGGCGGCGGGGATCGACGTCGCGGACGCACCGATCGATCTGGACCTCAATGTTCCCGTCGTCGCGGTCGCCAACCGCGCGCCATTGCGTCAGCTCGTCGCGATCGAGATGCCCTCGGTCGACCTCCCACGTGTGACCGCGTTAACTCTGCGTACGTTTCGGCCACCTCGTAGCTAATCGCGTTCGCGATTCGCTCGGTGTTGCCAACGTACGTGGAGGATCTTTCGCATGTCGTCTGTACTCGTGCCTGCTTGGGCCTGGGCTCTCTTGGCCGGCCTGCTATTCGTATGTCTCGTCATCGATCTCGTCGCGCATCGCGGCGATCACGTCGATTCGCGTCGTCGCGCCGTGTTGTGGAGCGTCGGCTGGATCGGTGTCGCGGTCGGCTTCGGGGTCTTCGTCACCGTGAAGTTCGGCGGTGAAGCGGGCGAACAATGGTTCGCGGCGTATCTGCTCGAGAAGAGCCTCTCGATCGACAACCTATTCCTGTTCGTCGTCGTGTTCGGCGCCCTCGCGATCCCGCGCACGGAGCAGCGGCGGGTCCTCACGTGGGGCATCCTCGGCGCACTCGGCACGCGCATGCTGTTCATCGTCACGGGTGCCGCGGCGCTCCAGCGCTGGCACTGGATCACGTACGTGTTCGGTGCGCTCCTCGTGTTCACCGCGTTCAAGCTCGCGCGCGAGCCCGCCGGCGCGCATGCCGAGAAGCCCAAGAGCCTGACCTGGATCTCGCGCTGGTTACCCTCGACGCCAACGCTCCACGCTCATCATTTCTTTGCCCGCGTCAACGGTCGCCGCGTCGCGACGCCGCTGCTCGTCGCGCTGAT
Organism: Kofleriaceae bacterium; assembly: GCA_025357755.1. Lineage (GTDB taxonomy): Bacteria > Myxococcota_A > Polyangia > Haliangiales > Haliangiaceae > JABFXX01. Next base: position 317 of record JANXOP010000014.1, on the reverse strand, counting down.
CGCGATCGAGCTCGCCGATATCATGTTCGCGCTCGACTCGATCCCTGCGGCGTTCGCGGTGAGCGAGGACCGGTTCATCCTTTACAGCTCGAACCTGTTCGCGATCCTCGGGTTGCGAGCGCTCTACCTGGTGCTCGAGGATGCGCTGCAGAAGCTGCGCTACCTCAAGGTCGGCTTGGTCGGTGTCCTGGGCTTCGCCGGCGTGAAGCTCCTCGTCGCGCCGTGGCTCCACGTGCCGCCCCTCGCCTCGGTGGCCGTGATCGCCGCGGTGATCGGCGCGGTCGTGGTCGCTAGCCTTGGAGCAAATGCGCGCGACC
>JANXOP010000002.1 GCA_025357755.1 Kofleriaceae bacterium | reverse complement strand
CCGGCGCAACTCTCGATCGACGGCCTCCGGCCCCAGCGCCAGGTTCGCGATGACTCCGTCGATGTGATTCGACTCCGCAGACGCTTGACCCACTTCGATCATCACCCACTCCTCGTTGCGTTGAAGAGGTCACCGTAGCACTGGTTTTCTCGGCTCGAAGGCGTGCGTTCTCGACGACGATTCGATGGCGCAGGCGATCGTCTCGAGCTGCGTGGCGAAGGCGTTGCGAGACATGAAGCCAGCGCGTCTCGTGAGCGAAGAGATCGAGGTCGCGGGGCGCGTGTTGCGACCCGACAAATCACGTCAACGACAAAGCGCGTGCGGCGAAGGAAATCGTCTAGCGGAGATCTTCCCGAGTCACACACTGTCCGCGGTCCGGACAGTATTGCACTCGATCGCGTTCACGAGAACGCCCCACGGGAGGCGTCCACGTCGCTGCTTCGATGGCGCTCTTTCGATCGGGTACGGCGTGTCGCCGACGAAACGATCTACATGACGAGGACCTACCCGAGCGCCTCGAACGGACCATCGCCGCGAACATCGACGACCCGCCGCTGACTGCGAGGCGGTGCTGCAGTCGAGCGACGGTCCGAGTGATGCTGCGCAGCGCATGCGAGCGAAGGACGTTAACGGCCCGTGGGACATCGAGCGCCGCGGTCGAACTGCGGTCGATGATGATCGCGCGAGAGCTCGCACGCGGACGTCCAGCACGTCGCGTCGCCGACGAACCTATCGAATGCCGCGCGTGCAACACGACGAACCGAGACCGCGAACATCGACGAGCCGCGGGTTGCTGCGTGGCCGTGCTGCGGTCGATCGACGGTCCGACTGAGGCCGCGCCGCCGCGCCGCAGGTGCGATCGACGAACATCGACGACCGCCTGGGACGTCGAGCGCCGTGGTCGGACTGCAGCCGATGATGATCGCGGGTTAGCTCGCTCGCAGACGTCCTGCGACGGTCCGAGTAATGCCGCGCAGCACATGCGATCGACGAACATCAACGGCCCGGGTGGGACATCGAGGGCTGCGGTCGCGCTGCGCCCGATACATCATATCGCCGACGAACGGATCAAATACGCCACGCGAAACGCGACGAACCGAGACCGCGAACACGAGCCCAGCCCAGCCCAGCCCATCGACGTGACGCCATCCTCACCGCGATGGCCGTGACCTTGCGGCCGTCGATGTTGCGCTCGGCCGAGCGGTCATTCTAGTTCTTCTGCGCGACGAGCTCGTCGAGCTGCGCGGTGAGCTCGGACGGCGAGATCGCACCGATGCGCGGACGACCGACCCGGTGGCCGGTCTTGTCGAACACGAAGGTCGTCGGTAGCGACTGCGGATAATTGAACGCGACGTTGAGATCACCGTTCACGCGCACGACCGGGTAGCTCATCTGGTAGTCCGACTGGAAGTTGAGGAGCTCGTTGTCGGCCGGGTTATCGGCCATGAGGCCGAGCATCACGACGCCCTTGGCCTTGTAGCTATCGTAGATCTTCGAGAGATCCGGGATTTCGTTCTGGCAGGGATGGCACCAGGTCGCCCAGAAGTTCACGACGACCACTTTGCCGGCGAGCGACTCGGCGGTGTACGCCTTGCCCTGGGTGTCGATGTACTTCACATCGGGGAGGCAATCGTCTTGGCCGTTCGCGGCGCGCACGCAGGCGCTCGCCTTCTTCGAGCCGACGGTGATCGTGTTCGAACCACCAGAGAGGTGAACGAACAGGAATACGAGGATGCCGACGGTGCCGGCCAACAGAACTCCAATTAGCGCCTTCGTGCTCATCGAAACCTCAAGAGGGACGACTCTAGATCATCCGGTGGGACAAAGCCGAGCAACTCGATGCAGGTCGCGGTGACATTCGCGATTCCGGCGCCCAGGGCCCGTGCGGGATCGATTTCGTAGCGGTCGCCGCGCATCGGGTCGTCGATCAAGAATGGCACGGGCGAGAGCGTATGGCTGGTCTTCGCGACGGTCTGGCCGTCCTTGTCGCGGAGGACCTTGCCCTTCTTATCGCGCTGGAACATCTCGTCTGCGTTGCCATGATCGGCCGTAACTACGAGAATTCCTTGCATGTCTTCGACGGCCTTCGCGAGCCGACCGAGCTCGAGGTCCACCGCTTCGACCGCCAACACGGTCGCGTCGAACTTGCCGGTATGGCCGACCATGTCGCCGTTCGCGTAGTTCACGCGGGCGAATCGGTGCTTGCCGGTCCGGAGCTCCTGGATCAGCCGATCCGTGATCTCGGCTGCCTTCATCCAGGGCCGCTGATCAAACGGGACGTTGTCGGACGGGATCTCGATGTAGGTCTCGGTCGCGCTATCGAACTTGCCGCTGCGGTTGCCGTTCCAGAAGTAGGTCACGTGACCGTACTTCTGAGTCTCCGAGATCGCGAGCTGCGAGATGTGCGAGGCGGCGAGGAGCTCGCCCATCGGGCGCTCGATCTCGGGCGGCGAGACCAGGTAGCTCTTCGGGATGTGAAGATCGCCGTCGTATTCCATCATGCCGGCGTAGAAGACATCCGGACGGCGCACCCTATCGAACTTCTCGAATACCGCGTCGTCGAACGCGCGCGAGATCTCGATCGCGCGATCGCCGCGGAAGTTGAACATCACGCACGCATCGCCATCGTTCATCGGTCGCGACGGCGAGATGGTGAACGCCGGGAGATCTTGATCGGTGATGCCGGGGGTCTCGCCGCGCAGCGTGTTGACCGCCTCGGTCACCGACGTGAACGGGCGCGCATCGGCGAGCACGTGCGTGTGCCAGCCGCGCTCGACCATCGCCCAGTCGGCTTCGTATCGGTCCATCGTGATCTGCATGCGGCCACCGCCCGAGACGATGCGCGCATCGATTCCGGAGCTCCTGAGGTTGGCCAGATACCGCTCCATGCGGTCCACATATTCCAGCGCCGAGGTCGGAGCGACATCGCGGCCATCGAGCAGGGCGTGGACGTACAGCTGCTTGCAGCCGGCCTGCGCGGCGGCCGCGAGCATCGCCTCGAGGTGGTCGAGGTGCGAGTGGACGTTGCCGTCGGAGGTCAGCCCGAGAAAATGAAGCGCCCCGCCGCGCAGGCCTCGCTCGATCACCTGTCGCCACGGAGTGCCTTCGAACATCTTGCCGCTCTTGATCGCGCGCCCGACGAGCACCGCACCCTGGTCGTAGACCTTGCCAGCGCCGAGCGCGTTGTGGCCAACCTCGCTGTTGCCCATGTCGTCGTCGCTCGGCAGCCCGACCGCTTTGCCGTGGGCTCGCAGCTCGGTGCTCGCGCCCGGGATCCACAGGCGATCGAGCGTCGGAGTCGTCGCGATCTTCACGGCGTCGGCTTCGTCACCGGCACCGCGGCCGATGCCATCCATCACGACCAGGACGACCGGACCCTTCGGGGCAGGTTGACGAGCGTGCGAGCGCAACATGCGCTGCTTATAGCGCAGATGAAGCGGCGCGGGTTTCGTGTGATTCGAGGACCTTCACGAGCTCCGGGATGAACACCTCCGGATGCTCTCGATGCATGAAGTGACCGCCGGGGACCTGCACGACCTCGTACGACCTCGTGAAGTTGTGGCGCGCCTTCTCGTACATCCGCGGCACGATCAAGCCGTCGTCTTCGCCAGCAAAGGCGACCGCGGGAACCTCGATCTTCGCCTTCTGACCTGGCGGGATGATCGGGCTGAGCGCGCGGTAGTAGCCGCACGCCGCCTCGATGACCCCAGGGTGTACGAAGCAGGCCTTGGCTTCGGCGGTCTCGCTCGCGGGAATTTGTTTCCAGGCGGGTGACCAGCGTCGCCACAATTCGTCGACGTACGCGAAGTCCGTCGCGCGCAGCTTTGCAGGCGCGCTCTTCCACCGTAGCGCCGCGAAGTGACGGAGCGACCACAGCAATCTCGGGGTCGGCTTGAGCGACCTCGGGTGTGGGATCGCGAGCGTGACGAGCAAGCGGAGCTTCTCGGGCCCGAGCCCGGCGGCGGAGTACGCAGCGCTCGCGCCCCAATCGTGACCGATCAAGATCGCGGGTCCGCCCAGGGCGTCGATCAGCGCGAGCGCATCGCGACCGAGGGTGTCGCTATCGTACTTACCGTCCTCGGGAATCGCGGTCGGGAAATACCCGCGCATGAATGGCGCCACGGCGCGATAGCCTGCCGCGGCGAGCGCGGCCATCGTGGGCTCCCACGTGTGCGCCGTATCGGGAAAGCCGTGCAGCAGCACGACGAGCGGGCCCGTGCCCTGCTCGAGATACGCGAAGTCGACGCCGTTCGCGCGGACCGATTTCATTTCTTCGCAGGCGCGACGGGAGCTGGCGATGCGCTGCCTGCACCGGTGTTCTGCGGCGCATCGCCGTCGATCACGCGGTAGTTCGGCACGCTCTTCTCGTTGAACTCGAACCACGAGGCCTCGACTGGCTTTTCGAAGTTCGGCGAGAAGAACTGGAAGTGGTTCACGTTGTTGGACGAGTCGATGATCACCGACTCCTTGACCCGGAACTGCGTCGGGTCTGCGACGAGGTACAGGTTCTTGTATTGCGCCGAGGGCTTCTTCGGCGTGAGCTTCAAGACGTAATCGCCCTTGCTCCCGTAGCTCTGCTTGGTGTCCAGCTCGGCGTTGAACTCGGCCTTGAGATCGCCCTTGCCGTAGAGGAACGAGACCGCCACGGGCATGAGATCTTGCTGGAGGTTCTTCTTCACGACCTGCTTGTTGTCGTGCTCGACGACGTAGAGGCTCGAGCCATTCGAGATGAAGCTCTTCTTGACGACCGTGTCGGCCTTCTTCTTCTCGAGATAGTCCCAGCGCATCTTGCCGGGCTTGACGATCCAGACCTGACCACTGCTGGTCTTGTCGGTGCCGAACGTCGAGATGTGCACGGTCTGCTGGAACTGCGCGGACACTTGCTTGATGTCCGCGTAGAACTTCTGGACGTTGTTGACGACGTCAACTGCGGACAGCGCGCCGGTTTTTGCGGGAGCGGCCACGGGGACCGGGGTGGGCGCGGGGGCTTTCGCCGGAGCGGCCGAGCCGAGCTGCGCGGTGAACAAGAACCCGATGAGGTCGATCAACATGGCGATTGGACGCGTCCTTCGGCGGCTGGATTCAAGCGAGAGACCCGAGCAGTCACGGCGGGTTGCATGGTGGTAGCATGACTTGACGTGAAGCTCCTCGTGGTTATGGCGCTTGCTGCATGCGGTTCACCCCAGCGCGCTCCCTTCGAAGGAGCGCCCGAGGCGCACACCGCCGAGCTCGCCGATTCCGATGATGTGAAGCCCACGTACGGTAAAGCGGATCTCGAGAAAGCCCTGATCACGGAGCGCGGCGCCGAGGCGACAAACGAACGTCGAGTCGCGGATGCCGAGGCCAAGGACGATGGCGATGCCCTGACCGTCGCGACCGCGGATCTCCACGTCCGCCAGCGCTTCATCGCGAACCTCGAGGCATGTCAGGCGACGGGTCACTTGTGCCCGCCGCGCCTCGATGATCCACCGGCACCGATGGAGAGCGCCTTGCGGTTCGATCTCGCGGACTGGCAGAAGCTCTCGACCGAGCTCCACGGTCGCGCGTGCGCGTGTCGCACGATCGCGTGCGTCGATGCGATGGACGTCGCGATCAACGAGCTCGAGCTCCGGCCGATGCACGAGGTCAGCGCAGACGAACAAGCGACGGTCGAGATCACGCGCGCGCGCGAGTGCTTGTTTCGCCTCCGTGGCAAGAGCATCGCGAAGGTCACCCGTACGGAGTAATCGTGCGCGCGACGTGGCTGACAGACATCCACCTGAACTTCCTGCGCCCCCTCGCGTTGCAGGCGTTCTACGAGCGGATCGCCTCCGAACAACCGCAGGTGTTGCTCGTCACCGGTGATATCGGCGAGGCCGATTCGGTCGTGCGCTACGTGACCGAGCTCGCTCGGCTCGCACCGATCTACTTCGTCCTGGGCAATCACGACTATTACCGCTCGAGCATCGCGGCCGTGCGCGGTGCGATGGAGCGCCTCGACGAGAGTGCGACGTGGTTGCCGGCGCACGAGCCGATGCGGATCACCCCGAAAACCATGATCCTCGGCGTCGATGGCTGGGGCGATGCCCGCTGCGGCGATCTCGAATCGACCGTGCAGCTCAGCGACTGGAAGCTGATCGACGATTTCAAGAAGGCGCAGCACGATCGCGACCTGCGGATCGAGATCTGTCGCCGGCTCGGCGGCAACGAAGCGCGTGCGCTGCGCGACAAGCTCGAGCTCTCGGCCGCCGCACCACAGCTGCTCGTGCTCACCCACGTGCCGCCGTTTCCGGAAGCGTGTGTCTACGCTGGCGAACCGTCGACGCCGCCGTGGTTGCCATGGTTCACGTGCATCGGAACGGGCGAGATACTGCGCGCGCACGCCGAGGCCCATCCCGAGCAGCAGATCCTCGTCCTGTGCGGCCACTCGCACGGCGCGGGCTCGTTCAAGCCGCTGCCGAACCTCGAGGTCCGCACCGGCGGCTGGCCCGCGGGCGTCCAGGACTACGGCAACCCGCTCGTCCAGCAGACGATCGAGGTCTGATCGGAGCGGTGCTACTACGCTGGCCCGATCAAGGAGGCCAAAAGTTTAAACTCCGCGCGGTCCGTCGTGTCGAACGGCATGGCGACTCGCACGATCTGCTCGCCACCGTGACCGATACTGCCGCGATCCTCGATCACCTTGGCCACGACACTCCGCGCTCCAAGGGTGAACGTGACCTTGTCGCCAACGCGATACAGATATTTGCGGACCGTGGCCATCGAAGCGTTCGTCTTACCAACCCGCCATGGGTCCGGCTACAGCTTGAATGTGAGCGAGCACAGCGCGGTCGAAACAGTCGGCTAGGCCGTTACAACTACTTCGGAAGCGCACCAGTTGAAGTGAATGGTCGTTTGGCCCTTCAACGCCGGTTTGAAGTCCTGGTGACCGATCGCGTTTCGCCAGTCCATCAGGCTCTCGAGTAGCTCGCGCCGCCGACGGTTTCGAGCGTGGAGCGAGTAAACGTCGTTCCAGAGATCCATCCCGAGCCTCGCGAAGTCGCTGCCGACGTTGCCCGGATTCGGGTTTCCTGGTCGAGCTTACGGCCGAACGTCAGCCCACTCTGAAGAATCGCTTGCAGTGCAAGAGGAAGGGCTGGAACCCGGATCAATTCCGCCACGGTTTCAGGGTGAAGGTCCACGGCAGAAGAGCTGGAATCGCGATGACAAAAGGACCACGTAAGCTTGGTTGATCTGTTGCGTCGTGTAGCGACGGCCACGGGCATTGCCGCCGACAGCCGCGTGCGCAGCTCGGATCTCGTCGAGCGCGTCAGCGCTTTCGCGTCTCCAGCGAACCAAAGACCGCGACGGCACTGGGAGGTTTATAAGTTGAGGCTGACAAGTGAGCGAGGCGCGTCGAACGTTTTGCCGCTAGCGTGTTCGTCCCGCACGGTCAAGGTGGATCGCGGTCGCAAGCTCATTGCGCATGTCGGGCCAAGGTCAGCTCGGCGTTCTTCCGGACAACATCACGCCAACTCGCTGGTGCCACGAGCTCGGCGCGAGCGCCGAAGCTTTGCACCCAAGGCACGATCTCCCACTGTGCGCTGGAACGCAGGCGATAACGAAGAGTGCCGTCCGCGAGGCGCTCCTTGAGCTCGGCCGGATGGAACGTTCGCTCCTCGATGCGCCAAGCGATTTCGGCATCGAACACGATCTCGACGTCCTCTTCTTGATCACTGACGAAGATTCCGAAAGCTTTTGCAATATGAGCTTCGATATCGAGGCGTGGCACGTTGAACGCTTCGTCGCTGCCTTCGACGTCACGGATTCGGTGAACGGCCAACGTCGTGATTCGCTCGTGATCTCCAACGCAACCAAGCAGATACAAGGCCGACGCGTGGGCGACGAGCTTGAGTGGGCGTACGCGGTGTCTGCGTGTCGTGCCCTTCCAGGCCGCGTGATACTCGATGATACACACACGCCGACGTGCGATCGCGTCAACGAGTTGATCCATATGGTCGCCATGAGACGCGTAGTCAACGTGTCCACGCGCATGCGGCGCGAACACGCGAGCGAGTGCATCAAGGCCGCCGTTGTGATGCGGCGCGAGAAACCCTCGAATTTTCTGGACGACCTTTTGCAGATCTTCGTGCAGCGGCGTGCCGGCCAGCGATGCGAATGACGCTAGCGCAGCGTAGATCGCCAATAACTCGGAGAGTCCAAACGTGATCGATTCTAGCGCGCGGATCTTTTCGTCGATCCGATACACCTTTTTTTGTTTACCCGCGCTCTCGTCGACGATTGCAAAGTCCTTCGCAAAGGTGGCGAGGTCTCTTTCGATCGTGGCCTTGCTAACCTGAAGTTGCTCGGCGAGGTCCTTCACTGCATAGGCGTGCTTGGCTTCCGAGAGGAGGCGCAACACCGCCCACTGGCGAGTTAATTGTTGCGAATCTGGTCGGCGTTCCGTCATCGCGATCATGATCCCACGTTAGATCTGCGAGAAACTCACTCCGCACCGCAATCCGGAGCAGTTCCGCTGCAGCGTGCGAGGCGGTTTCCGCACCACGGGTTTACATGACGGTGTTTGCGCTCGACACTTGGTAGCGTGGTTGGGGATTCCCGTGAGGGTGGAATGCGCGTCGTATTCGACGCAGCGATCGATGCCAGCAGTTGGTCCGGCGATGTTTTGCAAGGCCACACCGCAACGGCCGGCGAAGCTTGGTTGGGTCCACTCGGCCTGCTCGGCAGACTCGAGCTCGAGCTCGGTCTAGCCGTGAGATACGCGACGCCGCTCGAACGCGCGGCAGAGCTCTCTCACACCCTTGCGAGGGTGGCAGGGTATTGGACGCGTTCACTCGAGGTTGATCCAATCGCGACCGCGCGTCGTCTCCTGGAGGACAGGGATTCACTAGCAATGTGTGGATGGTCAGGGGAGCGAACCAGCGAGCGACTGGACTCGCTGTGGCGCATCACAGAATCAAGTCTCGCTGGCATCCCAGAGCGACTGAAACGGGTAGTGGAAGTGCTCGACCGTCGGCGCCTCTCTCTCTCTTCGATCCAAGTGGCCGAGCCGCTCACCCAGCTGTCACCTCTCTGGCAGTGGACATTCGGGGCTCTTGCCCGACATGGCGTGCAGATCGAACAAATATCGGTTCCCGTGGTGAACGCGGCTGGCGATCTTGGTGCGGCGCGCCACACGCCGTTCTCCCCGGTTGGGGATGGGACATTGCAACTCCTGCGAACACACGGCCCGCTAGCCGCCGCTGAAGAGGTGGCAACGACGGTCGCCGCCGCCAATCTGAATGGCTTGGTGATCATCGGTCCAGATGCGCTGCTAGACGCGGCGCTCGTCCGCCATGGTCTTCCCTCTATTGGCGCGGACGTCCCGACGCCCGCGTCTGCTTCGGCTGTCAGGTTGTGCGTCGAAGCCGCATTCAGGCCGATGGGGAGCCCAGATCTTCATGCGTTGTTGTGTCTCGACCCGGGGCCAATTCCACGTGCCACGGCCTGGGGGCTTCTACGCGCTCTCGATACGTTTCCGTCTCGCGATTCGAAAGGTTGGCGGGACGCATACGAGTCGGGGCTCGCGCTGATCGAGAATGAAGACGCGCGAGCTGGCGTCGCAGCTCGAATTTCTGCGCTAGTGAATCCAGTCGCATCGCGAGATGGAAGGATCACTGTCGATCAGCTTGCCGAGCGAATGCGGGTGCTTGCCGGGTGGGCGCGGGCACGCAGCGTAAGCGAGCCGAGCTTGCGCGAGGTTGCCGTGCGCGCGGATCAACTCGTTGTGGTGGCACGCCTCTGCGGCGCAACGGCCTACTCCAGGTCCGAGGTGCTGCGCTTCTGTGATGAGCTCGAGTGTGTCGTCGTCGAGGGAGGACCGGCTCGTCTTGGGATTTCCACCGTACACAGTCCTGCGGCCATACTCGGTCCAGCCGCTACGGTCGTGTGGTGGGGCTTCACGCGTGATCGCGGCCCCCGACCTCGTGGGCTTCGTTTGACGAGGGAGGAGACGGCTGCTCTTTCTGCTGCTGGCGTCCGGCATCCCGACGCAGGCGCCGAGATGGCCTACGAAGCCTGTCGGTGGCGACGCGCGCTTGATCTCACGACCAGCGCGATGGTGCTGGTGTGCCCGTACACCGATGCCGTTGGAGACCGAGCTCATCCCCACCCGCTTTGGGACGCACTGATCGCTGCGATGCCCGATCCTGCACTTGCGAGTCGACTCACAACACCCAGAATGACCCTTCCTCGTACGGTCGCTCGGCGAATTCCCGCCGCTCTTCGTCCAATACCCGCGTTCTTTGACAGTGCGCGTACGCCTGTTGCAATTGATCTCGCGCCGGAGGAGTCAGCGTCGAACCTCGAGCTCGTACTCGGCTGTTCGCTCGCATACACACTCCGCCGAATAGGCAAACTCCGACCACGGATGGCAGCTCGCCCGAGCGAGGCCTCGCCTCTGCTCTACGGCAACCTCACACACCATCTCCTGGCGATCATGTTCGGTGGGCGCCTACCAATCGCTGCCAACGTGGCAGCTCACGCCGAGGAGATCTTTGATCGCGAGCTGCCAGGCCTCGCCGAGTCTTTGGGGCTGCCGGACTATCAGCGTGAGCGCACGAGCTTGCGGCGCGCGTTTGTCGATACCTCACGTCTGCTTGCGAGCATCATCGCGCAGGGTGGCGCCACAATTCGCGGCCTCGAACTCGCGTTCTCGGGCACCATCGCAGGAGTTCGGGTTGCGGCCCGCGCCGACCTGGTGTTGGACACACCGTTTCATGTGATCGATTTCAAGTGGGGTGGTAGTCGTCAGCGCGAACAACTTCGTAGCGGTACGTCCGTGCAACTTGCGATCTATGCGGCGCTTGCTCGCGGTGAAGATTCAGTGTTGCCGGGTGTCGCCTATTTGACCGTCCGCGACCAGCGGCTGATCGCGCCACGAGGGACCAGACTCGTCAGTGCGGAGGAGATCGGGACACACACCGTGACGGACATGCTCGAGGCGGTTCATCGAGCCCTCGAGGTGCGGATCCAGGAGCTTGCGGAACGTAAGCTCGCGGCTCCCGGCGCGGGTGGCGCGTCTCTCGTGCGCTCGCGTATCGTCGATGGCGCATTGCGACTCGCGCCCCCGTGCCAGTACTGCGACTTCGACACGCTGTGCGGACGGAGGCGGTTGTCGTGAATCTTCAAATCGTCACTGCGAGTGCTGGAACGGGCAAGACGTATAGGCTCACGGCCGAGCTCGATACCGCGATCGCGACCAAGCGCGCGACCGCCGCTGGGATCGTTGTGCTTGACGTCAATTACATCCACCCAACAACGACAACTACATCTCCCCATCGACCTCGCTGCGTGACTGGTTACGGTTCTTGTTTTTTGATGCGGTAGTTGTCGTTGCTGCTCCGTTCGCGTTCTTGGCGGTAGCCGGCG
>JANXOP010000008.1 GCA_025357755.1 Kofleriaceae bacterium | reverse complement strand
CGAGCATCTGGGGCGACCGGACCTACCTCGACATGTCCCTGCTCGACACCACCTACGCCGCTGCGGCCTGACCACCGATCACCCGACGACGAATCTCGATGTTTCCCCTTCAGGCAATCACACAAAAAAAGGGACTTGACCCCGACGATCGCGGGCGGTGGTAGAAGCCGACTCCAGGGTGCAACCCTACAGCGATGATCGCCTGCAGGGCTTCCCGATAAAGCATTCCGTACGCGTAACCTAGGATCGCGTTGACGCGGTCGCGCGGCGGTTGGCGATTGCGTCCTTCGAACGTAAACTCGCCACCGAGATCGTCCGAAATCATAGTTGGCATCAACTCGAAGTAGGCAGCCGCACCGGTCCCCTCGTGTCCGAGGAGCTCGTCGGCTGCCTCCGCGTGTGCCGCACGACGCAGAGCGTCGCGAATGCGATCACACGCCGCAGCGACCGATTGCGCTCGGCCCTCCTCGCTCCGCGTCGACCGGAGAGCATAGCGGAGCTGCGATTCGAGCTTAGCGACCACGAGACGCCGAGCGAGCGGAAGGGTCTGAGCCGAGTCTGATAGAGCGCGAAACTGCCGCAGGTGGCGCTGTGCACTGGGCGCAGATGGCGCAAGTGAACCGACCGGCGAGCCACTGAACCCGAGCCAGTGCACGCCGATTCCTCTCTCCGCGCAGAGTTGCAACGCTTGGGTCGTGATCTGCGCATAGCCGTGGATGACGACCTGTCCGACATCGGCGATCGGGAGCTTCTGGTCGGGCTCATCTCGACCGCGAACAACAAGCTGGTGTCCCGATCTGCCAACGCTCGATCCATTCTCCATGACGTGAACGGTCTGGCCCTGCGGGTGCTGAGGTAACAGACGGATAAGGTCTCCGTCATCTCGGCCTTCGGTTGCGAATCGAGCCTCCGCCGGCAAACAAACAGGGGCCAACGAGCACTTTACGCAAAGCCGCTCGTTGTCGGTCACGGGCGGCCGCTCGATCGATTCGCGCAAGGTCCTCGCACGGCTGATCGCGGCGCCTACCTGAGTGCGCAGCTCCTGATCGATCGCGACTCGCACCGTAATGTTGTCGGCGTGATAGCGGACCCGGCCTTCCTCGATAGGAACGCCGTGTGAGTGCTCGACCAGTAGGGCGTAGGCGCCGATCTGGATCTGATCGGTCTTCCACGCTTCGCGAGCTCCTGGCGAGCCGGCCGACTTGCCGCGTTTGTGTTCGTACGGAATCATTGTCCCGCCACGGGTCCGAAGGACGTCGACAGCACCACGGATACCGAGCTCACCATTCTCGAACTCCAGCCGTTCGACAGTGTCACCTTCTTCCTGTGCAATCTCGACGTGAAGCCGACGGCCAGCAAATACTGCAGCGTTCGCGAGTTTCAGCTGTTCGACCTCCTCGAGATAGAAGAGTCGTTCGCAGTATGCGAGAGCATGAAGCGACGCCACGCTGAGTAGCGATTCTTCCATTCGAAGCTATCGAGGGTCCGTCATGTTTGTTGTCGGACCAATATCGATCCACGCTTCGGTCGGGCACTCACATGGGACGGGGGTCGGCGCGAACATTGGTGCCTCGGTTCGGCTCGCATCGCTCCGATCGATATTCGTCGTTAGACGTGTCGATTCCTTCGGTGCTTCCCCGGCGTGGACCGGCACAAACCATCGAGCGGGCACTCCCTCGACGACCTCGATTCGACTGAACATGAACTGGTTGTCCCCAGCGAATGGCAACCCATACCGTTGCACATCAAGCTTGCCGGCGAGTCCCTGAGGGATCCGGGCCAAGACGTCATCGTCGCCGCGGATACCAACAAGACAATGTAATCCGACCAGGAGCTCCCGGCGTGCCGGCGCGATCCAGTACTTCTGCCCGTGAGCGTGAGCCTGCAGCTCCTTACCCGACGAGCCGACCGGATATGCGTGCAGCTGCTGGTAAAGCGTCGACCGCTGCGCCGTCTGCAGCGAACCCACGGCAATGTCGAGATGTGGAGCATCGGGACGGATGCCTGTGACCACTTCGTCGAGCGACCCGCGGCTTTCGATTCCGGCGAGGTTGAGTGCGAGCCCCCAAGCGGCTGACGGAGGTAGGATCGGATACGTCCCGCGATAGACGCCCGCTTGTAGCCAACGAAACGCCGCAAACGGTGCGTCGATCGCGAGGAACAGGGTTGTCGGCACGCTCATGCACCGAGCCCGGCGGTGGAGAGATGCTTCAACGCGGTCTGCGGGCTATCGAAGAACTGGACGCCCTGCGCTCCGAGCCGCCTTTTCTCGCCATCGGACATTTCTCGCGCGAGCGCACCGGCAACCACGAACTCTTTGCCGGGAAGATCGGCCTCGTTGATTCGACCGAGATCGACAAAACCGCCGGCTGGATCGAAGCCGTACGTATCGAAACCGCAGACTAACGATGGCGTCAGTCGAGCGACCAGCGAACGAGGCGCCATCTCGAAGTAGCTACGGGCATGACTGCCAGCCACGTTGGAAAGCTCGCCGATCGCTGCGAGCAGCGCCTTTGCCCACTGCGGTTTAGATGCGCAGTCGTTCAAGTTGAGAGCGAACGGGAATTGATACGCAGTATGAGACACCTCGCGATGGAGAAGCGCGGAGGTCGTCGAGTTCTTCCAGGGGCTCTTACCAGCATTCAATGGCGATTGATGGAACGTCGCATCGAAGCGATACGGGCTGAGCGCAACCGCCATGTTCATCCGAAGTACACTGTCCCGCTTTGCGGGTCGCTTCTGCTTCTTCATCTCCTTGTTGTCGGCGACGAGATAGCCGAACAAGAAATCGTCGGCATACGTCTCGGCGTTCGGAAAATCCTTGAACTCGACCGCAAGCTGGTCCTCGTCGAGCAGCCGCGTCCGATTCGTTGGCAGCTCGCGCTGCGCGAGGATGTCGCGAAGTGCGTTGCGCATCGACTCTGGGCTGATCACCGCATACTCGTGATCGCCCTTGGTAATCTTCTGGATGATCGTTCGATTCTCTTCGCTCTCGCCTCGATAGTTGGAGCTCGGTGCGGCATGGGTAAGGACGGTGCAGAACAGATTCTTCAGCGAAGGCATGTAGACCTCTCAGAAAGTGATGGGAGTGATTAGCCAATGGCAGAGAGCGCGAGCAGGGTGAGGCTACGCACCCGCTCAACCTCATTCGGGTTCATCAAGGCACGTGCGATCTCGAGGTACTTTTCCTCGGTCACGTGATGAGGGACCGAGCAGATTGTCGACGTGAAGTACGCGACGAAGTCGGCGCCGGTCCGCGACCGGACCGCAAGAAACGCTTCGCGCGAGACCTTTTCTTTCTTGGTCTCGTACTCCTTCTCCTGTGCCTGGTTCCCTTTCACCTTGCTCCACGAGAGGTCGTACTTGCGCTCGGTCTTGCCGAGGACGTAGGCCTGCACACGCCGATACACCAGATGTTCGAGCGTTTGGTTCTCTGATGCTGTGTCTTGCTTCATCTCCACCTCGGTAAAGGCCTTCTTGCAGTCATGTTGGAATTGAGAGTGACGGATCGTCATCTCGTCAGGTGTCGTCGAGCAAAGTCGCGCGAAACCGAACCACCACGGTCGGTCTTCTAGAACGTTGATGATCCGCTGACGGCGAAACACGGGGCTCCAGTAGCCGGCCGCGCGTACTCGCGCGTACTCATCGTCTTGCTTGCGCTGTGGCACCACGCGCGTGACGCCACGCATGCGTGTGTTGTTGCCTTCCTTCTCGAGATGAAAGATGTCGACGCCGCTCAAGCAACGCACTGTGGAGGCTGCGCCTTCGGTCGTTGCGATGCGCTCGTTCGTGCGTCGCACCACATCGAGACCGGCTTCTGACGCCAGATCGATCACCGAATCACGAGGCACGTAACCCGAAGGTTCACAGCCTCTACCCCGTGCGACCTGTTCCCACGTATCCACAAAATTTTCGAGATCCGACACATCGGGTATGGCGAGCGCGAAGCCGATGAAGTCGCGTTTTCCGTCGCGTTGAAGTACTGCTGGAACATAGATGGCGACCACCGATGACCAGAAGTGCAGCAGGAAGCGCGTACGAACGATGTCTTCGAACGGCACGTTCTCCGCACTCTTCGCCTGAGCGCCGAGCGCGTAGGTGCTAGGCAGATCGACCGTGGCCCCGGGCTTCGCGGCGAGCTCGTCCCACGCCTGACCACCGTCATCGATCTGACGCGCCTCGGCCCGCGCATTGAACGGCTCCCGCGTCGCCGGCACGCCACGCAGTGTCGACCACACCATGTCCCGCCAGAGCTTTAGCCACAGCTTCGGAGCGCCTGGCGCCGCCGCATCCCAGTCGCCGACGATGTTTCCGGCCGGCACGACGCGATCGTAAATGTAGCGCTTCTCCGTCTTCACCTTGGAAGTTCGATCATCGGTAACCGAAACATCTTCGGTCCGCTTGGGCTCAGCCCCTGCCCATTTCGACTTCGAACGCGTCTCCTCGACCGTGGCATCGTATACATCGTCGAACAGGCTTTGCATGCCGAGCCGATCGACGGCGAAGGTCAGACTGTTGTCGTCGATCTGTTTGATCTCGCAGGTCCCTTCGCGATCAGACTTTCGTTTCAGAAATCCGACGCAGAGTGCAAGACCCGCCAGTCCCGCTCGATGCTGAGACGACGGTAGGTCGTGCAGTGTCCATCGCAATTCGAGCGTCGCGTTCGGATCGATCGCGTTAGGCTTCGCCTTCTTAGGTGCACTCTTCTTTGCTGGTTTTTTGCCGGGCGAAGGCTCGTCGTTAGCGCGCGGTTCATTCATACAGTTCCGTTCATACGGGCTCGTCGTCGACGAGGAACCCGAGCCATGGGTTGTAACGGCTGCTGTCAGCAGTCCTCAAGAATGGCGGTAAGCCGAGACCGTCCGCGGGGCGCGCGTGCTTCTTGGGCACGGTCAAATGCAGACCGTCGGTAGGCTTTTTTTGCTTCTCGAGATCTTTGAAGCGAGTGACGTCACCATCGAGGATGACAGAAGCACCGATATCGTCGCTATCGCGAAGGGCAGCAGCAACCGCGTAGTAACCGCCATCAATGAATGCGCTGCTACCACTCGCGTCTCGCTCGGCCCTCGCATGTTGTTCGAGCCCTGACGCGAGCTCGCGTTGACTTATATCGCGACCCGCGAGTCCGTTCAGGAACGTCGATGAGGCCTCTAGGTCCTTTCGGTCGTATGGCGCTGCAGCTTCAGGTGCGTAGGTCAGTAGGCGCGCGCGAAACGCCGACCCTCGCCGCAAATGCCGGTTCGCGCGGCCGAACCGTTGAACTAACGACGAGATCGGCGCGTGCTCGGTGATCAAGACATCGGCATCGAGATCGAGGCTCATTTCGCAGACCTGAGTGGTTACCGCGATCGCCGGCGTCGGCTCACCGTGCGCGGGCGAACGAAACGCATCGATCGTTTCGCGGTGGCGATGCTGACGATCCTCCAGCCTGAACCTCGAATGATAGACACCGACGTCGATGTCGAGCTGCTCGCGCAACGTGCGGGCAAGACGCTGGCATCGGCGGACCGTGTTGACGACCCACAACACGCGATTTCCGGCGCGGACGCCCTCCACGGCCGCAGTGACTGCCGCCGTCTCACTCGTAGCTTCAAGCCGATATCTGGCGCAGGTCTCCTTCGCCTCGAGGTCCTGCAGATCCTGCATGTCGAGTGCGGTCGGATACGTGCGCAGCTTACAGATCTCTTCGAGCTGCCGACGTCGTCCGGGTGGAAGCGTTGCGGTCATGCATAGGACGGGCACGTCGAACCGCGAGAGGAACGTCACGAGCGCGTTCCACATCTTCGGGTCGTAGCTGTGGATCTCGTCGAAGACGACCGCTGAGTCCGCGAGCGCAGGCAATAGACAAAGGCCTTTGTAACTGTGCTCGATGAAGCCGAGAAACTGATCGACCGTCGCGGAAAAGTACCGCTTGCTCCACAACCCCATCGCGAACAACCGCGCCTCGGACTCGTCGACCGTGACGTCCTTTCCTTGCAGCGAGTCCGGCGGGTTGGCCATCATCCCTGCCAGCTCGTAGGTCGACGTTCCATGAACGAGCGTGGCCTCACCCTCGGGAGCATGGGCTACGTAGTCGCGAAAACCCTCCGTCGCTGTTCCGCGTGTCGGGTATAGAAAGATCACGCGCCCGATCTGTTCTTTCTTGCTGACCGACGACGCCCATCGCCACGCAGCAAGCGTCTTGCCGGACCCACAGGCCGCGAGCAATAAGCCACGACGTCCGACAGTCGAAGCACCCGTTTGAAACCGATGCCAGCCCTGCCACTTCCCGCCGAGCTCCGCCGTTCGCGGATTTATTACGTCGTTGTCGATATCGTCAGGCGCGAGAGGGTCGGCATGGGCGACCCCTTCGAGCCAACCATCGATGTCTTTGCGCTCGCGCCAGAGTCCAGACGCGACCGAGTCGCAGGCGATGAGCCCCGCCTTCACTGCGAGGCTCAGCTGAAGCCTCCGGCCATCTTTCCTCGACTTGGTCGCAAATCGCGCGGCTCGATCGAAGAGGGCCTCCCACGCGGGAGTCCACGCCATGTCGATGTATGGCGCACCGGGTAAATCGGCACCGAAGACTGGCAACTGAGCGACGTCCGCGACTCGGATCAGCGCATCGCGTAGCTGTGGATCGGAGAAGTAGAGCTGCGTCGGCGTGGCGTGCTTGGGTTGAAGGACTTGCCATTCACCACTCGGTGCGGCCTTGAGGTGGTGGCTAAGAACGGCCGCGACGATCACGTCGATATCGATCTCTCGATTGTGCGACAGCCACGCGACCATCGATGGGTGGCACAACAACAACGCACTCAGGTGCTCGTGCCGAAGCGACTGCGCCTTGAATCCACGGGCGAGGATCGCCGACTGGAAGTCCTCGTTGGCCTTTCCGACATCGTGAAACAGAGCAGCCAGACGAAGATGCAGCAGGAATGCTGCCTCCTGATCAGGCTCGAGCTTGAAGAATCGAGGATACGTAGTCGCCCAACGCGTACCCGCGCGAAACATCGAGCGCGCAGCCTGTTCCGTGTCGAGCAAGTGCTGGAGCAGCGATAGCGAAGCGGAGCCCCGTGGGCTCTTGGCAAGCAGTCCACCCATCGAGAGCTTAGGCCGCCTGCTGAATTTGCTGTCGCTGCTTGATTCGCGCAGGACGAAACACACCACATCCCATGGTGCGTTTGCCTCCGATGCCTCCGATCTGCAGCTTGATGCTGTCCTCGGACGACAGGCCTCCAACACGCACCGAGCATCCGATCACCCGTTGGCCACCGACTCGCAGGCTTTGACGACCACTGATCACCAGCTCCCCTGTAGCGCCTAAGGCGGCAAGTTGGCGGCGAGATTCCGCGAGAAATCGGCGCTCGAATGCTTCGTTGTCGAAAGGTTTCGGGATGCCACCCGTCAGCCTGATCACTACCAGCCGCGCGTCGAGAATGGCCGCAGGAACGAGCGGATGAATTGTCGGTACCCCGATCTCGATGGGATGGCCAGCAACCTCGATTGTCGTTCCAGTTAGCGCGAGCAATTCTCCGAGCCGCTCGCTTGGCACCCGAATTCGGAGTCGTCCCATGCGCTCGAGCGTGAGGTTCGAGTCAGCCTGCTTTGCCGCAATTCCGTGGATCGCGATCCAGTCGGCGCCATGTACGCATGGAAGTGCGCGGCTGAGCGCTCCGTAGAGTGCGTAGCCGTGATCGCGGGGCACGACCGTGCCGCGGATCGGGAACGAAAGGTCGACGTACAGCGGTATGCTCATTTCGGGGTGTCCTTTTCTGAAGCGTCAGCCGTATCGGAAATCGCGAGTTGCACTTCGACCATGCAGCCGCGAATAGGGAAGTGGACCCATGTCGATGTCACATCGATACCGGTTGCCGCGCGAAGCGCCGAAGCATAGGCGGCGAGTTGGCCGGAGTAACCGAGCGCACGATCTGCTGCTTGCGCAGCCGTGCCCAGGAAGCTCTTGTGATCGATCACTGCGAATCCATCACGATACGCGACCACCAAGTCGGCGCTTCCTTTGACGACGGTTCCCGTCGCGGTGCGGTGCGCAAGTGCGTACTCGCGTCGGACGTTCGCATCGTGAAAGCGCGAAGCAACCCAGGCCCACAATCGGCTGCCGGCACCAACCAGCGCGTCGCTGTCGAGCGCGTCCGCAACGCCGTGACCGACGAGGACATCCGTTGCAATCGCGCGACGCTCTTCGATCGCCATCTCGGCATGATCTGCGCTAAAGAACGCGTGAAGCGCGTCGCCGACTGCGCCCATGTCCGGGCTGCCCCTGACTGGAATGCGCGGCCCCAACACCATCACCTCCCCGATAGTGCACGCTACTGGCGTTGCCGTCGACGGCGTTGCGCATGCATGGGGGTACGTGACGGGTACCCGGCCGCTCGTGACATAGCCAGGCACTCGAGACAACTCTGTTGCTTGTCTTGGGCGGCACGGAACGATCTCGATCGCGCACGACGAGCCAGCCCAGTTGATCTCGTCGCTCGCTGGACCAATAGTCGTCGGCTCGGAGATCAATGCCGGATCGATCTCCGCGAGCGTTCCGAGAATTCCGGCGAGCATTCGACCCCGCTGTGCCGCAAAGATCAGTCGATCCTTGGCGCGCGTCCATCCGACGTAGAGTACGCGCAACGCCTCGCGGTTCGACTTCGCGACCAGATCCTGGTGACCTACCGTCTCCTCGATCGCGGTGCGAACCGCGCCGACCTGATTCGCGGTCGTGTACGGGTTGGGCCACAATCGGATCCATCGCCCACCGAGAGGATCTGAGACATCGAACTGCGCACGATCACTAAGCACGTGAACACCAAAGGATGATGGTCCACGCATCGATTCGAGCCCGAACAAGACCGTGATCGGCCACTCGAGACCTTTCGCTCGATGCCAGGTCAGGATCGTGACCGCATCGTTACCGACGAGCAGTGCTTGCCTATCGGTGCGTGCATCATTCCACCGCTGTGATCTTGGCGCGAGGAGGTCGAGGTGCCGCAGCAATCCAGTCAGAGTCGCGGCGCTCCCGCTGGCACCGGCTTCAGCCGTGTACGCGGTGGCGTGCGCACGCAGAGCATCGAGGTTAGCCAGCCGTTGCGGTGCGTTCCCCCATCCGGCGCACAAGCCTCGCAGATCGATCGCACTGATGGTTGCTTCGAGCGCCGCGACGGGTGCGAGGTCCGGCGCAGCCTCACGAGCCGCGAGGACGCTGGTGACGATCGGGCGATCTCGAAACGCCTCCGCGCCCGGCGCGGATAGAACGCATGCGACAAAGCCGTCGAGATCGGTTGGATAGTCCACGATTCGTGCGAGCTCGGCGGCTGCCAAGCCGTCCTTCGGATCAACCCACAGAGCGAGACCGGCACGAAGCAGCTGGCCCTCTAACGTTGCGAGCAGTCCCATCCGGGGAACCACGACCGGAACGCCGACCGAGCCAAGTGCGTCAGCGACTGCCTGGCATTGCTTGTTCGTGCGACAGAGAACGGAGATGTCGGCGGGGCGCGCAACACGACGGTCTTGTCCCTCTCGCACGTAGGTCTTCCGCGAGAGGAGCTCGAGGACACCATTTGCCACAGCGGACGCGCGGCCATGATCATTATGGGTGTTCTCGGCGCGTTCGAGCTCTATCGGCCAGTACTCGAGCACCGACCCGAGATCCGAAACCTCGCTGCTGTGCTCGGGAACGAGGCGCGTCGTGTCCTCCGCGATCCCCTGCGAGGCGAAGGCACGAGCGAAGACATCGCTCGTAAGAGCAACGAGTGCCGGCCGACTTCGGTACGAGATCTTCAGCGCCTCTGCATGCCGTCCGACGGTGCTTGCGGCCTGGGCTACGAAGTCGGGGTCGCCTGGTCCCGAGCTCAGCGCCTCGATGGCCGCGTCCATCAACGCCGGATCAGTTCCTCGGAAGCTGTAGATCGCCTGCTTGGGATCTCCTACCCACAACGACTCCGAAGCCAAAGTTGCGAGCTCCAGAAATAGGGCGAGCTGCAGCGGGCTCGTGTCCTGGAATTCATCTACGAGCACGAGGTCGAGTTGGCCCGCGAGTGCGGCACGTACGTCGGATCGTCGGAGCAACTCGAGCGCGAGTCCCTCTTGGTCGACAAAGTCGACAACACCGCGAGCTCGCTTGTGCGCCTGGTAGGCGTCGATACTCGCTGCTGCTACTTCGAAGACAAGCGTGACGAACCTGTGCATGTTCGCGCGCAAGCGCGGGTGCTCGATGTGACGCCGGGCGACCTCGCTGACTGCAATCCCGCTAGCGAGAGAACGCTTTGTTGGCCGCTCCTTGGCGAGCATCGCCCACATTCCCCACCGCAGGCTGCGGCCGGACAAGAGGTCGGCCAAGCACGTGCGAAGTGTCTCGACATAGGTAGCAGTGCCCTTCGTTTCGTCGCCGTTCACCGCGATCGTGGCGAGCGCCGCGCCTATCACCGTCGTTAACATGCCGTCGAGATCGTCAGTGGTCGTCGGTCCCAGGCAAACATCCAAGTCTGCGCACGAGCGCGCGGCGCACGCAGTGAGCCCAGCGGCCGTGATCCAGTTGGCTCGAGCACTCTCGATGATTTGGCGAACCTCGCCGCGCCAGTCTCGCTCGTTCTCGAAGCAGCTGCAAAGCCCGTCCAGCTCTTCGGCGAGCTCGTCGGAGACCACACGTGACAGCGCGCGACGAAGTTCGATTTCGGCGCCAGCCTCATCGAGTACGCGCATCGCAGGTGACAGCCCGAGTTCGAACGCGAACTCGGTAACCAGCGCGCCGCTGACCGAGTTCACCGTGCCAATCCGGGCCGCGAGGATCTGTTCGGCGGCGTCGAGTTGACCATTTTGGAGGAGTCGAGTTCGAGCACGCACGATCAGCTCCGCGGCAGCCTGTGTCGTGAATGTGGTCGCAACGATGCTGAGCGACAATTACATCTCCCCGCTGGCGACGATTACATCGCCCCATTTCTGAGGCGGCCTCGGCGGTCGGCAACGTGCTCTTCACTTCGGTGGAGAGGCAGGCCAGTTGCGACCAGCGAGCGACGCTCAAGTAAGGA
>JANXOP010000003.1 GCA_025357755.1 Kofleriaceae bacterium | reverse complement strand
CGTCGACATCATGAAGGGCGGCCAGAAGGCTCCGGACATCACCGATCTCAATCCGATGGGTAAGCTGCCGATCCTCACGGATGGCGATGCGGTCGTGACCGAGGCGTGCGCGATCTCGCTTTACCTCGCGGACCGCTACGCGCTCGGCACGCTCGCGCCGAGGTTCGACGATCCGAACCGTGCCGCGTACCTGCGCTGGTCGTGTTTCGCGCCTTCGGTGATCGAGCCGGGAACGATGGCGAAGGCCAGCAAGTGGGAGTTCAAGTCGAGCCAGGCGGGGTGGGGCGACTACGAGGCGATGATGGGCGCGCTCGATTCGGCGGTGACCGGCGACTACGTGCTCGGAGCGCAGTTCTCGATGGCCGACGTGATCTTCGGTGGCACCGTGCGCTACATGATGAAGTTCGGCCAGCTCGAGAATCGCCCGAAGCTCGCAGCCTATGTGGCGCGGCTCGATGCCCGGCCCGCCTCGCAGCGTGCGGATGCGCGAAATACCGCGGTGATGGCCGAGCACGGCTTGAAGATGTAAGGCGCTCAACATCTTCGGCGCTTGGTCGATTCAGAAGGCATGAGGGTGGGCGGGGCGCTGACACTGGGGGATTTTTCGACGGCGAAGATGACGAGGCTCGTGAAGCCTCCCTCGGTCGAGGACGCGATCGATCGAGGTCAGATCTTTGTCCATCTGCAACCGGTGCTCGAGCTCTCGACCGGTCGGGTCTACGGCTACGAGGCGCTCGCTCGCTGCAAGGTCGCGCAGATTGCCTCGCCACTGCATCTGTTCGCCGCGGCACAAGAGCAACACGCGATCACGAAGCTCGGTCGCGAGCTTCGCCGCCAATCGGTCGATGCCGTGAAGGGCGCGACCCTGTTCCTCAACGTCCATCCGTGGGAGCTCGACGACCAAGACATCGTCGAGGACGAAGATCCGATCGCCAAGCACACCGGCAAGCTGGTGATCGAGATCCCCGAGGGCTCGCCGCTCCTGCGCTACCGGTTCTCCGATACCAACTTGAAGACCCTGCGCGAGCGTGGCCATACGATCGCGCTCGACGATTTCGGCGCGGGCTACTCCAACATCGCGTACATCGCGCAGCTCCAGCCCGAGTTCGTGAAGCTCGATCGCGAGCTCATCGCGGGCGTCACGAACGGCTCGCCGCAGGCGACCCTACTCCACTCGCTGAACGACCTGTGCCGCGCGCAAGGTGCGGTCGTGGTCGCCGAGGGTATCGAGACGCAGGAGGAGCTCGACGTCGTGATCGGCTCGGGTATCGAGCTCGCTCAGGGCTACTTCCTCGGTCGCCCGAGTATGACGGGCGCTGCGATCTGGCCGCGGGTATAGCTTTTCGGCAAGGACCGCGGTTGTCACGGCGCGCTGTCGATCTGCACGCTGTGAGCTGACTGCGCCACGGCAGCGGCGAGCAGGGATGCGACCAGACCGCTCGTGAAGTAGGCCACGTCGGCGACGATCACGAGCTTGCCGCGAGCGCGCGAGATGCTGACGTTCAAGAGGTTCGGCGTCTCGCCGACCAGCGCGCTCTGGCGCATCGGTGCCGCGTCGACGAGATCGATGATCACGACGTCGCACTCGCGACCCTGGAAGCGATGGATCGTGCTGCACTCGACCTGATCGCTGATCCTCCGCTGCACGAGCAGCTTGCGGACCTCGGCGGCGTGCGCGGCGTACGGCGTGATCACCGCGATCGAGACGGACCCTGCGCGCACCGCCTCGAGCGCGAGGTCCGCCGTGATCACCGCCGAGCCGCGGTTGACCCGCGAGCTGCCCTTCTCGGAGCGCTCGCAGGTCGTGCGGCCCGCGGTATCGACGACCACGATCGGCTGACCGGCAAAGGGTGCACGCGCCGCGATCGCGGTGGTCGCGGTCGGATCGGCGGCGTGGACGAGGCGGCCACCATAGAAGAGTTGGCCGACGAGCGAGCCGATCGCGGGATGCATGCGGTACTGGACCCTCAACATCGCGACACGATCCGAGTGCTCGGGATCCGGCACCGCGACATCGAAGATGTTGCGGCCGATCGAGCGGCGTACGAGGTCATCATCGGATTGGACGATCGGAGGGAGCTGGCGTGGATCGCCGACGACGATCGCGCTCTCGGTGCACAGGCACGCCGCGTAGAACAGCGGAGGGAGCGTCGCCATGCCGGCCTCCTCCGCGATCAAGACATCGAAGCGCTGACCGGTCATGAGCGGCGAGAGATATGCATTCGTGAGCGTACACATCACGAGGCTCGCATCGCGGACCAAGCGCGCCTCGAGGTCGCGATCGGCCGCCGCGGCGATCGAGACCTGGGCCTTCGCGAGTACGCGGATGCGCTCGAGCCGCTCGATGCGGAGCTCGATCACGCGGAGCTGCGCATAGGGCTCGAGGCGCGCGACCACGTCGGCGTGACCCGGCGCGAAGACGCGGGCGAGGGCGCCAGCACGCAGGGCCTGGCGCGGCTCGGCGAACAGCGTCTGCTGCGGTGCGATCACGCGCTCGAGCTCGTCGCACAGGGACCTCGCGTACGTCACGATCTGCGCGACCTCGGCGATCCGCGCACGCAAGCGCTCGAGCGATCCGCGGTACGTGCCGCGCAACCGCCGCACGATGTCGCCGAGCTCGGCGCCGTGCGTGTCGGCCTCGCTGCGGCCGAGGCGCAAGGTCGTACCTGCCTCGACCGATGCGGCGAACCAGGGGCGCTTCGCGAGCTTCGCGAGGACCTGATCGATCGCGGCGTTCGTGGTCGAGGCGAGCAAGATGCGCTTGCCGCGTGCGAGTAGCTCCTCGATCACGTTCGTCAGCGTGACGGTCTTGCCGGTGCCAGGAGGCCCCCAGATAAAGGCGAGCGAGCTGTCACCACACAGCTGGACCGCGGCGCGCTGGCTGGGATCGAGCGCGCTATGATCCGCGCGGAGCTCGCTCGGCGTGTGCCTCGGCGGGTGCTTGCCGAACAGCGCGAGCGCGTTGTCCACCGCGTGGCTCTCGCCGAGCCCATCGAGGGCTTGCAGCATGCGATCGTAGAGAAACCATGGCGCGAGCAACAGCGTCGCCGGCGCCGCGAGATCGATCGCTTGCGTCGCCGCGAGCGTGACCCGCGCCGCATCGACGCGCTCGATCGTCACGCGTTGCTCGCCTCGCGGCGCGCGCAACGTGCACGCGGTGCCCACGGTCAGCTTGTCGTTCGTCGCTTCGAACGTGTAGCGAAGCGCGCCGAGGTCCTCGCCGTTCGCGAGCCCGACCTCGGAGGTGGTCGACGCACTCTGCACCGCCTTGATCTCGCCTTCGATGCCGCGCTTGAACGCAGCGACGAACTTGGCGAGCAGCTCGGACATCGGCCGGTCACTCTCACGCAAAACGGCGGGATCGGCCCAGGACTTCGAGCCCCTGTTGGTCCATTGGCGCGACCTCGCGACGGCGGGTGCGACATCTTGTAGCGCCTCGCGCGGGACCGATACCGTCGCTGCGGCCGCCGCGATCACGGCGACGCCCTGAATCGTCGCGTGCTATGACGAGCGCATGCTGATTCGTTCGCTCGCGCTGGTTTCGGTCATTCTTGGCGTCGCGGCCTGCACCAAGGAAACTGCGCCGCCGCCGCCCCGTGGTGGTGACATGCCGGTCCCTGCGGCGGTCGCGGCAGTACCGAAACCCGCGCCGGGCGTCGCGCCCGCGCCGAGCGCACCGACCGTGGCGCCCGGTGACGGCACCGGCCCGATCACCGAGAACGATGTCTCGGGCACCGTCGTCGAGACGATGAGCTCGGGCGGCTACACCTACGCGAAGCTCGAGCGTGGTGGTTCGCAAGCGTGGGTGGCAGGTCCGGAGACGCCGCTCGTGGTCGGCGCCAAGGTCGGCCAGACGCGCGGCTCGCTGATGACCGCCTTCCGCAGTGACACGCTGAAGCGCACGTTCGACCAGATCTACTTCGTCTCGGCACTGCCGGTCGCGGGCGGTGCGACGGCACCTGCCGTCACGATCGCCACGCCGAGTGCTCCGGTCGGCAAGATCGAGCCCGCGAAGGGCGGCACCACGATCGCGGCGATCTTCGCCGGCAAGGCGACGCTCACCGGTAAGCCCGTCGTCGTGCGCGGCAAGGTCGTCAAGGTCAACAACGGCATCCTCGGCAAGAACTGGCTGCACATCCAGGATGGCACTGGCGCCGCGGGCACCAACGATCTCACGGTGACGACCGCAGCGACCGTCAACAAGGACGATGTCGTCACCGTGCGCGGCAACATCGCGACGAACAAGGATTTCGGCGCGGGCTACGCGTACGCGGTGATGATCGAGGATGCGACCGTCGGCCCGAACTGACTACTTCGCTTTGAACGCCGGCATCTGGTGCCCGACGCGCTTGGCCATCTCGGTGCCGAGCGCTTGCAAGCCGCTCATCGGGCGGACCATCACTTCGAACTCGATGATCTTTCCGGCCTCGGTGAAGCGGATGAGATCGATGCCCTTGAGCTGCTTGTCACCGATGGTGGCGCTGAACTCCAGCACGACGCTGAGGCCATCATCGGTCGCCAGCTCGCGGTGGTACGTGAAGTTCTCGAACACCGAGAACGCGGTACCTAGCACCAGGATCACGGCCTCCGCCGATTCGTAGGCGGTGTGCGCCATCGGCGATCGAAACGAGGCCTGTGGATCGATGATCGAGGCCAGGTTCGACAGGTCGCGCAGAGCGATCATCTGGTGCCACGCCGCGAGCGCGGCGGCGGCACCGGGTCGCAGATGGGTGAGCGTCATTTGCGCTCCGGCAACGCGACCGGAGACGGCGTTCGTTCAGCCGCGAGCTCGAGCGTCCGGACGCGGATCTCGAGCTCGTGCATGCGGGTGTTGTCGGGACGAACGAGTAATGACGTGATCGTCGAGGCGAGGATGGCCGTTGTCACGATCGCTACGAGCGTTCGAGAGTCGCCGCGATTGAGCATCGCTAGAGCGTATCAGCCGCGCGCCACTCGCGTGGTCAGGAACGTGATGTGGATCATCGATGCCAGGACGACCAGCTTCTGGCCGATCA
>JANXOP010000397.1 GCA_025357755.1 Kofleriaceae bacterium | reverse complement strand
TCGTAGCCGCGCCCGGTATCGGGATGATCTTCGCCCTCGAGCTTGCGGAACAGGCGCAGTGCCTCTTCTGCCGCAAGCCGGGCCTCTCGCGGTCGCGACTCGCGCCATGCCTGGGCGATGCCGTTCTGCGCGTTCGCCGCGAAGATATTGTCGGGGCCGACGGCGGTGTTCGAGAGCCGGATCGCTTCGCGAAACGTGGCCACCGCATCGTCGGTGTGGCCGAGCTCGAGCTGCGCGCTCGCGATGTTCACGCGGATCAACACGGCGTTCGGGTGGTTGGTGCCATCGGTCCGATCGACGATGACTCGCGCCTGCTCGTCGAGCGCGAGGGCGATTGCGTACTCTGCCTTCGCCTCGTGGCTGCGTGCGAGATCGCTGAGCACGCGCCAGGTCGCGGCACTCTGATCGCCGGACGAGGCCTTCGTCGCTTCGAGGATCTGCTGCTGCTGGACGAGCGCCTGGTCGTACTTGCCCTGCGCGAACAGGATCTGGCTCCACGCGCCACGCACGAGCGTCGTCCGCGGATGGGTCGCGCCGAGGGTGCGCTCCAGATCCGCGATGGCCTCGACTGCGAGGCGCGCGGCCTCGTCGTACTCGCCCGTCCGTTCGAGCGCCGTGGCGAGCTCGCCGCGTACACTTGCTGTACGCAGATCGTGAGGTCCATACACCTTCTCCGCGCCGGCGAGTGCCGCACGATCGTGAGGCACCACGGCCGCGAAATCGCCGCGAACCAGCGCGATGCCACCGAGCGAAAGCTCGAGCCGAACCTCGAGATCCGGATCACCTCCGATTCGAGCGAGCGCGGCGCGCGCTTGCTCGAAGAGCCGTGTCACGAGCTCGGGCTCTATGTTGGCAAAACCGCGCACGCGTGCGCCACCGATCAAGGCGCGGGCCTTCGCGATGTCATCGCCTCCGGCTTCGGCCTGGGTCGCGGAATGATCGAAGGCGGCGATCGCCGCTTGCCGATCGTGGAGCTCCTCGGCCATGACGCCGACGAGTTGATCGAGCATCGAGGTCAGCGGCGGATACGCGAGGCGCTCGACGAGGGGGCGCAGCCTCGCGATCGCGGCCTTCGCATCGGCGTAGCGCGCGCTGCGCTCGAGTACTTCGGCCGCGACGATCTCGCCACGCAGCGGTTGGATCTGCGCGCGCCGACCCAGGTCACTCGGAAGTGGCACCACCGCGAGCAGCGCCTTGCGATCGTTGCAAGCCTCGAGCGACGGTAGCTCGTTCGCGAGCCGAGCGGCGCGATCGACGAGTGCCGGATCCGCCGAGCCGAACACGACGACCTGCTGGGCGAGCGCCGCACGGCGCTCCTCGAGACACCCGTTGCGGCGATCGAGCAGCTCGGCCGATTGGTCGTGGCGGACGTAGGTTGCCTCGCACGCATCGAGGTGGATCGCGCGCCACCGGTCGGCGTAGCGATCGAAGACGCCCTCGACCTGGTGGATCGCGATCTCGGCGAACGGTCGCTGACTCGCCCGGAACGCACGCTCGAGTGCGCCCCGGTCCTCCGCACGCCACGCGTCGGCGATCGCCGGTGGGGATGCGCACGGCGCCGCCTCGCTCCGTGCATGAGCCCAGGCAACGCCAGCGGCGGCCGAGAGTGCGGCGCCCGCGAGCGCGACCGCGAGCCACCGACGCCGCCATCGGCGAGGTGCGAGCGCCCGCACCAAGGGTTCGATCGCCGGCCAACGGTGGAGCGGATCGATCGCGAGGGCCTGCTTCACGATCGGACGGAGATGTGCGGCGAGCTTGCCCAGCGCCGGTGCATCCGCGCGCGCGAACGCATCCCTTCGCTCGGTCAGCGAGCCCGCGCGAAACGGGCGCTGACCGGTGAGCGCCTCGACGATCACGCAGGCAAAGCTGAACTGATCGCTGCGCGCATCGGCGACCTCTCCCACGACCTGCTCCGGTGCCATGTACGGGATGGTCCCGAGCACGGCGCGATCGAGCTCGTGTGCCGCGTCGACGGTTCGCGCGAGCCCGAAGTCCGAAACCTGCGCACGGCCATCATCGCGGACCAGCACGTTCTCGGGCTTGAAGTCGCGATGGACGATACCCGCCGCATGGGCGGCAGCGAGCCCGCGCGCGGCCTGCGCGAGCACCTCGCAGATCGCGGCCGGACTTCGCGGCTGATCCGCGAGCCAGCGTCGCAGCGTGGTGCCTGGGACGAGCTCCATGGCGAGGAACAGCTCGCCGCTGCTCGCGGTGCCCAGATCGTAGATCGCGACCACGTTCGGATGCGAGAGCGCTGCGAGCGCTCGTGCTTCGCGTGCGAGCCGGGCTCGCGCCTCGTCAGTAGGCGCGGCATGCAACACCTTCACCGCGACGTTCCGACCGAGCTCCGGATCGAACGCCCGATAGACCACGCCCATGCCGCCGGCGCCGAGCTCGTCGATGACGATGTAGCGACCGAGCATCGTCGCGCGCTCGGCACGACTTGCCTTGACCATCGCCGTGATGCTCTGGCGGCATGGCTCGCAACCATCGACGTGCACCTGGACCTCGGCACTCTCGGTCGAGTGCACGCTGTCGCCGGCGACGTAGCGCGCGATCTGGTCGACAGAGAGACAAGCCACGCCAGGTTCCTAACATGACAACGCGAGACGCCTCGGGATGATTCGCACGTCGCGTGTTACGTTCGAGGTGTGGCAACTGCTCTAGCCGGTGCGTTCCTCTCGCGCCTCGCGACACGTGACGCCAGCGACGCGGCAGCGGACGCTACCGTGCTCGAGCAGGACCTAGCAGACCTCGTCGCACGAGCCCGCAGCGAGTGTCCCGGGGTCGAGCTCGAGCCCACCGGCTTCGCCGCGCACGTCGGCGAGCGGGTCACCTTCGATCGCCAAGGTCTGCCGGTGCTCGCCGGGCTAAGAGCGGGCGCGCTGTGGACCACCTACGGTTGTTCGATCGATCACGCGGGTGCCCTCGCCCACTTCGAGAACGTGTACGCACCCGAGATCGTGGCAGCGCTCGCCCGTTCGTTCGATCGTGGCCTGGCGCAAGACGCTGCTGCGAAGTTGCGCGAACGGCTGTTCCTGGTCGGTGCCGACGAAATTCCACGCCTCGCGTCGTACTCGGGGCGTGGCGATCTTCGCGCGTGGTTGCGCGCGGCGGCGATCCGGACTGCGATCGATCTGATGCGCGCGCGCAAGCACGTGCCGATCGATGCTGCAGGCGTCGCCGACGCGGCCGCGTTCGATCCGATGCTCGCGAACATCAAGCAGGCCTATCGCGACGAGTTTCGCCGAGCGTTTGGAGACGCCGCACAGCTCCTCACGGACCGCGATCGCACGCTCCTGCGTTACCGGTTTCGCGATGACCTCTCGATCGACGAGATCGGGAAGCTCTATCGCGTCAACCGCTCGACCGCCGCTCGCTGGCTCGCGACGATTCGCGAGACCCTGTTCGAGGCGACTCGCGAACAGCTGATGACCCAGCTCGCGATCGACGAGCCCGAGGTCGATAGCGTGTTGCGGCTCATCGATAGCCAGCTCGACGCCTCGCTCGGCGGCGTCTTGAAATAGTTTAGCGGCGCTGCGCCGGAAGATTCTCGACGAGCCGCGCCACGATGCCCTCGTGCGCCTTTTCGACCTCGGCATCGGTGAGCGTGCGCTCCGGCGAGCGATACGCGATCGACCACAGCATGCTCTTCATGCCGGCGCCGAGCTTCGCGTCGCGATAGTCCTCGAGCACGCGCACACCCGTGACGAGCGCCTCGCCCACCGCCGCGATCACGTCGCGGACGCGGCCGGCCGGGATGGTCTCGGCGAGCAGCAGCGACACGTCGCGCTCCGTGCCCGGGAACTTCGGGATCGGCTTCATCTGCGGGGGCGTTGCTGGCGCCAGCGCTTCGAGATCGACCTCGTACGCGAAGGCCGGACCGGTGACCCCGAGCTTCGCGCGCACGTCCGGATGGAGCTCGCCGAACCAGCCGATCACGCGCCGGTCCATCACGAGCTCGCCCGCGACACCGGGATGAAGAAACGTGATCGCAGTGGTCGCGTTCGTGCGGACCTCGACGTCGCCAGCGACCGCACGGATCGCCTCGAGCGCGAACGCCTTGGCATCGAATGCGTCCCACGCGGTACCGGCACCGAGCTGGCCGCGACGCTTCCCAGCGAGCACGCCGCTGGCCCACACCGGCTCGTCGGCGAGCTCGTGCGGCTGTTGCTCGCCTACGCCCTCGCCGCGCCGCAAGAACACGCTGCCGACCTCGAACAAGCAGACATCGGGGCGGCCGAAGCTCTGGTTGCGCGCGATCGCCGCGATCAAGTTCGGCAGCAACGACGTGCGCATCACCGCTTGCTCGGCGCTCATCGGGTTGCGCACCGCGATAGGTTGGCTGCGCTTGTCGGAGGCGGCGAGCCCGAGCGCGCCGTTACGCTCCACGGACTGGAAGCCATAGGTGATCGCTTCGTACCCTCCGGCCTGCGCGAGCGCGCGGCGCGCGAGATCGCCGACGTGGATCTCGGCCTCGGCCGGAACCTTGCGCAATGCGGGCAGGGTCGATGCGACCTGCTCGTAGCCGCTGATCCGCAGCACCTCTTCGATCACGTCGACCTCGCGCGTGACATCTCCGCGCGCACTCGGCGGCGTGACCGCGAGGTGCTCGCCCTGCGCGGTCACCACGAACTCGAGGCGAGTGAGCGCGTCGGTGCACGTCGCCGCATCGAGCGAGGCCACGCCGGTGAGCATCTGGAGCCGCGGCAAGCGCACGTCGATCGTGATGGGCGCCTTCTTGCCAGGATACGCAGCGAAGAGCGGGTCGCTGACGGTGCCGCCTGCGAGCTGACACATCAGCCGCGCCGCGCGCGCCGAGGCGAACGCGACGAGATCTGGATCGACACCGCGGCCAAACCGCAGCGATGCCTCGGATGGCAGGTTCAAGCGCTTCGCGGTGCGCCGGATCGCGACCGGCTGAAAGCTCGCAGCTTCGAGCAACACGCGCGTCGTGCTTGCGGTGACCTCGGTCTCGAGACCGCCCATGACACCCGCGAGCGCGATCGCCTTGTCGCCATCGCGGATCACGATGTCGCCAGGCACCAGGGTGCGATGGATGTTGTCGAGCGTCGTGAACTGCTCGCCATCTCGCGCGGGCGTCACGCCGATCGTGCGAGTCGCGAGCTTCGCGGCATCGAACGCGTGCAGTGGCGTGCCGAGCTCGAATAACACGTAGTTCGTGACGTCCACGACGTTCGAGATCGAACGCACGCCGACGCCGCGCAACCGCTGCGCGATCCGCGCGCTCGACGGGCCCACCCGGACCCCTTCGAGGTAGCGCGCGGTGTAGCGCGGCGAGAGCTTGGGATCGGCGATCTTGATCTCGAGGGTGTCTGCGCTGCCGCGGGTGAACTGCGTGAGGTCCGCATCGGGCCACACGAGCTTCCCGCGGAGCACCGCGCACAACTCGCGGGCGATGCCGAGATGACCGAGCACGTCGCCGCGATTCGCGGGTGCATTGACCTCGAGCATCCAATCGTTCAGGCCGAGTGCGACCTGCGCTGGCGAACCGAGTGCGGTCTGATCATCGGCCGGGAGCACCACGATCCCAGCGTGATCCTCGGACAGCCCGAGCTCGTCCTCGGCGCACAGCATGCCTGGCGAGACGATGCCCTTGACCGCCTTGGGCTGGAGCGTGAGGCCACCCGGCAGCGTCGCGCCGATCTGCGCCCACAGCACTTTACGTCCCGGCTCCGGAACGTTCGGCGCACCGCACACGACCTGCGTCGCGGGCCCACCCTTCTCGATGATCACGTCGACGAGCGTGAGCTTGTCGGCTTGCGGATGCGGTTGTTTGCCGACGACCTGTGCGACGACGACGCCGGAGAACCCGGCGCCGAGATTCGTCATCCCTTCGATCTCGAGACCGCCTCGGGTAAGCGCCTTCGCGCCCTCTTCGACCGTGGGTTGCTGATCGAAATCACATAGCTCGAGCAGCCAGCTCCAGAGGACCTTCATCAGAATTGCTCCAAGAAGCGGAGATCACCCTCGTAGTAGAACTTGATGTCCGTGACGTTGTGGCGAAGCATCGCCATGCGCTCGAGGCCCATGCCGAACGCGAACCCGGTGTAGCGCTCGCTATCGATCCGACAATTCGCGAACACGTCGGGATCGACCATGCCCGCGCCACCGATCTCGATCCAGCCGGTGAACTTGCACAGCCGGCAGCCCGAGCCGCCGCAGAAGCTGCACTGCATGTCGACTTCCGCACCCGGCTCGACGAACGGGAAGTAGCTCGGACGCAAGCGGATCGCGAGATCGCGCTGGAAGAACCGCTTCACGAAGTGGAGTAGCGTGCCCTTGAGATCCGAGAACGAGATATCGGTATCGACCGCGAGCCCTTCGAGCTGCGTGAACATCGGCGAGTGGGTCGGGTCATCGTCGCGGCGATAGACGTGCCCGGGCGCGATGATCCGGATCGGCGGCTCCTGGGTCAGCATCGTGCGGACCTGGACCGGGCTCGTGTGGGTGCGCAGCACGATCTCGGGCGAAATGTAGAAGGTGTCCTGCATGTCGCGCGCGGGATGCTCCTTGGGCAGCGCGAGCGCCTCGAAGTTGTTCCAGTCGGTGTCGATCTGCGGGCCTTCCGCCATCACGAAGCCGAGCTCCGCGAAGATCTGCACGGCCTCGAGGCGGACTTGCGAGAGCAGATGCAGGTGTCCTCCGCCGACTGGGCGAGCCGGCAGCGTGACGTCGACCGAGCGCGCGAGATCGGCGCGCGCGACGATCTGGGCGAGCTCGTTCAGCCGCGCCGCGGTGAGCTCCTCGATCGTTGCCTTGACCTTGTTCGCCGCGGCACCGACGAGCGGTCGCTCCGCGGGCGGGAGCTTGCCGAGCTCCTTCATCAGCTCGGAGACCTTGCCCTTCTTGCCGAGGAACTGCGCTTGCGCCGCGCGGATCGCCTGCTCGTCGGCCAGGGGCGCGATGACCGTGCCGAACTCGTCGCCGAGCTTCTCGAGGTTCGAAATCAAATCCGACATACGTCTCCAAACGCAAAAACGGCGGCTTCTCGCGAAGCCGCCATCGTTGGGGGAGCGCCGAATCAGTTCGGCGCGAGATCGACGAGCTACGCGCCGACGATCGTCTTGAATGCCACCGGATCGCTGATCGCGATGTCGGCGAGCATCTTGCGGTTGAGCTGGATCGCCGCGGTGTTGAGCTTGCCGATCAGCTTCGAGTAGCTGATGCCGTGCAGACGAGCAGCAGCGTTGATGCGCTGGATCCACAGCGCACGGAAGTCACGCTTCCGCTGCTTGCGCGAGCGGTACATGTGGAGCCATGCGTGCTGCACGGCTTCGTTCGCGACAGCATGCGAGCTGCTGCGCTTGCCACGGAAACCGCTCGCCCACTTCAGAAGGCGGTTGCGGCGGCGGCGTGCTTTGAATCCTCGTTTTGCGCGGGGCATCGTCTTTTACTTTCTCTTACTCTCTACGCGTACGGCAGCAGAATGTCGATCTGATGATAGTGCGCGGGCGGAACGTAGTGCGCATTGCGGAGCTGACGTTTCCGCTTCTGGCTACGGCCCGTCAAGAGGTGGCGCTTGTAAGCGCGGGCGAACTTGAACTTGCCGGAGGCGGTCTTGAAGAACCGCTTCTTGGCACCTGAGTGTGTCTTGACCTTGGGCATGGCTACTGTCGCTCCCGGAAGGGCGCTAAACGGGTGGCTTATATGCCCGAGCGATTCGATCGTGACAAGTGGTTTTGCGCCGTTTCAGGCACTTCCACGAGGTCGCGATCGCGCTCGGGCGGTTTCCCTTAACTCTCGGAGGCTTACGACGCCGTCGGCGTCGGAGGCGTCTCGGGAGTTTCGGGGGTCACGTCTTCGTCGTCGTCGCTGTCGTCGACATCAGCGTTGATCTCGTCTTCATCGAGATCATCATCGTCATCTTCTTCCGGCGGTGGCGGCGCCTTCTGATTCGGCCCACCAGGTCCGCGCTTCTGCGCGTCGGCTGCTTGGGCGGCCTGGTACTGCGCCTTCTTGAGCTCCTGCGCCTTGCGCACGACGCCCGGCTTCGGCGCGATCACCATGATCATCCGCCGACCTTCCATGTTCGGCGTGGCCTCGACGCTCGCGATGTCAGCGCACATCTCGACGACGTTGTTGAGCACGTTCATGCCGGTCTTCGGGTGCGTGATCTCGCGACCACGGAACACCACGGCGAGCCGAACCTTGTTGCCACCCTCGAGGAAGCGACGGACGTGCTTCACCTTGAAGGCCATGTCGTGGCCTTCGGTCTTGGGGCGGAACTTGATCTCTTTGGTCTCTACGGTCGAGGCGCGCTTGCGAGCTTGCTGCTTCTTCTTCGCTTCCTCGTACTTGTACTTGCCGTAGTCCATGATCTTGCACACCGGCGGGAACGCGCGGGGCGAAATCTCGACGAGATCCAACCCGCGCTCCTCGGCCAAGCGCAACGCTTCATGCGTAGGCAGGACGCCGAGCTGTTCCTCTTCGGTGATGACGCGGACCTCCGGAACACGAATCCGGTGATTGATGCGAAGGCCCTGTTCGGGGCGGCGGCGATCGAAGCGACCACCAGGCGGCCGACCGTTCATTGAAAGTCACTCTGCGAAATCATGCGTCTCTGGGTCTCCTGAGTAGGCCAGGGTTGTACATCAAGTTGAGGTTTGGCGCACTCGTCGAACGCCCGAGCGCATTTATGGGGTGGTGTTGAACAACGAAATGGTCAGCGGCTGGGCGGTGCCGATGCTGTTCGTCGTCGCGGTGCCGATCTCGAAGTGCGTGCTCGCGAGCGAGAACGGCGTCGCGACCTGCGACACCACGCTCCACGCCGTCGCATCGGGGCTGGTCTCGAAGTAGAGCGTCCCGGCGGTCTCGCGGAGGCGGTAGAAGGTGCTGCCCGCGACGTACGGGGCGCATACGGGGGCGTTCGAGTTGACCTGCGAGCACATCTGGCCCGACTGGAGCAGGATGTAGAACGCGTCGAGATCGTCGTTGATCGCGCGCAAGAACACCGACCAGCTCGCGGGTGGGCTGGCCGGCACCACGACGTCGATCATCGCGCTCGAGTCTTTTAGATCGAAGGCCTTCTGTGTGGCGAGCCAGCACCGGCTGGCATTCGTATTCGAGGCCTGGTCGAAGTGCGCGCCGGCATTCACCGTCGGTGTGCAGCCATTGCCATTCGTCGGGTTGAGCCGACGCGTCCAGTCAAACCCGATGCTGGTCCGCGCGAACCGGTCGAGGAACGTGCTGGCCTTGCACCACGTCGCCGGAGCCGCGGCCGTGTTCAAGTTATCGAACTGTGCGGTGCCATGCATCTGGTTGTCGTAGGCCAACCCGCCGAGGAAGATCTCGAGGTTCGTGGCGAACGCTGGGGTCGCGATCGTCGGGCCAAAGGTCGTCCAGCTCGCGCTATCAGCCGAGTACTGGAACGTGATCTGGCCACTCGCCTCTGCGATCCGCCACGCGTGTTGGGCGGTGCCGTCGTACGCGATCTTCGTTGCCTGCGGACCCGCGCCAAGGTCGTACTCGGCGACAAGCATGCCCAGCTGCTGGTAGATCGCGAGGTAGTGCACGACGTCGCCGCTGAAGAGGAACAACCCTGCCGTCGCATCCGCGTTCGTGATCATCGCCGGCACTTCGATGCTGACGTTCGCGTTGGTGATGTCGATCGCGTGCTTGGCGAGAATCCCCGCGAACGCGGTCGCCGAGGACGGCGTCACCGAGAGCCTGCCCGTCGTCACCGTCGCATTGGCGCCGACGATCCAGTGGCCGGTGAAGTTCGTGGTCAGGGCGGTCGAGAAGTCGTCGCGAAACGCGCCTGGCGAGCTACAGCGGCCGGTCGTCACCCCACCGTCGCTGCCCGTACCGCCATCGTGCGTCCCGCTGCCACCACCATCGCCGGTGGATGCATCGTCGGACGCCCCACTACCTGCGAGCCCCGGGTGGAAGCCGCATGCGCCGAGGAGTGCCACTACCACCGCAATTCGTAGTGTCACGCGAACCATTCTAAACTGCTGTAGGCACGAGGAGGATTGAACTCCTGACCCCTACCGTGTCAAGGTAGTGCTCTCCCACTGAGCTACGTGCCTGGGTCTCCGAGAGGCCGTTTAGGTAATCGGTTCGCGGCCCCAAGTCAAGGCTCGCGCCATTTTCGTCAGTGGCTGCCATCCGATCCACCTTGTCCGGGGTTCGATAAGCGACGTATCTTTCCCCGGTTAGACAACCTCATCGACCGATCTCGTGGTCCGATGAACGTAGGGAACCCTGCCTGACATCCATGTCAGGGAGGAGCCAGGAGGGTCTGGCTCCGGATGAGCGTCTTGTGATCCAGGTCGGTCAGGTCATCGATAAGTACGAGCTGCTCGAGCGAGTCGGCCAGGGCGGCATGGCGATCGTGTATCGCGGCCTCGATCGGCAGCTCAAGCGCATGGTGGCGATCAAGGTGCTCCACAAGCACCTCTCGGACTATCAAGAAGCGCGCGATCGGTTCGAGCGCGAAGCGCAGGCGGTCGCGAAGCTACGCCACGAGAACATCCTCGAGATCTTCGACTACTCCGCGAAGGAAGGCTTCGAGAGCTACATCGTCACCGAGTTCATCGAAGGCCAGACGCTCAAGCAGTTCGTCACCGAGCGGCCGATCGCATTTCCAGAGATCGGCGCGATGATCATCCTTCAGGTCTGTCGCGCACTCGCCCATGCGCACGCCGGATCGATCCTGCACCGCGACGTGAAGCCCGAGAACATCATGATCCGCTCCGACGGGATCGTGAAGCTGATGGACTTCGGGATCTCGCACATGGTCGACCTCGAGCGTCTGACCGTGACCGGTCAGCTCCTCGGCTCGCCGGCGTACATGGCGCCCGAGCATGTCGAGGGTCGACCGCTCGAATATCGCACCGACGTGTTCGCGGCGGGCATCGTGCTGTACCAGCTCAGCGTCGGGAGGTTGCCGTTCGAGGGCAAGAACCCGCACGAGGTGTTGAAGCGGATCGCGGACTGCAAGTTCATCGATCCCCGCCAGGCGAACCCGCGCATCGGTAACCGGCTCGGGCGGATCATCCTCAAGGCGATGGCCGCGCTGCCCGACGATCGCTACTCCGCCGTCGGCGAGATGGTGCTCGCACTCGAAGCGTATCTCGAGGAGTCAGGGTTGCCGCCCGACAAGATTCCCGCCGAGCTCGCACGCTACTTCTCGGCACCCGCGTCGTACGAGGAAGCGCTGCGCACCCGGCTCGTCGACACGCTCACCCGGGCGGGCCAGACCAAGCTCGACGGCGACGATCGCTCGGGGGCGCTCGACGTCTTCGATCGCGTGCTCACGATCGATCCCGAGAACGAGAAGGTCCTCGCGATCCTCGATCGGCTGAATCGCCGCGCGCGGTTGAAGACCGCGCTGCTCGCGGTGGTCGGCGTCGGCGTGCTGTGCGTCGGTGGCTACGCGATCCACGAGCGCGGCACCACCGCGACGAGCGCGCCGAACATCCTCGTGCCGCTCGGTAGTGATGCCCGCGACGGCCAGGTCGCGCACGAGGTCCGGCCGCCCGACGCTGCGCAGATCGCGTCCTCGATCCCCGATGCGCGCGCCGAGGTCATGGTCGCGGCACCCCGCGATGCGAATCGCCCTGCCCTCGTACCCGCCGATGCCGCGCCGGATGCCGCGGTCCCGCTCGAGCCGGTGCAGGTCAAGATCAACGGGCTGTTCGCCGGCTCGCAGTACCGGATCGGCGGTCAGGGTCCGTTCCTGCCGACCGGGGACACGCTGTCGCTCAAGGTGCTCGATCCGATCAAGCTCGAGATCCAGAACCCTTGTTGCATGCCGATCGATATGCAGCTCGATCACAACACCAAGAGCTTTCAAGCGCCGATGGAGCTGCGCCCGGCCTCGGTCACGCCGAAGTGCGAGGTCGCCGATGTCTCGGTGATCATCGACAACGAGGCGTGGCCGCTTGGCAGCACCAAGTCGGTGACGTTCGACACGCACGCGACCGACTCGCAGCACGTGTTCACCGTCGCGTTCGTGGGTAGCAGGAAGATCAAAGAAGATCTCCACACCGTCACCGTGAGCGCGGGCCAGGCGCTCGAGGTCAAATGCGCGCTGCGGTGATCGCTGTCTGGATCGCGTTCGGTGTGGCCGCGCACGCGGCGCCGACCGACGAGCTCGATCAAGCGAAGGCCGCCTATCGCGGCGGCCAGTACTCGCGCGCGCTGCCGCTCTTCAACGCGCTGCTCTATCCCCCGCCGCCGAAGCTGGCGAATCCGAAGGATCTCGCCGATGCGTACCTCGCGCTCGGCGTGTGTCGGTTCGAGACCGGCGATACGCCTGGAGCCAAGCGCGAGTTCGATCAGGCGCTGTCGTTCGATACCAACGCCAGGATCGATCCGCTGATCGTCAGTGATCAGACCGCGATCGATGCGTTCAACCAGACCCGGATCGACCGCGAGCAGCGCACCGCCGCGGAGCAAGAGCGCAAGCGCAAGGCCGACCTCCGCAAGCTGCGCGAATCGATCATCGGGTTCGAATCGCATCCGCTGTATCTCAACTTCGTGCCGTTCGGCGTCGGCCAGTTCCAGAACAAGCAGCCTGGCAAGGGCATCGCGTTCGCCGCGAGCGAGGTCGTCACGCTGACGGTCAGCGTGAGCATCTGGGCCTATCTGGTCAACACGTACGGCATTCGCTCGACGCGCGTGCTGGCCGCCGATGCCACGCAG
The DNA here is from genome assembly GCA_025357755.1 of Kofleriaceae bacterium. Taxonomy (GTDB): domain Bacteria; phylum Myxococcota_A; class Polyangia; order Haliangiales; family Haliangiaceae; genus JABFXX01. Next base: position 5,164 of record JANXOP010000397.1, on the reverse strand, counting down.
GTGCGTCGGCTCCAGCAGATCGAGATCGGGAGCGGCTTTGCCTTCCTCGGGTTGTGGGTGCTCGGCGCGGTCGACGCCTACCTCCACTACAAGCCGCAGACCCGCGCCGAGATCGACGAGTCGCTGCTGCCGCCCGAGCTCCGCGACCTCGACAAGCCGGGGCCGAAGAAGAAGGCCCCCGTGTCTTCGATCCATATCGTGCCGATGCTCACGCCGGATGGCGCGGGCATCGGGTTGAGTTGGGAGAACTAATGCCCTCGTTACGCCTGACCGCGCCCGGCCACCCGCCAACGATCTATCACCTGCACAAGAAGATCACGTCGATCGGATCGGGGCCGGATAACGACATCGTGTTGCCCGACCCGCTCGTCGTCGACGGGTTCGCCGTGCACTTCGATGGTCAGACGTACACGGTGTTCGCACCGAAAAAGTCCGAGTTCGTCGTCAACGGCAAGAAGCGCAGCAAGCACAAGCTGACCCACGACGAGCGCCTCGTGTTCGGCAGCTGCGAGCTCCGGTTCGGGATGGTCGACGAGCACGCGCCCGTCGCCGAAGAAGCCGCGAACACCGTCGCGGATCTCGACGCGTACACCAAGCTGTTCGAGTTCAGCGACCGGCTGATGCACGTCCGCGACCTCACCGAGCTACTCGACGCCCTGATGGATGCGGTCATCCAGATCACGAATGCCGATAAGGGCTTCCTCATCCTTGCCGAAGGCGAGACGCTCGACATCAAGGTCGCGCGCAACCTCAACCGCGAGAACATCGCCGACGCCATCACGCAGCTCTCGGACTCGATCATCGCAAAAGTGGTTCGCTCGCGGAAGCCGGTCATCATCTCCGACGCGATGAATGACGACGAGTTCGCCGCCGCGAAGAGCGTGATGCACCTCAAGGTGTCGTCCGTGATCTGCGTTCCGCTGCTCGATCGCGGCCGCTTGCTCGGTCTGATCTACGTCGGCAACGATTCGATCCGTGACCTGTTCCAGGAAGAGACGCTGCGCGTGCTGACGGTGTTCGCCTCGCAGGCCGCGCTGATCGTCGCGAACGCGCTCCTGCTCAACGAGCTCCGCCACGACAACAAGCGCCTCAGCGATCGGCTCGAGCAGTACCGGTTCGGCGAGATCGTCGGCACGTCACCGCCGATGCAGCAGGTGTTTCGCAAGGTCGAGAAGATCGCACCGACGGATATCTCGGTGCTGATCACCGGTGAGACCGGTACGGGCAAGGAGCTGATCGCGCGCGAGGTCCACAACCGCTCTCCACGCGCCAGCAAGCCGTTCATCACGATCAACTGCGGCGCGATTCCCGAGAACTTGCTCGAGAGCGAGCTGTTCGGCCACGTCAAGGGATCGTTCACCGGCGCGGTCGCGAACAAGCAAGGCAAGTTCCAGGCGGCCGATGGTGGCACGCTGTTCCTCGACGAGATCGGCGAGATGCCGATCGAGCTCCAGGTCAAGATCCTTCGCGCACTCCAGGAGCGCGTCGTGTACCGCGTCGGCGATACCCGACCGGAGACCTGCGACATCCGGATCCTCGCGGCGACGAACCGCGATCTCGAGAAAGAGATCGCGGCGGGTCGGTTCCGCGAGGATCTCTACTACCGGCTCAACGTCGTCAACGTCGAGCTCCCTCCGCTGCGCGTCCGCGGCGACGACGTGCTCGTGATCGCGCGCTATCTCCTGTCGCGCTACTCGCGCGAGTACGATGCCAAGGTCAAGGGCTTCTCGCCGAACGCGGCCGTCGCGATTCGCAAGCACAACTGGCCGGGTAACATTCGCGAGCTCGAGAACCGGATCAAGAAGGCGATCGTGCTGTGCGAATCGACGGTGATCGGCCCCGATGATCTAGGACTGACCGGCGATGCGTTGCCCCAGATCCTAACGCTCGCCGAAGCCAAGGATAAGTTCCAGCGCGACTACATCAACGAGGTCCTCGCCCTCAACAACGGCAACCGCACCAAGACCGCGCGCGACCTGGGTGTCGATCCGCGGACCGTGTTTCGTCATCTCGAGAAGGAGGGCGACCCCGATGCGCCCGATGCGATGTGACGTGCGTCGCGCAACCGTGCGCGGCTCTATGACGCGAATGTCGGAGCTGGGTCCCGGCGCGACCGCGATCTACCGTCGCGGGTTCGCTAACTCCGTGATGGCGCTCGCTCGCTCGCCAGTGGCGCGTCCGCTGCATCATCGCGCGCGTGTGCAGCCGCTCGTGGTCCTCTCGATGAACGCGTTGTTCGGCTGGCTGGCCGCGGGCTGCATCATCCCGCCATCGCTTTCGGTCGACGTCCAGGATGCCGGCGTCGATTCGCCGCCATCGATCACGTCGGTGCGCAGCGACCTCCAGGAGCTGCCCGAGCCCGGCCCCATCCTGTTCCAGGCGAACCCGAACTCGAGCGGCCAATCGCTCAACCTCACGCTGCTCGACACCGACATCAACGACACGCTGTACGCGCAGATCTACGTCGACTACACCGTCCAGCAACCCACCCCGGCTCGTTCGGTGTGCACCCCCGCGAGCGCGACCGGGACCGCGACGCGCACCTCGACCTGCCCGCTCGCGGGGCTCTGTCTCGCGGCAGATGTCGGGGTCGATCGGCTGATGGAGATCGTGGTGTTCGATCGAGAAGTCCTCACGGTCGGATCGCCGACGTTCAAGGCGATTCCCGCCGGCGGCCAATCGACGACGCGTACATACATCCTCAAGTGCACCTCGTGATGACGAACGCGCACCTCGCCGCTGCCCTCCTCTGGTGCACGGGCTCCGCGTGTCTGCAGATTCCCGAAGGCCCGGTGCAGGAGTGCACCGCGGATGCGGACTGCAACACCGCGATCGGCGAGAAGTGTAGCGAGGGCGTGTGTTACGGCGGCCCGCCGTCCGGATCTTTTGCCGCGGTGATCACGCCACCCAGCGATCGCTCCGATCTGATCACCGTCGAGATTCCAAACCTCACGTTGCCGGCGGACGGCGACCTGTCGACGCTCGTGCTCGCGACACCGTCGCGGATCGGCGGTCGCGTCGAGGCGTATTGCGCGCAACCCCAGAGCTGCGAAGGCACGTCGATCGCCGCGACGATCGTGATCACGCGCGCGCCGCTCTTCCCGGGTGGCACTGGCTTCTCCACGGTCGTGACCTCGAAGGACGGCCTGCCGCGCGGCTCGAACTCGTTCTCGGTCACGGTGCCGCGTTCGACCGCGGGCGATCCGCCGTACGTGATGTCGGTCGTCCCCGACGGCAACGGTGCGTTGCCGCCCGCGAATGGCGCGACCTCCGCGGCCGAGCAAGCACCGCCGATGGTACTGCAGCTCGGAGCGGGCACGGATATCGATACCGGCACGCTCGTGCTCGGCAGCGCGCAGTCCCAGGTCATCACCGGCTCGCTCACCGATGGTGCGAGCCACCTGCTCCAGAAGTATCGCGTCGTCGCGCGTGGGCGGCTCGTCGCGGGTGGTGCGGTCACCGAGGTCTCGACGATCGATTACACCGCGAATGGCCAGTATTCGATCACGCTCGCCGACGGTACGATCGGCCCGATCTCGATCATCGCGACCCCGTACGATTCGAACGTCGTCGCGCCGCGCTTGTTGCTCGGCGGGCTCGAGCCACGCACCTCGACGCGCGTGATCGCGCAGCCCGCGAACACCGGGAACAAGCTCGTGATCACGATCCCCATCGAGGGCCTCTCGACGGGTGGCGCGGTCGCTCCGGTCGCCGGTGCGCACGTGATCCTCACCGCGGACTACTCGCCGCTCGTCAACGGCACGGCGAGCGCTCGGCTCAGCGTCGAGACCACGACCGGCGACGATGGCCAAGCGCATCTCACGGTGCTCGATGGCACCACCTTCACGGGCCTCTACAAGTTGCGGGTGATTCCGCCGACCGGCTCGTTGCTCGGCGCGATCTACGATCAGCCCCTCGTGCTCGCGTCCATCGGTGCGGTGCGGTTGCCACCGCGCGTCGCGTTGCGCGGGCGCGTGATCGATGGCACCGCCACACCGGTCGGCAAGCTCTCGGTGACCGCGCTAGCGTCGGTGCACTTCGCGTGGAGCGAGCTCGACGATGCCGCGGCGTTCCTCGCCGAGATTCCAGCGCCGACCGCGCTGACCTCTGACGATGGCAGCTACGTCATCTATGTCGATCCGAACGTCGCGGGAGTCTGGGGCCACTACGACCTGGAGTTCGATGCGCCGTCGGGCGTCTCGATCGCGAGCTGGGTCGTGGCCGACGTCGAGATTCCGCGCCAGGCCAGCCTGACCACGGTCACCCTGCCCGACACGGTCCTGCCCGATAGCGCGTACCTCCACGCCAACCTCGCAGACCCCGGGCACCTCCGGGTCAGCGGTGGCGAACTGCGGATCTTCGCGATCTCGAGTGATTCCAGCCTGTGCGGCGAGGTCCCGTACCCACCCGCGAACTGCGTGATCCCGGCCCAGCTGATCGGCCATGCCGCCTCGGACGACACCGGCTTCCTCAAGCTCGTCCTGCCTCGCTAGCCCCGGAAAACCCTTCCGGCTTGACCCTGGGGGAGGCCGCGACTATGGTTCGCGCCAATCAGGTAATCCGTGTTTCTGCTTCTCGAAAAAGAACTCTGCCTCGGCAGCGCCACGCCCGGCCGCGACGAACGACGTCGTTTGCTCCCGGCGAATCCGGGCTCCGCGCACCGACCAGCCGTCCGACTGGAAGAACTCGGCGATCTCAAACTGAAAGTTACTGCTAATGACAAATGGAACGACGCCGACCGAAAACGGTCCGGCGGACGACACCGCGATCATCGCGGCGATCACGACCGATACGACGACCGAAGCCGCTGCTGAACCGGCAGCTCCACTGAAGCCCGCGAGCTGGGATGACCTCTCGCTCCACCAGGACGTCAAGCTCGCGCTCGACGACATGGGCTACTTCACGCCGACGGCCGTGCAGACGGCCGTCTTTCATCCGGTGTCCGAGGGCAAGGACCTGCTGGTCCAGTCCCGCACTGGCACCGGTAAGACCACCGCTTTCGGTCTGCCGCTCGTCAACAAGATCGTCCCGGCGGTGCGCCAGCCGCAGGCGATGATCCTCTGCCCGACCCGCGAGCTCGCGCTCCAGGTCGCGCGCGAGCTCGCGCTGCTCGGCAAGCATCGCGGCATCATCATCGAGGCCCTCTACGGCGGCGCGCCGATCG
>JANXOP010000373.1 GCA_025357755.1 Kofleriaceae bacterium | reverse complement strand
CGCGCGACCGTCGCCGAGCTCGAGAAGCAGCGAATCCTCGAGGCACTCGACAAGTGCGCCGGCAACCAGACCCGCGCCGCGGAGCTGCTCGGGATCTCGCGCCGCACGCTGATCAATCGGCTCGACGAGTACGGCATCGCTCGGCCGCGCAAACGGGACGAGTAGATGTGGCTCGGCGTCCTCCTCGGCCTCCTGGTCGGGCTACGCCACGCGTTCGAGCCCGATCATCTCACCGCGGTCTCGACGCTCGTCCACGAAGCGAAGGGGCCGCGCCACGGGATCGAGCTCGGCATGATGTGGGGCCTCGGCCACACGATCTCGTTGCTCGTGGTCGGCACCGTGCTGGTGATCATCGGCGCCGCCGTCCCGCCGAAGCTCGGCGTCGCATTCGAGCTCGCGGTCTCGGTCATGCTGCTCGTGCTCGGCGCACGCGCGATCATCGTCGATGCAGCACCTCACGACCACCCGCATCCAGCTCGTAGCGGTCTGCGCCCGATGCTCGTCGGCTTGGTGCACGGGCTCGCCGGCAGTGGCGCGCTGACCGCGCTGGTGTTCGCGCAGCTGCCGACCACCCAGGCGCGGCTCGTCTACATCGCGGTGTTCGGCGCCGGCTCGATCCTCGGCATGGGCATCGCGTCGGGCGTCGTCGGTGCTGGACTCCAGCTCGTCCACTCGCACCTCGTACGCCGGGTCATCGCGATCACGACGGGGGTCGTCTCGATCGCGGTCGGGCTGTGGTGGGGAATCCCGCTGCTCGCGACGTAGTGGTGAGCGCTGGCCGCGCTCTTCACGGATCAAGCTCCGTCCGGCGACCACCCGAACGTGCGGGCTCGTCCCTTCCATCCGATCTCCTCGAGCATCGTTGCGACGCCCCGATCGGTCGCGAGCTGCCATTGCGCCACCGTGAGCGGCACCAGTTGCAGCAAATCCAGGAACATCTTCCCTCTGGGATCACCGGTTGCCGCGATCAGGTATCGCTCGTCCTCGGGTCGCTTCTCGACGTTGGGGAAGTCGAGGAGCGCTTCGTCCTCGCGAGCGAACGCGAGCATGAAGTCGCGAAACCCGAGCGTCTCGGCGCGCCACAGATCCCAGGACTTGTAGGCTGGCTCGACCGCGGTGCCCGACGCGATATCGTGCGCCAGCATCCACAACAGCAGCGAGGCACGCGGGTCGGGCGCGGCAGTGTAAGCGACGAGCTCGATGTGAGGATTCGGACCCTCCGGCAACTGCGGCACGAAGCTCAGACCCGCGGTCACGTAGGTGTAGTACGGCCGGCTCGCGCGCGGTCCGAACTCGAGGACAAGGGCGTCGGGGCGCTGGGGCAAGGCCAGTTGCGGCGGCGGCTCTAGCTGGTTGGTCGGATCGCCGAAGAAGTCGATCAGGTGCGAGATCCATCGAGCGCGCGCGCCCCACTGCGCGCTGATCTGCCACTCCTGAAACCGAGAGCTCATGGAGCCATCCTTACACGTCGTGTAAAGCGCGGCCAAGGCCCTCTCGTGCGAGGGCGCGCGCATCCGAACGGTCGCCATGCATCCCGGGCGCGTAGATCTCAAGGCGTACAGTGCAGCGCCTTTTCGGCGGCGAGCTCGACGTTCGCGGCGGTGCACTCGACCGGCTTCGCGGTCTCCTCGAGACCGTCGAGCTTCTTCAGCCGTGCGAGCACGAGCTGCTGGCCACCGAACAGCGTGAGTGCATCGATCGAAGTACATTCGATCGTCGCCTTCAGCGTCGACGTGATCGTGTGCAAGTAGGTATCGCACTCGGGCGACGATCCGAAGGTCGGGTGCCTCGCGGCGAGCTTGTCCTCGAACAAGATCTCGCCGGCTTCCTTCTCGTTGCGATCTTCGGACGTCTCGCTCGGTTCGCCGGTTGCCCGGATCCTGGCCTTTAGCTTCGTGCCTTGCTCGGGTGGGAGCAACCGCAGACAGGTCTCGGCTGCAGCGTCCGTCGTCGCAGCGCGGAGGCAATCAGTGACCGTCGCTGGCCAGTGATCACGCACGCACATCTCGCGAATGATCACGTCGGTGGCGTGATCGTTCGGAGCGCCGATCTCATCGAGCGCCGCGACGGTCGGGCACGGCGAGGCGTCTTGCTTGCAAGCCATCACCAGGGCGAACGCGAAGAGCCGCATCGTGACGTTCTACACGACCTCGCGACCATGGAGCACGAGCTCGGCGGTATCGCAGGCGGCCGCCAGCTCGGGTGCGAACAGGATCGAGAGCGAGCCCCGTGCGGGCAGCGAGCGCCGCGGTCGCCTCTGCCCAGCTCTCCCATGCGAAATCGTTCCCGCATCGCGCGCAGGAACCGCGAGCATCACACCCAGGCGCCGACGGAGAACAGCAGCCGCCGGCCGCTCACCACCGTGACCGCGTGAACCTCTTGATCGGGGAAGAACAGCACCGCGTCACCGACGGCCAACTCGATCTTCGCGCCATCGACGTACAGCTCCCCGCCACTCGTGGCTTGCTCGAGCACCGCGTTGATCCGACGATGCCGCCGACCGTGTCGTGCCGCATCGGTGTGCGGCGGGATCGACGAGCCGTCCTGGTAGCGGATCAAGTACGTATCCCAGTAGTCCTCGAACGGCGTGCCGAGCTTCGAGAGTCCGCGCGCGACGAGCGTCGAGAATGCCGCTACGTCGCGCAGAGGCAGGATGTCGTAGCCGGTGCCCTGGCGTCCCGCAGTCCAACCATCGGACGCCGCGTGCGCACAGAGCTCCACGATCTCGTCGGACGACAGAAACCCGGGGATGCGCTCCGCCACGCGTGCTCTCGCTAGCGCAGCTTCTGGATCGCAGCGGCGATGCCCGCCGGGTCGAGGCCCTGATGACCCATCTGCTGCCACAGGCCGCCCGAGCCTTCTTTGTGTACGCCGATATGATCGAAGTTGCCCTTGAAGCCGGCCTTCAGGAGGTAGCTGCCGAAGCGGCTGCCGAGCCCTGTCTTGACGTTGTACGCCTCGACGACGAGCACCCACGGCGCCGCCGCGAGCTTCTTCATCATCGCTGGATCGACGACGTTGAGCGTCGGCTTGTTGACGAGGCCCGCTGCCGGGCCGCCCTTCTCGTTCAGAGTCGTGACCGCATCGAGCGCGCGGTAGACCGACTCGCCGAACGCGACGACGTAACCGCCGCCCTGCCCGGCTTCACGCACGACGTAGTCCTTGCCGACTTCGAACGGCTGATCCTTGTAGAGCGGCTTGCCAGCCTCGTCGAGAAGATCGGGCACCGGCGCGCGGTTGCTGAACAGGAAGCGCAGGCCTTCGTCGTTCCAGATCTTCTTCAAGCACGCGGCGAACTGATACTGGTCCGCGGGGAAGTAGAGCCGCGTGGTCTCTTCGCCGTGGTTCGGCTGGAGACCGCCATCGGCGAACATGCTGTTGATGCCGAAGTGACAGGTGTTATCCGCCATCGCATCGACGCCCGAGTGGCTGAAGTGAGCCAGCACGTTGCTGAAGTTCAGCCGGCTCATCGTGATCTCCGAGATGCACATCTCGAGGAAGGCGGAGAACGTCGAGAACAAGCCCTGCTTGCCCTTGCTGCTGCCGAAGCCGGCGGCGGCGCTGAAGTTGCCGCGCTCCATGATGCCGCCCTGGACGAACACCTCGGGGTGTGCCTTGCGGATGTGGACCGTGCCGCAGGAGCCTTCGAGATCGTTATCGAACACGCGGACGTTCGCGATCCGATCTGCTTCGCTCATGCCGTCGAGGATCTCGTTGACGATCTTGCCGAAGTTGTCGCGCAGGTTGCCGCTGCCCGAGGAGCCTTTGTAGGTGAGCGGGCTTTTGTCGGGCTTCGCCGCCAGGAGCAAGGCGATCGCGGCCGCGTACCCATCGGCCGCGCGATCTTTGTGCTGCTCGAGGTACTTGATCGCGACCTCGGTCTTGAGCACTTCGTGCGCGTGCGGGTTGCCCTCGGCGCCTTCGATGCCCGGCGCGATCTCGCGCTTGATCACGAGACCGTGCGGCAGCTCGTTCGAGAACGCACGGCACAAGGCCGTGTAGAGCGCGTCGAGGTCTTCGCCCATCGTGGTCTCGGACGGCATGCCGTAGCCGTTGAGCGTGCGGGTGAGGTCGTAGCCGACCATGTACGTCTGCGGATGGCCGCTGATCGTGACGTTGTTGTCGTCGACGAGGACCTTGACGTTGAGCTGCTTGCCGACGCAAAGGCGCGCGGCTTCGGAGTTGTCGCCTTCCATCTGGCTGCCGTCGCTGCCGAGCATGACGACCGCCTTGCCGGGGTTCGCCATCGCGACGCCGTTGACGAACGGCCACATGTGACCGAGGCGCCCCGAGCTGAACGCGACGCCCGGGGTGAGACCCTTCTCGGGGTGACCCGGGAGGCCCTGATCGTATTCGCGGTAGTGCAACAGGCGCTCCGCCGGCATCGCGCCGTCGAGCACCGAGAGCAAGTACTGCGTCGCGACGCGGTGACCGGCCTCGTCGTAGAACACCGGCACGATCGGCGCGCCGTTCGCGATGAAGGCGCGCACGATCATCACCTCGGGCACGGTGTCATACGCGCCACCGGCGTGACCCGAGAGCCCCTTGGCACCCGCGAGTGCGGTGAAGAAGATGATCGTGTCGCGGCACAGCGCGATGTTGAAGCGAAGCGTTTCGCGCTGCTCGTCGGTGAGCGCTGCGTGCTTCAGATCCAGCTTGAGGGGTTTGAGCTTGGAGAGATCGATCGGGAAGTCAGCCATCGCACGTTGGTAGTACCAAACTTTGCTACCCAGCGCCGGGCGCTAGACCAGCAGCTTCGCGCTCGGGAGCGGCGCTTTTGCGTTCGCGAGCTCGCGCAACCCGCTTCGTGCATCGGCGCGCATCATCCAGCCCTTGACGACCAAGTACACCCCGAAGACCGGCGCGAGGAGGACGAGCACCACGCCATGCATGGCGATGGTGAGGAGCGCGCTGACGACGAACAACGCCACGCCGAGCACCACGCGGGTCGAGCCCCTACCGAGCAGGATCTCGAGATCGATCCGACGATCTTCGATGTCCCGGAAGGAGTGCCCGCAGTCGCACGTCTCGAGCAGTCTCGGTTGCTCGTACAGGCACGTGGGGCAGTTCTTCGTCGTCTTCGGCACCACGATCGTCGATGCGGCGAACACGTGACCGCACACGCAATCCACCGCCGAGCCGCCGTTGAGGTGCTTGCACACCGGACAGAATTTGCGCGCCACGCAGCTATTTAGCGCGACAGTGCCCGCCGCTGTCCAGCTCGGGGAACGAGTGGACGAGCGTCGTTACCATGTCGGTCTGCGCCGTGGTCCGCAACGCGGCGAGCGCCTGCTCCGCGAGCGCGCAGCCCTCGGCGTGGCGCTTCACCTCGCCGTAGCCGAGCGCGAGTAACGCCTGCGCGTACGGCACGTCCATCGGTGAAGAGCCGCCCTTTTCACCGAGCCGGAGCGTCTCCTCGAGGATGCCGATCGCCCTCAGCACGTCCTTCTCGACGAGGTATTGCGCGAGCACGTTGCGCACCGCGATCAGCTCGCTCGAACGACCGTAGAGTGCCTCGCCTTTCGCGATCGTCGCTTCGCACGTCGCGACGGTCGACGGCAAGCGTTGCACCATCTCGAGCTGGCACAGCGCGACGCCAACGCGGAACCCGGTCGCGGTCTGATCGCGGTTCGTGGCGATCATGCCGTCGCGCAGCTGACGAAATCTCGCCGTCGCGTCGGCGTACTTGCCCTGGTAGAGCAAGTTGTTCGCGCGCGCGCCGGCGGTCTCCTCGAGCTCGGCGCTGCCGATCGCGAAGCGTGCGCTGGCGGCGACATACGCATGTTCGAGATCCTGCTGCGCGTCGTCGAACTTACCGAGCTGTTGCAAGGCCGCGGCGCGCGTGATGTAGGCGACGTGCAGGCTCGGCGGCGGGATCAGTGTCGTCTTCTCGTAGATCTCGATCGCCCGAGTCTCGAGCTCGATCGCCTCCTTCGGCCGTTGATGTTGATACGCCCGCTCGCCGCGAGCCTGCAGGGCCTCGGCCGTGAGCAACGGGCTATCGACCCGCGTGACGCTCGCGGCGACATCGGCCTCGAGCTCGTCGCTATCGGCGTGGGTCGCGGTCGCCATGCGCAAGCGCGACACGTCGAACCAGCCGAGCTGCTCGTCATCGCCGGTGGTCTGCGCGAGGTGACGCGCCGCATCGACTTCGCGGATCGCGCGCTTGTAATCGCCCATGAAGCCGAGCTCGCTGACGATCGCGCTCTCCCAGACGAGCACGAGGCTGGAGGCGCCGTTCGCGTCGATCTGCGGGCGGAGCGCGTCGAGCGCTTGGACCGCGCGCTTGCCCGAGTGCACCGCGACGGTCTCGATCTGGTCGCGCAGCTCGCGATAGCTGCCGAGTTGCGCACCCGTTGCCGCGGGGCCCTGCGAGAGCACCGCGCCGGCGCTACAGCGTGTCGCCGGCAGCACGCGCGCGAAGCCATCGAGCTCGAGCTCGATGCGTTCCTTGGAGGGATTGCGCGCGATCGTCTGGAGGTGGCGCTGGGTCTTGTCCCACACCGTATCGAGGCAGAGCTGGACCCGCGAGACCTTCGCATCCGATCGGCATGCACCGACGAGCAGCGTCTCGATTTGCGCCTGGCGATCACCGATCGCGCCGAGGATCCGCGGTGCATCGAGCCGGTCCGCTACGAGCGCCGCGCTGACTTCGCCGACCGGCCAGCCACCGACGCTCTCGCACGACTCGACGGCGGCCACGCGACTGCGATGCACGGTCCAGCCGACCGCACCCGCGACGATCGCGACCGTCAGCGCGACCCACGCGATCCACGTCTTTCGCGCGGGCTCGACGACGCCGCGCACGGCGGCGAACGCTTGCTCGATCGATCGATAGCGCTGCGCCGGGTCCTTCGATTTCCCGCGCGCACTCGCGTTCACGAGCGCTGACTTCTTCGCGGACTCCGCGAACAAGTCGTCGACGACCCGCCACCACGCGTACTGATCACTCGCGGAGGTCGCACGTTCACCCGCGAGCACCTCGGGCGCGACGTAGCCCGGGCTTCCGGCCGCCGCTCGCTCGCTACCGTGCGCGATCGCCAGCCCTAGATCCAGCAGCACCGCGCGTCCCGCGGTCGTCACCATGATGTTGCTCGGCTTGATGTCGCGATGCACCAGGCCCGCTGCGTGGATCGCAGCCAAGCCGCGCGTCACGTCGGCGAGGATCTTCACGCGCTCGGCATCCGAGCTCACCCGATGCTGCGCGACCTCGAGCGGTACGCCCTCGACGAACTCCATCGCGAGGAACATCTCGTCATCGACCACGCCGACATCGTGAATCGCGACGACATTCTCGTGCCGCAGCGATGCGAGCGCGCGCGCTTCTTCGAGCATGTGCGCCTGGTCGCCCTCGGCATGCGCGATGATCTTGATCGCGACCAGCCGGCGCAGCACCGGATCGTAGGCGCAGAACACCGTACCCATGCCCCCGCCCGCGACCGCGCGCAGCATCTCGTAGCGGCCGAATCGCAGAGGTTCGTCGTCGCCCGCACTCATGCTGTCGGAGACCAGCGCGTGGCACGCATCACAGGTCGCGACGTGATCGATCAGAGCGGTGTGATCCACCGCATCGCCCTGGACCAGGCTCGCAACTTCGATATCGGTGAGGCAACTCATGCTAGCGTTCGAGGAAGTCGTGGAGATCGAGCGAATCGTCGAGACGTTCCCCGACATCCTTACCTCGGACGAGCAGCGCGTGTCGCTGGTCGTGGCCGATACCGCGGACGTGGTGCTCGCGTTCGCTGCCGGTCTCGGCAGTCCGCGTGCGATCGCCGAGCTCGAGCTCCTGTTTGGTGCGGCCCAAGCCCACCTTCGCGGCCGCGGCTACAGCCCCGATGTCGCCGCCGAAGCGACCCAGCGTGCACGCGTCGCACTGCTCACGGGCGTCCGCACCATCTTCACGTTCGACGGTCGCGGTGCGCTCGGTGCGTTCATCCGTGTCGTCTGCGTGCGCCAGGCACTGCAGCAAGCCCGCGATGCGAAGAAGACCGTCAATTTCGAGGAGCTCAGTGCCACGGCACTCGATACCGGGCCCGAGCTCGAGCTCCTGCGCAGCACCTATCGCGAGCAAGTCGATCGCGCGATGACGGGGGCGTGGGCTCAGCTGTCCAAGCACGATCGCTTCGTCCTCTCGCTTCATCTGCACGCGAAGCACTCGATCTCCGAGATCGCGAAGGTCTACGGAATTCATCGCATCAATGCCGCGCGTAAGCTCGCGTCCGCGCGGACCGCGTTGATCCACGGCACGCGTCGCTTGTTGCAAGGTGAGCTCGGCGTCTCGTCGACGACCGCGAGCTCGGTCCTGCGACTCACGTCGTTCGGCTTGTCCGTGAATCAACTCCCTCCCGCGACCGACGTCGGGCTCGCACTGCGCTAGTTGTTGCTCGCGAACATCGTCGTATCGCCGTCCGCGAGGACATAGCCCCACGCATCGCGGCGATCGACCGCGTACGCTGCGGTGAAAAAATCGAAGCCTTCGATGAAGGCGTGCGACACGATCCGGTCGAAGCCACCAGGGAACGATCCGATCGCAGCGGTCGGAGACACCGTATCGCTGGTCGTGATGTTGTATTGCGCGAGCGAGGCCGGCAGGTGCGGCACGTGCAAGCTCGCGCCGGTGTGCGGACCGACGATCAGCCACGCGTAGTTGCGCGCGCTGCCATTCCGGATCGCGATGTCGGCTGCGGAGGTATCGACCGCATGACCCGACTCGTCCCAGGTCACGGCCCGTGCCGTCGGGCTGTACGCGACGCCCTGCGAGATCACCGGCAGGTTCGCCGTCGCGAAATCGAAGGCTTCGAAATCCGTCGCCGCGGTGCGCTTGACCCAGAACTGGTCGCCCGAGCTCTGCACCTGGATGCGCGTCTCCAGCGATGCGCCAGGAATGGTGCCGCGATTGATCTTTTTGGTCCCGTTGCCGTTCGTGATCGTGATGTCGCTATTGAACAACACCGGTACGGGATAGAACGACCCGACCACCACATCGAGAGCCGGTGTGATCGTCGCGAGTGGCGCGTTCGAGATAGCCAACGTCGTCGAGGCCACGGGCGTGAACGCGGTGCCGGCATTTACGTTCGCGCCCGCGCTCACCGCCTTACCCGTCACGTACGTCGTCGAGAGCACCTTGTACGAGCTGTCGAGCGCTTCGACATAAAAGTCGGCCGTCGTGCACTCCGGCCGGATCATCATCGCGACGGTGCGGCTGTTCGTGCCGTTCGAAGCGTTGATGTTGCACGTCGAATTGAAGTTAAAGTTCTGCGCGGTCGGTTCGACGCTCGCGGGAATCGTGACCGTGATCGCGAACGGGTTCGACGCCGCCGCGGTCGCCTTGCCGATCGTCAACTCCTGCCCATTCTTGACGCCGAGGTACGTGTAGACCGTCGCGCCGAGCACTCCGGTCCCGCCCACGGTGACGCTGCCACCATCGGGCATCGGTGCCGACGCCGTGCCGGTGCTATCGGTCAGCACCTCCGCGATCACCGAATCGTCGTTCCGCAAGAAGGCGATTGGGCGACCCGCCAGCGTGGTGCTGTCCAGCACGTGGACCGTCACCGCCGCGGCCGGTGCATCGATCGGCCGGTTGCTGTCGACCGTCACACCACCGTCGAGGTCGTTGCTGCTAGCGCCGCCGCCGCAGGCGACCAAAAATAACAAGCCTGAGAGCTTCATGCCCTCTGATGCGCAGCCCGCCTCAACCGTGCAGTGGTCGAACCGCTCTTAGCTGGGGACGGTAACTCATTAGTCACTTTACGCCTTGTATGTCCCTTGAATTACAAGCGCGTCGAGGGACGGTAACTCATTCGGCCCGAACTACACCATGCGAGAGGACTCGAGGCGACCGAGCAGGCCGCCACACACCAACATTGTCCGAACGAGTTACCGTCCCTCGACCACTATGTAAATTCAGCTACTTCGAGAGCTCAAAGTGACTAATGAGTTACCGTCCCCGTTGAGGCGTCCCCGTTGAGGCGCAAAGTGACTAATGAGTTACCGTCCCCGTTGAGGCGCGTTGAGGCGCCGTTGAGGCTCCGTTGAGGCGCTAAAATGGGACGGCAAACGCCCCATTTTAGGCGTACTTGACGGCGACGGCCTCTTCGGCGAGCTCGTCGAACGACATGCGCTGGCTGCGGGCGAGCTCATCCTGGGTGTAGAGGAACTTGGCGGCGCGCGCATCGGCACCGATCGCGCGGAGGAGGACGCTGCCGAACAGCTTGCCGATCAGCGGCCGGTTGTAGAGGTCCTGGAGGGTGATGATGAACTTGGAGAAGGGCATCCGCGCGACGTTTGGCTTGCGCGTGAGGAGCTGGACGCGCTTGAACGCCTCTTGAATCCGCTTGCCGCTCGGATCGGTCTTGTCCATCGGCGCGAGGAAGACTTCCTGGAGGAACGGCTTCGCGTACCACATCATGGTCGCGACCGCGCGCACGTTCGCGGCGAGCTCGCGCGGCGCGGGCCACGGGCGATCGCTCATGAACTTGATGTGCTCGTCGGAGGAGTAGGTCTCCGTCATGTGGAAGTCGATCGCGATGTGGCGAGACTCGTCGCGATTGATGAGGTGCATCGCCGCATGCGACATGTCGTCGGCGACGTAGTCGTCGAGGGAGCGCAGCAAGGCGACATCGAGCATGAGCTCACCCGCCGTGATGTAGGCGTTCGCGAGCTCGACGGTCGCGTTGCGAACGACGCGCAAGAAGTGCGGCTTGAACGCCGAGAGCGAGGGGCTCTCCGTGTAGATCCGGTAGTGGTGGACGTCGTAGTGATCGGCGAGCTTGCGCGCGACGGCGGAGTGACGCTTCTCGTCGGCGACAAACGTCGAGAAGATCTTCGCGAGGGTCTTGTCCTCGGTCTTCTCGCGCTGGACCTCGAACAAGGCGCCCGCGAGCTGTTCGATGCCGGCCATGTCGACGAAGTACTGGACGACCGCTTCTTCTTTGTCGCGCGGCAGGATCGGAGGCGCGAGAGTCCAGTCGAGCTCGTCGATCGACCACTGATCGCGGATACACTTGTCGAGCATGCGCCCGAGGTCCATGGGACCAGCTTACGCGATCGCCATCGCATGCGTAGCTTGTTCCGCTAACGACATCGAACAAGGTCACACCCTGGCTGACATCCAGGCCAGGGGCGAAATCACCTGGGGCGCCGATCAGGCCGGTGGCGAGCCCTACGTGTACCAGGACCCCTCGGACTCCACGAAGTTGATCGGGTTCGAGGTCGACATCATGGGTGCGCTCGCGCGCCGCCTCGGCGTGAAGGCGCGGCTGGTCAACTACAACTGGAGCAACCTGGTCCAGTCGCTCGAGCGCGGCGACTTCGACATCGTGATGAACGGGCTCGAGGCGACGCAGGAGCGCAAAGACCGGATCCTGTTATCCGACCCGTACTACGTGTACGCGGAGACGCTCACGGTCCGCGCGAATAGCGACGTGCGCTCGCTGTTCGAGCTCGGTGGCAAGAAGGTCGGCACGCTCAACCAGACCTACGCGCACGACATCCTCGGCATGATGCCGGCGATCCACGAGCTGCTCTACGAGGGCAACGAGGAACCGTATCTCGATCTCGAGAGCGGTCGCAGCGAAGCGGTGTTGCTCGACAACATCATCGCCGATCGCTACGGCTGCACCGACAAGCATCCACTGTTGAAGTGCGTGCCCTACGACATCGCGCGCGGCACCTACGTGATCGGCATGCGCAAGGGCGATACCGCGCTCGCCACCGCGATCGACGGCGCGCTCGCCGACATGCGGAAGGACGGCGAGCTCAAGCAGATCCTCGAGAAGGCCCACCTCTGGGACGATCGCCAGGAGACCGCGACCTCGCTCGGCAAGGCGGACCTGCGCAAGCGCACGTTCGATCTCGCGATGTTCGGCCAGTTCGCGTGGGCTGCACTGGTGACGCTGAAGCTCACGGTGCTCGCGTTCTTGATCGCGGTGCCACTCGGGCTCCTCCTCGCCGTGATGCGGGTATACGGCGGGCCGCTCGCGCGCGGCGGTGCACGCGCCTACATCGAGCTGTTTCGCGGCACGCCGGTGCTGCTCCAGCTGTTCGTTCTTTATTACGGCATCGCCGATTTTATCCACCTCGGCCCGGTCGAAGCGGCGGTGCTCGGCCTCGGCCTGAACTACGGCGCATACGAAGCCGAGGTCTATCGCGGCGCACTGCTCGCGCTGCCTCGAGGGCAGACCGAGGCGGCGAAGGCACTCGGCATGCGGCCGCGTCAGATCCTGCGCCACGTGCTGCTGCCGCAAGCGCTGCGGCTCGCGCTACCGCCGATGACGAACGACTTCGTCTCGCTCCTGAAAGATAGCTCGCTGGTCAGCGTGATCACCGTGATCGAGCTGACCAAGCAGATGCAGATCGCGGCCGCGGATCTACGCAGCTGGTTCGTCGCGGGTGTCGCGTGCGCGCTGTTCTACTTGCTGCTCAGCGTGCCGCTCTCGGAGCTCGCGCGCTGGTTGGAGAGGAGGCTCGGCGGTGATCACCGTCCGCACGCTCTGTAAGAAGCACGGCGACCTCGAGGTCCTGCGCTCGATCGATGCGACCGTCGCTGCGGGCGAGACGATCGCGATCGTCGGTCCTTCGGGCGGCGGGAAATCGACGCTGCTGCGCTGCTTGAACTATCTCGAGACGTTCGATGCTGGCGAGATCGAGATCGCAGGCACCACGCTCGTCCCGAACATGCCGCAAGGCGAGGCGCTGCGCGAGCTCCGCACCAAGGTCGGCATGGTGTTCCAGCAGTTCAACTTGTTCCCGCACCTCACCGCACTCGGCAACATCACGCTCGCACCGCAGGTCGTGCGCAACGTACCGCCCGCCGCAGCCGAGCAGCGCGCGCGCGACTTGCTCGAGCGCGTCGGGCTCGGCTCGCGCGCCGAGGCGTATCCGCACCAGCTCTCGGGTGGCCAGCAGCAGCGTGTCGCGATCGCACGCGCCCTCGCGCAGGATCCCGAGGTCCTCCTGTTCGACGAACCGACCAGCGCTCTCGATCCCGAGATGCGCGACGAGGTCATGGGTGTGATCAAGGATCTCGCCGCGACCGGCATCACGATGCTGGTCGTCACGCACGAGATGCAGTTCGCGCGCG
>JANXOP010000369.1 GCA_025357755.1 Kofleriaceae bacterium | reverse complement strand
CTCTGCATCAAGTGCAAAGAGGATCAGGAGCGCGAAGAGCGCACCATGGGCTGAGCGACTTCGTAGAGTGCGCCATCCGCACGATGTCGCATTTGTTTTGATTGTTTTGATCCGAACATAGCGTTGCCCTCGTACGGCCCTCGGGGGCCCTTCGGCTCTGTTAACGTACGGCGCGATGGCGGATGAACCAGATCGACGCGGCTTTCTCAAAGTCGCGACGGGTATGCTCGGTGGTGGCCTCGGCCTCGTCATCGCGGCGCCCGCATTGCGGATGTGCGTCGCACCGACGGGCGCCGAGACCGTCACCACGCCACACGACCCGATCGATCTCGGACTCGTCGAACAGCTCAAGGTCGGCGCGCCGTGGCATCGCGTGGCGATCATCGCGCCCGTCGTCAAGGACGCGTGGACCACCGCGCGCGATATCGTGCTCGGCGGCGCGTGGCTGCGTCGGACCGATGCGAAGGTCGAGGCGCTGTCCGCCGTGTGTCCGCACCTCGGCTGCGCGGTCGGTTTCGACGAGACCGCGAAGTCGTTCTTGTGCCCCTGCCACAACAGTACGTGGAGCGAGAGTGGCGGACTCGTCGCGAACACCGGGCCCGCGCAACGCGATCTCGATCCGCTGCCGATCGAAGTGCACGACGGACGGCTGCGCCTGACCTGGGTCCGCTACAAGCTCGACACCGCGACGCGGGAGCCTGCGTGACCGCTCGAGGCCTGCGGCTGACCGAGTGGATGCGGATGCGCGCGCGGGGTGAGAAGCGCGAGCCCGGAATCGCAGGCGGCCCGTCGTTCGCGTACGTGTTCGGTTGGGTGCTCGTGCTGCTGCTCGGGATCGAAGCGATCACCGGTGCGGCACTCGCCGCGTTCTATGCGCCGTCCTCGACCGACGCGTGGGCCTCGGTGGCCTACGTCCAGGATCAGATGCCGCTCGGCTGGCTCGTGCGCGGCCTCCACTATCACGGCGGTTCCGCGATCGTGATCATCGCTGGCGTGCACCTCGTGCAGACCGCGGTGTGGGGCGCATACAAGAAACCGCGCGAGCTCACGTGGTGGATCGGCATCGTGCTGCTCTTGCTCGTGCTCGGCTTCGCGATCTCGGGCTACGTGCTGCGCTGGGATCAGGCAGGCTACTGGGCGAATCGCGTCGAGGTCGGCATCGCCGCGTCGACGCCGGTCGCCGGGCCCACGATTCGCTCGCTCGCGATCGGTGGCAACGAGTACGGCAACCTCACGCTCACCCGATTCTACGCGCTCCACATCGTCGTGTTGCCGGCGCTGTTCGCGGTCGGCACGTTCGCGCATCTCGTGCTCGCGCGCCGGCACGGCACCACGCCGCGCTGGGGTCGTGACGGCTTGATGGTCGTCGCACGCTGGCCGTATCAAACGATCCGCAACGTCACGGCGATGGCCGCGGTGTTCGCGGTGTTGCTCGGCTACGTGATCTCGCAACACGGCGCGGATCTCGCGGCGCCCGCCGATCCAGCGGCCGCCTTCGATGCGCGCCCACTCTGGTACTTCCGCTGGTTGTTCGAGCTGCGCCATCTCGCGGGCTCGTACGAGAAGCTCGCCGCGCTCGCATCTCCCGCGATCGTCGGTGGCTTCCTCGTTGGCCTGCCGCTGATCGATCGCGATCCCGATCGTTCGCCGAAGAAGCGCCTCAAGTTTGTCGGTGCGGTGATCGCGCTGGTCGCGATCATCGGCGTGCTGACGTTGAAATCGTTCGCCGGTGACGCCGGTGACGCCGCGCTTGCGAAGCGCGAACAAGCCGATGCGCTGCTCGCCTCGCGCGCGCGTGCACTCGCCGCGGCGAACGGCGTGCCCGTGACCGGTGCGCAAGATGTCTTCACGACCGTGCCGATGTATCAACAACGGACGCTGTTCGCGCAGAAGTGCGAAGGCTGCCACGGCGCGAAGAGCAAAGACCGCAAGGGCCCGATCATCGGCCCGGGCCACGGTTCGCGCGGCTGGTTCGCGGGCTTCTTGCACGCGCCGAGTGGCGATGCGTACTGGGGCCATACCAAGCTCGGCAACTCGGAGGATGCGATGAAGCCGGCCGAGCTCGCCGCGAACGAGATCGACGATCTGGTCGAGCTGTTGTACGCGCAGAGCGGCGCGAGCGACGCCGATCAAGCCAAGCGCGATCGCGGTAAAGCGATCTTCGACAAGGCCTGCACCGATTGCCACAGCATCGACGAAGGCGTGGCCGGCGGCGTGGGCCCGGGCCTCGGTGATCTGGGCAGCCGCGATTGGTTCACGAGTTACATCTCGAACCCGAAGAAGGCGATCCACATGGGCAAGAACAGCGAGATGCCGCGGTTCGATGCCGAGCTCACGATGGTCGAGCGCGACGTGCTCGCGGGCTACCTCGTGTGGCTGCGGACCGCGACGCAAGCGGACCTCGACAAGCTCGGCCCGCTGTAGCTCGCCAGCTCCGACTTCAATTGTATGCTGCCGCCATGGTTGCGTTCGAGTACCAAGAGCTCCTCCCGATCGGTCACCACGACGACACCCCGTTTCGCAAGTTGACCGGCGACCACGTGGCGAGCTTCGAAGCGCGAGGACGTTCGTTCCTCGAGGTCGCGCCCGAGGCGCTCACGCTACTCACGCGCACCGCGATGCGAGACATCGCCCACCTGCTGCGCCCGGGGCATCTCGCACAGCTCGCGAAGATCCTGGACGACAAAGAAGCATCGCCGAACGATCACTTCGTGGCGCTCGAGCTGCTGAAGAACGCGAACATCGCCGCCGGTGGCATCTTGCCGGGCTGCCAGGACACCGGCACCGCGATCATCATGGGCAAGAAGGGCCAGTACGTCCTGACCGGCGGTGGCGACGAAGCCGCCATCTCGCGCGGCGTGTGGGACACGTACCAGACGAGCAACCTGCGCTACTCGCAGGTCTCACCGCTCGACATGTTCGAGGAGAAGAACACCGGTTCGAACCTGCCGGCGCAGATCGATCTGTTCGCGACCGATGGCGACGAGTACCACTTCTTGTTCATGGCCAAGGGCGGTGGCTCGGCGAACAAGAGCCTGCTGTTCCAGGAGACCAAGGCGCTGCTCAACCCGAAGAGCCTCGCCGCGTTTCTCGATACGAAGCTGCGCTCGCTCGGCACCGCGGCGTGCCCGCCGTATCACCTCGCGGTCGTGATCGGCGGCACGAGCGCCGAGCACACGCTCAAGACCGCGAAGCTCGCCTCGGCGAAGTATCTCGATCACCTCCCGACCCACGGCGGACCGCGTGGCAACGCGTATCGCGATCTCGAGTGGGAAGCCAAGGTCGTCGAGATCGCGCGCACGACCGGCATCGGCGCGCAGTTTGGCGGCAAGTACTTCATCCACGATGCGCGCGTGATCCGGTTGCCCCGCCACGGGGCGAGCTGCCCGGTCGCGATCGCGGTGAGCTGCTCGGCCGATCGCCAGGCGCTCGGCAAGATCACGCGCGAAGGCGTGTTCCTCGAGGCGCTCGAGACCGATCCGGCGAAGTACTTGCCCGATACGACGCACGAACAGCTCTCTGCCACCGGCGCGGGCGCGGTCGTGAAGATCGATCTCGAGCGACCGATGAGCGAGATCCGCGCCGAGCTCGCGAAGTATCCGATCCGCACGCGGCTGTCGCTGAGCGGCCCGCTGATCGTGGCGCGCGATATCGCGCACGCGAAGCTCAAGGAGCGGCTCGACCGCGGCGAAGGGTTGCCGCAGTACATGAAGGATCACGCGGTCTACTACGCGGGGCCCGCGAAGACGCCGGTCGGCTACGCCTCGGGCTCCTTCGGCCCGACGACCGCCGGTCGCATGGACAGCTACGTCGCTCTGTTCCAGGCACACGGCGGCAGCATGGTGATGCTCGCGAAGGGCAATCGCAGCAAGGACGTCACCGATGCGTGCAAGAAATACGGCGGGTTCTATCTCGGCTCGATCGGCGGGCCGGCGGCGGTGCTCGCGAAGGACTGCATCAAGAAGGTGAGTACGATCGAGTACGCCGAGCTCGGCATGGAAGCGATCTGGAAGATCGATGTGGTCGACTTCCCCGCGTTCATCGTGGTCGATGACAAGGGCAATGACTTTTTCGCCGACATCGCCGGCGGAAAACCGACCAAGCACCTCGCTGTGAAGTGAGCGGTACGATCGTCCCGGGATTGCACACCTCGCTCGTGGAATCTCGGTCGGTTGAGGCGGTCCCGGTGTTGCACTACGAACGACTCGTGGGAAACAACCTGCCGCCGGTCACCGGCACGATCGAAGTCACGGCGCTGATTCCGGTGAGCGGGACGATCCAGTCGAAGCGCACGGGTCCGCGGTTTCCGCGCCCTCATCTGCAACCGCTCGAGATCCAGAAGCGTCGCTAGGAGCGGCGCGGTCGCCGCGATTCGAGCGGTGGAAACGGTGCGAACCTGCTTCGCTGACGCGTCCGGGTGTACACACCTGGGCGATGTACGTCGGGATCGATTTCGGCACTACGAACTCGGCTGTCGCGGTCGCCGATGACGCGGGCAGGGTCGAGCTGGTGCCGCTCGCCGGCGCCAAGTACTGGCGCACCGTCTTGTTCTTCGAGCCCGGCGGCACGCTGTCCGCGGGTGCGCCTGCGATCTCGCGCTATCTCGAGACCGGCGGCGAAGGCCGGCTCGTGCAATCGATCAAGAGCCACCTCGCGAGCTCGACGTTCTCGAGGACCTCGATCTTCGGCAAGCGGTTCGCGCTCGACGACATGATCGCAGCGTACCTGCGGCTCCTGCGGGCAGGTGCGGATCGCGATCTCGGCAGCCGCTGCGTGATCGGTCGTCCGGTGAAGTACTGGGGCGCCGAGACCGAAGAGGATGACGCGCGCGCGATCGGACGGATGAACGACGCGATGGCGAAGGCCGGCTTCACGGACGTGGTCTACGAATACGAGCCGGTCGGCGCTGCCGCGAGCTACGCCGCGCGCCTCGATCACGAAGAGCTCATCATCGTCGCCGACTACGGCGGCGGCACGAGTGACTTCTCGGCGATCCGGGTCGGCCAAGGCGCCGCGAAGGTGCTCGCGACAGGCGGTATCGGGGTCTCCGGCGATGCGTTCGATGCGCGCGTGATCGATGCCGTGGTCGCGCCCGCGCTCGGTCGCGGCACGCGCTACACGACCGACGAGATGGGTGGCGAAGCGCCCGTGCCGTCGTGGTTGTACAGCCACCTGCGACGCTGGCACTTGCTGTCGTTCCTCAAGGAGGAATCGACGCAGCGGCTGTTGAAGCGAGTGCAAGGAGGCTCGGTCGATCCGAAGAAGATCGAGAAGCTGATCCAGTTGATCGACGAGGATCTCGGCTTGCCACTCCATCAAGCCGTCGAAGGCGCGAAGGTCCGGATGTCGAGTGCGCAAGCCGATCGCCTCGCGCTCCAGGCGATCGAGCTCGATCTGCCGATCGCGCGCGCCGATTTCGAGACCTGGATCGGCGAGGACCTCGACGTGATCGATGGCGTCCTCGAGGACGTGCTCGCGCGTGCTGGCGTCACCTCCGATCAGATCGATCGGGTGTTCGCGACCGGTGGTAGCTCGCTCGTGCCAGCCGTCCGCGGGCGGCTCGCGCAGCGGTTCGGTGCGGACAAGCTGGTCGGTGGCGAGGAGCTCACGTCCGTCGCGCAGGGCCTCGCGGCGCGTGCGCGTCAGGTCTTTTCGTGAGCTTTTAGAAACGCGTCGAGCTGCGTCTCGAAGCCAACCGGATCGTCGAGCCACACGAAGTGCTTCGTCTTGGGTAGCACCACGATCTGCTTGTGCGGGATCGGTCTCACCATCTGCTTGTAGAGCGTCTGTAAGCTGCCATCGGCGAGGACGAGCAGGAGCGGCGCGGTGATCTTGTCGACCTGATCGCGGAGATCGGTGCGCACGAGCTCGTAGATCGCATCGCCGATCGTATGGCGATCCGATTCGCCGATCGCCGCGAGGTACGGCTCCATCTTCTTCGGATCGGTGACCATGCTCGTGTACGCGGTGCGGATCTGCGCGACGAGCTCGTCGTCGCCGGCTTGCGCCCAGGCATTGCGCAGCGTGCGCGCGGTCTCGACATCGTTGTCGTTGAGCGCGGGCCCCGCATCGATCACGACCACGCCGCCGATCAGATCGGGCGCGGTTGCGGCGACCCAATACGCGATGAACCCGCCGAGGCTGTGGCCGACCAGGATCGGCTTGTCGAGCCGATGCGAGCGGATGTAGCGGATGAGGTCCTTGCGCACCGCCGCCGCGAGTGGACCCTTGATCGGCTTCTGGCCCGCGAACCCCGCGAGCGTGAGCACGTGCGCTTCGACGCTGTCGTCGAGGTGCTCGACGATGCCGTCGAACATCTCGCCGGGACATCCCAGCCCGGGGATGAAGATCACCGCGCGACCTTCGCCGCTGATCTTGTCGGTGAACGACTTCGGCTTGTAGCCCTTGTTGTCGACGAACGGGCTGCCGCCGACGTCGTCCTCGCCGTGCGTGGCGCGGGTCTCGTGGGCGGGACCGCCGCACGCGCCGATCATTCGTAGCGCGATCACGGCAACCAAACCTGCAACACCTGGTCTGTGGGTTCTGATCACCGGCAGCCGGGCAACCTACACCCGATCCGGGCCGATCGGTCGCTAGTCGTCGATGTCGCCGGAGTCGAAGCAGTCGACGACCTTGTCGCCCCGCCGAACATCGACCGCCCCTTCGACGGCAGCCTCGGACAGCACCGAGAGCACGCTCGACGCGAGGAACGGATCCGAATCGCGGGTCAGCGTGGCGCGAACTTCGAGCCGCGTGCCGCGCCGGGTGAGCGTGCGCAGCCAGACGCTGGCATCGTGATCGTCATCGGTTTCGGAGGCACGCAGCATCGCGGCGCGGACGGCCGCCTCGAGGGCCTCGGGAGTCGCGTAGCGATAGGAGCCGCGGAGCTCGACCATGGCGACAGGTATACGAGGCACCCATGCGCTGGATGTCGCAGACCTGTGACGACTTCAGCGGTGCATCCAGCGAACGAACGACACGACGACCTCCTCGAGGTCGCCGATCACGTTTTCTGCAGCCGATCGGGCGTCACCAGGCTCGAGCCCGTACGTGAGGTTCGTGCCTTGTTCGGAGCGTTCGACACGAGCGAAGCCGCTGACCGCATCGCGTTTCCCGAGGCGCGGTTCCCACTGCATCTCGTGGTCGTCGTTGTAGGTATAGGTCAGCGTATAGGTGCGCGACGCGGCGAATTCGAACTGGATCTCGCGTGGACGTTTCTCTTCATCGATCGCGATCACGCGGGTTCGACGAAGCCCCGGAACCCAGCTCGTGAACGTGCTGGAATCGGTCAGGACCTTCCAACAAGCCTCCGGCGATCGCCGGATAAACGCGGTCACCGTACGCATCGAGAGCAATGTAACTCGCTCGTGTGACGCGACGGTGACTCACTGTCACTTCAGTTTCGAGAGCTCTGCTCGAGCCGCGGTTGCGACCGTCGGATCGGGATCGCGCGAAGCCGATTCGAACCAGGTCTTCGCGGTGGTCGAATCGCCTCGCTCGGCGATCAGCCGACCGAGCATCACGGCCGCGCGCCCCCGCCGGAGGGCGTGCGGTGAACGATCGAGAAAGGCGACGAGCGCATGCTCGGCCTCGGTCTTACGACCTGCCTTGGTGAGTGCGATCGCCTGGAAGTAACGCGCGTCGCCCGCGAGCGGATCATCGCCGCCGGCATCGGCCGCAGCCGCGAGCTCGCGCGCGGCCTCGGCGTCTTTGCCGGCACGGAGCAGCTGCCAACCGCTCGCGAAGTGCTGCTCGAGCGCGGTGGTCTTCTTCTCGGGCTTCGCGATCTGCGTGCTCTCGGCGGCTGGTGCTTCGCCCGGCGAGGCATCGGCCATCGTCTGGAGAGGCGGCACCGACGGTTTGGTTTCGACCGGCGACGGCGCGAGGATCGTGTGCGGCGTCGGCGTCCGGATCATCTCCGTAGCGCGGTGCGAAGGCGCACGCACGATCGGAGCGACCGTGGTCGGCGGCGTCGCGGTCGAGGGCGTTGCCAGAGGCGCTATCGTGGGTGGCGTTGGTGTCGCGTGCAGCGTCACGTCCGCCGTGACCACCGGTGCCTTCCACGCCTGTCCCGCTGCCAGGAACACGTTCTGCTGGCCGATGATCCGCACGCTCGCGCCTCCTTCTTTGACGATCACCTCTTGGATCGCGTCATCGACGACGGCGACCTCGTACAGTCCCGATCCTTCGATCTCACCATTCTTTGCCGCGACCCGCACGTGGTCGCCGCTCGGCAGATCGTCGACCGCGAGGCTGATCCGACCGGTGTGCAGGCGCACGATCTCGTCGGTGCCCTTCGCGCCGTGCGTGACCTGGCGCTCGAAGTCGGCGGCCGACGAGGCTTCGATCTGCGCGCGCAGCTCGCCGCTGCCTCGTGCAACCGGCGACGTCGCCGGATGTCCGCTATGCATGACGACCATCGCAGCCGCCGCTGCCGCGAGCGCACCCGCGGTGAAGCCACCGACAACGAACGGCCATCGCGTCGCGACCTCGTGGCGATCTTCGACCGCGGCGCGCAACAACTGCGCGCGAACGATCTCGACGCGGCTCTCGCTGGGCGAGCTCGGGTCGAGCTGTTTCGCGAGCGCTCTCAGCTCGTCAACGTCGCTCATGGCTGACCTCCGTCGATGGCGTCTCGCAACGCGCGTCGTGCATCGTGAAGGCGTCGCCACAGCGTGCCCGGGCGAACGTCGAGGATGCGCGCAGCTTCGATGCCGGGAACATCTTCGAGATCACACAGCACGTACGCGGTGCGCAGGTCATGGGGAAGCCTCTCGAGCGCCTCGGACAGCCGATCGAGCTGTTGCGCGCGCATCGCAGTGTCTCGGGGAGTGGCTGGGGAGTTGGCCGGCTCGGGAACGCGCGCGTACGCATCGCGCCGACGCTTCGCGCCGCGCACGTAGTGACGGACGAGGTTCGCAGCGATGCCGTAGAGCCAGCTCTTCACCGCGCCGCCGCCGCTGTACTTCTTGGCCGAGCGCCACGCTTCCATGAAGGTGGTCTGGACCAGGTCATCGATCTCGGAGGCTTCGCTACGGAGCAACCGCGAGATCAAGCGATACACCGCGACGTGATGGCGATCGAACAGCGCGCCCAGCGCGGCGTTGTCACCGACGCCACACGCGGCGAGCAAGGCCTCGTCCGAGATCTCCGAGATCGCGACGCGGCGCTCGTCGAGCCGGCGGAGCGGGACGACCTGCCCACCCTGCGGAGGCAAAGCGATCGCGGGATTGGATTTCGTACCCTTCATGGGGTCCCTACCCGCAGGCCGATCCCGACCAGGAACGTGCCGAGCGGCTCGCCCGGCAGCGCGAGCTGGTCCCTCGGCACGCCGAACGGCGGGGCCTCGGTCATCGGAAATTCGTAGGCCGCGCCGTGATCGAACGGAGACAACATGACCGCAGCGAGCGCATCGAGCCACACGTGGTTGCCGAGCGGCACCGCGAGCCGCGCCGATGCCGAGATGCGCGGCGTGACGCTACTCTGCGAGAAGTGATCGTCGAGGGCGAGCGCGAACGCGTGCTCGGGGTCGTGATGGATGCAATCGTCATCCTGGGGTGGTTGCACGCAGCCCTGGTCTTGCGGGTTGCATGTTGCAACGTGACGACAGCCATCGAGCCGAGAGGTCGTCATCTGGCCGACGCCGAGGCCGAGCTCCGGGACGAGCTCGAATCGACCGAGCTGCGTCGGGTAGCTCGCGGTGGCGAGCAACGCTAGATCCGTGCGGCGTGCCGCGGTCTGACCGACGAGCTCGGACTCGGCGCCGTAGCGCACCCGCGCACCGACGCAAAACCCATCGATGCGCGCGCACGCCCCGGCCGAGATGCCGCTCCAGCGCGCACCATCGAACGTCCACGCTTGATCGAGCGCCGCGTTGACCGCGAAGTGATCGAGCGGGCTGGTCGATGCCGTGCTCTCCGGTTGGTCGTGGCGGACATCGGGCGCTGCCGCCGGATCTGGTCGAAGGCTCGCGACATCGAGCGCGCGTGACGGTTCGAGATCATCGACGGCCCACGAATTGATCCACGAGGCCGCAACGACGGCATTGTTGACCTCGCGGCCTTCGCTCTGCGTGCCGTGCTTCACCGCGACCGCGAGCCCACCTTCCCGACCGAGCTCGACCGAGGCGACCACGGTCTTGCAAGACGACGGTTCGCCACTGACCGTCATGCCGAGCTTCACGAGCTCGACGGTCACGCTCGCGATCGCGGCCGGATCGCCCTCGAGCTGCGCGTGCGGCGGGCACGGCTCGGCCGCTGCCGGAGCAGCGAGCGCGAACAGGAGGGCGGCCGACGAGCGAGTCACTTCATCTACATAGTGCCCGCAGACGCCCCGGCCTTCGGATCGGGTTGCGCGCGGAAATGTTTCGCCGCCGGCAGGGTAAATGCCGGGTCTTTATAGGTACTTGGTTTAATCGACGAAGTAGGCGACGACATTCGCGATGTCCGCGCGTGCCATCAGCGTCGCCTTGTTGTTCTCGATGAAACAGCACTGCGCGGTGCGGAACGGCGGAAACGAGGGCCGCCCGAGGATGTGCGCGCCGAGCATCGAGATCGAGGGCTCGTGGCCAACGACGATCACGGCGCGACCGTAGGTCGGAATCTCGGCCGCGGCGCGCGCGGGTTGCGCGGCGGGCTCGAGTGATCGCAGCGAGGCGATCACGCCGAGGTAATCGAGGCTCTGCGCGAGCAGCTCGGCGGTCTGCGCGGCGCGGGGCAGCGGCGAGCACAGGATCGCATCGGGCTCGACATGGGTCTCGCGTAACAACCGGCCGAGCACGCGCACGGCTTCTCGACCGTTCGCGTTGAGCCAGCGATCGCGATCGCTGCCGGCATCATCTTCAGGAACGGCTTCACCGTGGCGGACGAGGTAGATCTTCATGGCGTGGGGGTCTCGGGTGGAAGTGCGTCGTCGGAGCCAGCCGAGGTCTCGACCGCGGTTGTAGCCTGTTTGCACTGCGGCGCGCTCGCGAGCGAGAGCACGTCGAGTGCGACGCCTGCTTTGTCGTCGATCCGCATCGCCTCTCGCCCCGTGGTTGCATCCCACAACCGCAGCGCCCCATCGCCGCCTTCGTAGGCGAGCGTCGCGGCATCGAGCCAGCGCGTCGCGAACCGGCTGCGCTCGGTGAGGAGGTGCTTGAGCGCGCCCTTGCCGTCGGCGACATACAAGGAAGGCACGGCATCCTTCGCGCACGGGTCGACGGCGATCGCGAACGCGATGTGCGCGCCGCCCGGTGCCACCGCGACGCTATCGTGCGCGGCGGCATGGGTCTCCGGGACCTGGGCGGTGCTGTTGCCGAACTTGAGGGCCGAGGCGGTCGCAGGATCACCGTTCCACGCCGCTTCGACCCCCGCGATCGCGGCCGGGTGAACGACGCGCCCTTCATCGAGTGTTGCTTCGAGCCGCGGCGAGGGCAGGGGTTGCGCGACCTTTACGAGCTTCGCGGTCAGCTTGTCGACCGACGACACCGTCCAGTCGCCGAGGCCCCAGCGCCCTGCGGCGGGCGCGGTGCCAACGATCAAGTGATCGCCATCGCCGTACCCGACAGCGACGGCACGCGCCGACGGCAGCTCGATGCGCTTGCCGAGCTGCTTCCACTCGATCGGATCGAGGACGGTGATCCACGCTCGCGCGAGCAGGGGCGCGGCGGTGTCACCTCTGGGATGATCGATCTTGTCGAACCCGAGCACCGCGAGCTCGTTCGCGCCACGCATCACGCCGAGCACCTGATGATCGGTGTGCGTGAGCCGGAGGTAGCGATGGCTGTCGCGATCGTAGGCATAGAGCTCGCCACGACTCGAGGAAGGTTGCACGCCATCCTTCGCGGGCCACTTGAACGTGCTGCGCCGTCCGATCAACCACAGTGCGGTCTGCGTTCGTTTGACGTACTCGTCGTGGATCTGCGAGGCGAGCGCGGTCACCGCCTGGCCGTGCGGCGTCGCGCGGAAGGCTTCGAATTCTGGATCGGTCGCGAACGCGGGGCCGTACTTCCAGTAATCGCCCGCGATCGCCGCGACGATGTGATCGACGGCCGCGGCGTGCTCGCCTTGTTGCGAGAGAGCGATCGCGAGCAAGCGCCGCGCATCGAGGTGAAAGGGATCCTTCGCGACCGCGAGCTCGCACGCGGCACGGACCTGCGGCCACGCCTTCGTCTTGTACGCGGCGATCGCCTTGTCGTACGCGACTGAGCCTTCGTTCCAGACGAAATTGAAGCGAGCGATCCGATCGACGCCGAGCGGCGGCAATGCGATCGGCGCCGAGACCAGGTTCGCGGCCCCAGCATCCTTCTTAGCTGCGGGCGCGTCGGTTTTCTTACCGCAAGCCACCACCAGCGCGACCATCACGACCAGCCGTGATATTGCTTGGACCACAAACGGAGAATGCCATGAAGACTGCACTATTCGCGCTGATCGTCGGTCTCGGAACCCTCGGGGCCTGTAGCCACGACAAGCCCAAGACCGTGGCAACCACGCCGCAACCCACGCCCAAGAAGGCCGCGCCGGCGGCTGACACCAAGCAACTCGAGCAGGTGACGACCAATACGCAGGTCAGCCCGAACCTCGCGCTGTCGGGCGACATCATGACGATGTGTGGCATCAAGGCCGCGGCGACCGCCGCGCCGCCGCAATTCGATTACGACAAGGACTCGCTGACCCCCGATGACCGCACGGTCCTCGACCAGCTCGCGACCTGCATGATGACAGGCGCGCTCAAGGGCAAGGCCGTCTCGCTCGTCGGACGCGCCGATGCGCGCGGCACCGAGGAGTACAACCTCTCGCTCGGTTCGCGTCGCTCGGATGCGGTCACGGGATACCTCACGCACCTTGGCGTGGGCGAGCCGTTCCTGCTCGCCACCACGCGCGGGGCGCTCGATGCCACGGGCACCGATGAAGCGAGCTACGCGAAGGATCGCCGCGTCGATATTCTGCTCAAGGTGAACTGAAAAGATCGCCGGATCGTCGTCGGAGGGCTCTGCTAGAGTCTCGGTATGGCGGATCCGGCGAAGCGGCGGGCGACGTATCAAGACGTTCTCGATGCGCCGCCGAATGTGGTCGCCGAGATCGTCGGCGGTGAGCTGCGCCTGTCGCCACGCCCCGGCGGCCCACACACGGTGGCCTCGTCCACGCTCGGGTTCCTGCTCGGACCCCCATTCCAGCTGGGGAATGGGGGACCCGGAGGGTGGCTCATCATGCTCGAGCCCGAGCTGCATCTCGAACAGGACATCGTCGTCCCGGATCTCGCGGGCTGGCGCCGAGAGCGCTTGCCGAGCGTCGGAGACGACGCCTACTTCACCCTGCCACCGGATTGGGTATGCGAGATGCTGTCCCGATCGACGGCCGTCCACGACCGTTCCGAGAAGCTACCGATCTATGCAGCGGCGGGAATTCGCTTCGCGTGGCTTGTCGATGCGCGACAACGCACGCTCGAGGTCATGAAGCTGCATGAGGGTAAATGGCTCATCCTCGGGATTCACTGCGGCGATACCCGGATCCGCGCCGAGCCGTTCGATGCGATCGAATTGGATCTCTCGTTGCTGTGGGCCAACATCGCGCCCACTCCGCCGCGTGGATCTCGCGCTTCCGAGGAAGCGGCCGAGTACAACACCACCGAGTAGCGGCGGGTGCTAGGCTCGAAAGCGGATGGCACTCGAGCACGTCGCGCAGGGCCAGACCCGGTTCTTCACCCCGGGCGTCGCCCCCGATCCACGCGGGATCGTGCTCGGCCGGTCGTGTTTGATGACGTTCCCCACGCTCGAGGGCGCGGTGAGCTGGCTCCGGCTGTATTCGTCCGAGGCCTCGCTCGATGAATTGATGTCGGGCCTCGCGATCACGAAGGCCAAGACCGCCCTCGGGAGCCGCGAGATCCTGATCCAGATCCCCGCGGTGTCGTCGTACGCCGCGGATCGCGCGGCGCGCTTGGCGCGGCTGGTCGGCGGCGCGATCTACACCGGCACGACCAAGCACTTCGTCAAATACCGCGATGATCGTTCGCCGTACGGCTACGACGCGATCGATATCGGCACGATGCCGGCCGCGACCGACTTCATGGTCCACGGCGACGAGTTCACGCAGGGCTACGTTCACGAGGGCGACCTACCGTTCTCGCGCCTGTTGTTCCGGCTCTCGGTGCGCAAGATTCCGGGCGCCGATCGGCTCTCGCCAGAAGATCGCGCGGATCTGTTTTTATCGGTCGCGCACGGGCTCTCCGACGGGATCATTCGCTACCTGTGGCGCAACCGGGTCGAGGCGACCGCCGGGCTGTTCAACCCGCGCACCACGAGCGCGTTCGATGATCACGCGCGCGACCGCGGCTACATGTGGATCCGCGTGCGCAACCTGCCGGAGCGCATCCTCCAGCTGTTCCTCGGCACGCCGGGCATCGACGTGTTCAAGCCCGCCGGCGCGAATGCCGCGGTCGCGGTCGGCTACGAGCATCCGATCGATCTCGCCTCGTGCCAGTCGGTATTCGCCGCCGACACGTTCCACGTGTTCTGGCCCAACGATCGCGTCGATCAGCTGCCGGGCCCGCTCGCGCTCAGCGACATCGGCGATCTCACGCGCGTCGATCTCGAGATGGACAAGCCGCGCGCGCCCGTCGAGATGAGCGGTGGTGCACCCGATCCGATCGGCGTGCCGTTGCGGCTCGCGGCGGCGATGGGTCCGCCGCGTCGCGTGGTCGCGACGCTGATTCCGGTCAACCAGGCATCGCGGCTCAAGCGGATCTTGTTCGCGCTACCGCCGGTCTCGCTGCGTGGCCATCGGATCTCGGTCACCGATCGCGGCGTGCTCGTGATCGGCAGCGAGAACCTCGACGTGATTCCACTCGGCCAGCTGCTCTGCGAGCTCACGCCGGGCCTGCTCGTACCGCTCGGCATGGACGTCGTGCCACGCGTGTCGCCGGAGGTGCTCGCGCGAGCGCTGGGGCACGGCACCGGCATCGTCACGGTGTTCACGCCCGAAGGAAACCCGTTCCAGCTGCCCGAGAGTGCGTTCACCTCACTCGAACGACGCGCGCTCGCGAAGCTCGAGCCCGATCGGGCAGGGGTCGAGGATCTCGGCGTGGAGATGACCGAAGGCGCGCGCGTGATCAACGATGCGGTCGGGCGGTTCGCGCTGTGGGGGTTCCCCGATGCCGCGGATCGCAAGTTGCTGCCGGCGCCCGAAGAAACCAAGAAGTAGATGGCGCAGACCCACGTTCGCGTCTTCCTGGAGCGCTTCGTGGTGCCGCTCGTCGTCGGCGGTGAGATCCATGTCGGCGCGCCGATTC
The DNA here is from genome assembly GCA_025357755.1 of Kofleriaceae bacterium. Taxonomy (GTDB): domain Bacteria; phylum Myxococcota_A; class Polyangia; order Haliangiales; family Haliangiaceae; genus JABFXX01. The sequence goes on along the minus strand of JANXOP010000369.1, from coordinate 7,045 downwards.
CGGTCGCCGATGTCGAGCGCTGGGATACCGAGCTCGATAGCGCGACCGTCGAGCTCGTCGCGGTCGATGAAGCGCGCACGAATATTCTCTCGACACTGGTCGTGCGCCCGCCCTCGCTCGTGCTCGGCGCCGACGAGCTCGCGCTCGCGGCCGGGCTCCACAACGCCCTGTTCCTGGTTCATCCGCGCGCCGATCAATGGTCGGTCTCCGATCGCCAGCGCCGGCGGATCGTCGACAACGCCCTCACGCTGGTCAGCCAGCCCCTGACCCACGAGCGCAAGCGGGTGATGGCGCGACACGCGCTGCTCCACAATCTGTTTCATTTGCAGCGCCGCGATACGACCGTGTCGTGGTGGACCGGCCGTGCGCGGTTCCAGGGCCAAGCACCTTCGAAACGGCTCACCGCGTGGAAGGGCGTGCGTCGCGTCCGCGAAGAGCACGTCGATGTCGGCTTCGACGAGCTGCTCGCGGTCACCGATACGCAAGCGATCACCGCGACGCTGTTGCGTCGCACTCCGCTGACGCAGCTACTCGATAGTCAGCCAGGCGCGCCACCGCTGCACTGGGAAGATGCGGTGTTCGTGCTGCGCGATACCGAGCTCGCGCGCGCGGTCGCCTATCACCTCGTGCCCGGCGGCGGTCCGGTCGAGCAGGTCAAGGAACCCGCCCGGCTCGCGGCAGCGTTCGAGCAGATGCTCGAGCGCGCGCCCGACGAAGCCGATGTTCGCGCGGTCGCCGCGTTCCTCGTCCACCTCTGCGCGCTGTTCGCGCTCGCCGAAATTCACCAGCGCGAGCTCAACGCGAAGTCGCCGCTGATCTCTACGGTGCTCGCGGCCGAAACCGCGGGCCAGCGGCCGCGTGGCCTGACCACGCTGCTCGCGTTGCCCGGCGCCCTGGCGCTCGTCGATCCACGGCTCGCGCAGCCACCAGGGATGGCTGCACTACCGGCGCTCGCCGCGCGGTGGAACGTGCATCGCACGCAGACCGCCGAGCTCCTCTCGGAGCCCGTGATCGACGCGCTCGCGCAACGGCTGCGTCGACACCTCAAGCTGCCGACCCACGCCGTCGCGGTCTGATCAGCGACCGTGCTTCTTGTCTTCGTGGCGATCTTCCATCGCCTCGTGCACGGCGTGCTCCGCATTGCGGATGTGGCCGTTCGCGCGACCACGTAGGCCCTTGGCCCACTCGTTCTGCTCCTTCTCGTCGATGTCGCTCGCGGCCTTGTGCAGCGCTTCTTCGGCCTGCTTGAGGCGATCGCGATGCTTCACCTTCGCGTCGATCGGCGGATGGTCTTCCATCGGCTTGCCGTCATCGATCGCGGCTTCGCGGATCTCCTTGAGCGCTGCATCGATCTCGCGGATCGCGTTCTGCTCGTCCCACTTCACATCGGGGCGCGCGGGCTTCTCGAGGAGCGCGCGCGCGTAGCGAAGATCCGACATCGCGTGCAGGTACGCGGGATGCGCTTGCGCGGGCGGCTGCTCGACGACGACGACGACGGGCGCTGGTGCGGGCGGCGGGGGCGGCGGCGGCGCCTCGTGACGCGGCGGCGGGGGCGGGGGCGCGGGCTCGGCAACAACAGCCGCGTGACTCGCGCAGGCAGACGCGAACAAGAGAGAAGCGAAGAGCAGTTTCATCGAAGGAATCTCCACAGTGGTTAGGACCTCCGACGATGCACGAGATGAACCATCCCGAACGCTCAGAAACCCGCCCAAACAGGGTCTTAACCGTGTCTTCAAGCCACGGCCGGGCACAATGCCCGCCCCAAACTCGGGTAAGGTCACCGTCCTAGCAATGGTCGCGCCGCCAACAGCTCCACGAAATTTCGCGGTCGATGTCGCGCGCGTGAGTGCGCAGTTTCAAGACCTCGCTCGTCAGATGGGACAGCAGTTCCTCGACAAGCAGGAGATCATTCGCTTGATGACCATCTCCGCGATCGCGGGAGAGCACATGGTCATCGTCGGCCCACCGGGCACGGCGAAGTCCGCGATGATCGACATGTTCGCGAAGTTGATCGATGCGAAGTACTTCGAGTACTTGCTCACGCGCTTCACCGAGCCGAACGAGCTGTTCGGTCCGGTCGATATCTCCGCGTTCCGCGAGGGCCGCTACACCCGCCGGCTCGACTCGATGCTACCGACCGCCGAGATCGTGTTCCTCGACGAGATCTTCAAGTCGAACAGCGCGATCCTGAACTCGCTCCTGCACGTCATCAACGAGCGCAAGTTCCAGAACGGGCCCGAGGTCATCGAGGTGCCGTTGATCTCGCTCTACGCGGCCTCGAACGAGGTCCCGAACGACGACAACCTCTCGGCGATGTTCGATCGCTTCCTCGTGCGCGTGCTGTCGGACAACCTCGACAGCTATCACTTCCACGAGCTCATGAAGAAGGGCGTCGCGCTCGAGCTGCGCAAGATGACCGGTCGCGGCACCGATGCGGCAGGGCGCCAGGTCGAGAAGCTTCGCCCCGTGACGAGTGCGCGCGAGCTCCGCGCGATCCAGCAGAACTTCGACAAGTTCATGGTGTTTCCCGAGGAGTTCCTCACCAAGTACAAGGGGCTGATCTTTCAGATCCGCTCCGAGGGCATCTCCGTCTCAGACCGCCGCGCGGTGAAATTGTTAAAGCTGTTCGCCGCATCGGCCGTGTTCGATGGCCGGACGAAGGTGCACGACGGCGATTTCTTCGTGCTCCGCCACATCTGGAACAACCTCGACCAGGTCGAGCTGCTCGAAGAGATCATCAACCCGGTGGTCGATTCGTACTACCGCGAGCATCCGGACGAACGCCGCTTCATCGGTCCGTCGGCCTCGCTCGATGACCTGTTGACGGAGCTCGGCTTGATCCGCGAGCTGCTCACCTCGGGCACCGAGCTCTCCGACATCCAGCTGTTCAGCCAGTTGAAGAACCTCAACGAGATCAAGGTCGCGCTCGCGTCGCTCCCGGGCGACGCCGCGGCGCGCATGATCCGCGAGGTCGATCAGCTACTCGAGACCGTGTTCGCGTCGTCGAAGTTCGGACTCTAGACAGGGTCGCGCGGCTTGCGATCCTCGCTTTGACGACCGAACACCGTAGGGTCATCGTCGCTCGATCGTGGCTCGAACCAAGACCGATCGGGCTTCGCCCCGCGCGTCGCCGCCCGCGACTCGAGCATCCCCCCGCGATCATCATCGGCCGCAGTCCGACCACGGCGCTTGATGTCCGCCGCCGCAGGAAGGGCAGGTGATCGTGACGATCGCCGTGGTCATCGTGGCGGTCCTAGCAATGTCATTTTGGTGCGAGCGCGTCGTGGACGAGGCACTTGTCCATGCTGCATTTCGCTTCGCAGAATTTGATGTCGACATCCGCGGCTTGCTTCTCGAGCTCGGGCGCGGCCGACCACTTGCCGGCCTCCTTGTCTCCCGCGTGGACGCAACCGGTCTTGCAGGTCTGCTCGCAAGGAGTCAGCGGGGTGGTCGGGTTGACCGGCGCTACAGCAGGCTTGGTCACGACGGGCGCAGGCGGATCACTCTTCCCGCACGCGGTGACGAGCAGGGTGAGCATCAGCGCACGGGCGAGCATGCAATAGCGTATCAGATTCACTATTGACCACTGGTCAATAGTCGCTACGCTGTCGAGATGGCGATCAAGCTCCGTCCCATGCAGCGTCTGCAAGCCGCGCTCGGTCCGATCCTCGCGAGCCTGCCCGAGCCAGTGCTACGCCGGCTCGCCGGCGCACCGATCGTGGTCGACGGCCAGACCCTCGAGCCCGACATGCAGCTCGTGGTCAAGGCGCTCGCGAAGCGACCGATGATGGCGGCGAATGCGGCCGCGCTGCGCAAGCAGCAGACGATCGGCGCGGTGATCGCGAACGGCACGCCGATCGAGGTCCACGCGGTGCGTGACCTCGAAGTCGCGGGCTTGCGCGCGCGGCACTATCACCCCGGTGGCACTGCGCCGCTCGTGATGTTCCTGCACGGGGGTGGCTTCGTGTTTGGCGATCTCGAGACCCACGACCGGCTGTGCCGCATGCTGTGCAAGCACGCCGGCGTTCACGTGCTCGCGATCGAATATCGGCTCGCGCCCGAGCATCCGTTTCCCGCCGGTGCCGATGACGCCGAGCGCGCGTGGCAGTGGGTGGTGGCGCACGCCGCCGGGCTCGGTGCGGACCCCTCGCGCCTCGCGGTCGCCGGTGACAGCGCCGGTGGGAATCTCTCGACGATCGTCGCACAGCGATTTGCTGGGACGCCGCTCGCCCCCGAGGCTCAGCTGCTGCTCTACCCGACGGTCGATCACAAAGGCGAGTACCCCTCGAAGACGCTGTTCGCGGAGGGCTTCTTCCTCACGCGCAAGGCGATGGCCTGGTTCGACGAGCAGTACGCGATCGCGGGCGGCAATGTCGATGACCCGCGCCACGCGCCGGGCACCTCGAAGCAGCTCGCGAATCAGCCGCCAGCGATCATCGTGACCGCGGGCTTCGATCCGCTGCGCGACGAGGCGGAGGCCTACGGCGAAGCGCTCCGGCGCGCCGGCTCGCAGGTGATCGTGCGGCGCTACCGCGGCTTGATCCACGGCTTCGCGAGCATGACCGGCGTGAGCCGCAGCGCGAACGAAGCGATGCTCGAGGTCTGCGGCATGCTGCGCGCGGTGCTCGCGGTTCAGTGGAAGCCAGTGACGGTAGCTTCGCGCACGTCGCCGGTCGCCGGTGGGGGCACGATCGACGCGGCGGCCGTCGCTTCGACGTAGATCCCGGCGGCTTGGACATCGGTGAAGCCCGTCGTGTCGGGCCCGTCGATCGCGCGCAGGTTCGTCGCGAGGTCGCTGCCCGGTGCGGTCACGCCGAGCTCCGCGCCGAGCTGCGGAAGAGCGATGGCCGCGGTCGAAGGATCGAGCACCGCGTCCCACACGATGGTGCCCCAGGTCGCGTGCAGGTTCGTCACGTCGCCGATGCCCAAGGCGGTCCACGCGAAGCCGCTCGCGCCATCGTAGGTGAGGCTCGTCGTCGGAGCCGGAAGAAATTCGTCCGCGCTGAGCGTGACGCTGGTCGGTACGCCCGCGAGGTACTGCGTCGTGATCTGGCTCGCCGCCGCGGTGCCGAGCGTCGCGCGTACGCGCGTGGCATCCGCGCGCAGGCCATCCCACGCGAACACCGTATCGGCGGTCGCGGCGGGCGTCGAGTACGCGAGCGTATCCGCGACCTCGGTGAACGTGACCGAAGCGCCCGGATCGTTCTGCACCGGAATCTCGAGCGGCACGGTCGACCACGCCGGGATGTCGAGCATGCCGACCTCGTTGTCGACCGGGACGCGCGTCGCGAAGTAGCCGGCGAGGACTCCCGCGTTCGTGGCCCGCACGATCACGTCGATGTTCGAATCGTGGCCGAAGCAGTACGCGTTGATGCCCGTGTACATCGGCAGCGTGGTCACGGGCAGCGTGATGCAGCCGAGGTCGATCGAGTAGGCATCCGCGACGATCGGCACCGCGGTCAACACGAGCGTGCCGGCGATGATCGAAGCGCGCGTCGGCTCGGGGCCGTGGATCGCCAGCGTGCCGGTCGCGAGGGCAGGTGCGGTGACCAGCTGGATCGTGGAAGCGCGCGTGTAGATCACGGTGACGTACGCGCCGGCCTCGAAGCCGACCGCGGCGCGACCTGCGCCGTCGGTGGTCTGCTGATCGATGATCGAACCGTCGGCGCGATGCGAGACCACGGTGGTGCCTGCTTCGATCGCCGTGTCGCCCGCATACGCGACGAGCTGCGTGGTCGGCCCCGGGTCCGAGCTCCGGCAACCGACCAGCATCGCTACCGCGTACAGCCAGCGCACGGCCGCATCCTGCGCGACCGTGCTAGCTTTGTCACGTGCCGATTCCCGTCGACAAACGCCGAAGCTTTTTGGCGCGGCAGGCCGCCACGATGGCGCTGTCACACGTGCAGACCGACACGCCGATGGCGATCGTACGCGCGGCAGCGTGGGCTAACTCGCTCTCGCGCATGGGCGTCAACTTGCCCCTGTTCGTGATCCACGACATCGGCGTGATGCTCTCGATGTCTCGCGGCGCCGGCGGCTACGTGCTCCGCGCGCGCGACAGCCAGCTCGGTCGCATCGGCCTCCCGCAAGGCGTGAAGGCCCAGCTCGAACAGTATCGCCGCTTGCTCGAAAACATCGCGAGCTCCGAGGTCACCGAGCGGCTCGCGGGCCTGCGCCTGCGCGACGAGATGCTCGCCGTGCTCCTCTCGCGCATCCTCGGCGATACCTACAACCGCTGGCGCGATCGTTCCAAGTCGACGGGCGTCGAAGCGCTCCCTCTCGATCTCGGCATCCTCGGCGAGATCGACTACGCCGAGCACTTCCGCGACTTCGATGCGAAGAGCCTGTGGCAGTTCGTCGATCACGTGGTGCTCCAGCAGAACCACATCTACACACAGGTCGAGCTCATCGATCTCGATACCGTGCGCCTGCTCGGCCTGTTCAAGGAGGACACCGCCTCCGGCAGCGAGGCGCTCGGCGGCGCGATCGATCTCGTCGACCTCTTCGCCGCGCTCGGCTCGCCGGAGGCGAACGACGTCGCGAACTTCTCGCTCGATCTGCTCCCGAGCGTGCTCGAGACGCGCCGATCTACAGGCGCGCAGACCTTCGCGGTCGACGGCTACGCCTCGATCGAGCGCAAGGGCAACATCGATTCGCTCGTCCTCTCCGAGCTCGCCTACGATCGCGAGATCTTCGAGCAGAAGGTCGTCGACAACGAGCTCCTCTACTACGGCCGCGACAAGCAGCACGAGGACGAGCGCCGCCTCCAGTACATCTTGATCGATTGCTCTGCTTCGATGCGCGGCCAGCGCCAGGTCTTCGCGCGCGGCCTCGCGCTCGCGCTGATCAAGAAGCTCACGCTCGAGGGCGACGAGATCTGGGTCCGATTCTTCGACTCGCGCCTGCACGAGACGATCAAGATCGGACGCTCGGGGCAGGTGCCGGTGCCGTACTTGCTCAGCTTCCGCAGCGAGCGCGGCCGCAACTACAGCAAGGTGTTCCGGCAGCTGCTCGTCGAGGTCACGCGCCTGCGCCGCGAGCAGAA
>JANXOP010000351.1 GCA_025357755.1 Kofleriaceae bacterium | reverse complement strand
GGATCGGGATCGGGATCGGGATCGGGATCGGAATCGGGATCGGAATCGGTATCGGTATCGGTATCGGAATCGGGATCGGACTCGGACTCGGTCTCGGGGCCCGCTCAGTTCATCCCGGCGCCCCGAACTTCCCAGCACACGCCCATATGGTTCTCCATGCCGAATCGCGCGCAGCGCAGCAAGTGATGCGCGAACGCGGCAGCTTCTTCCGCCGCATCCCCATTCGTCGGCCACGTGCCGCTCTGCAGCGCAGCTTCGATCTGCGTGAGCGAGCCCGCCTTCTTGCCATGCTCGTGGAGCGCGCGCGCAGTCTCGACGCACTTGGTCTCGACCAGGCGCTCGAGCGGTGCGATGTTGTCGACGAGCGTCGACTGATCGATCATGCAGGTCTCGGACCCATCGCTCGCCTTGTCGAAGGCGAAGACACCGAAATCGGACTTCGTCGCCTTCATCAAAAACGTGTCGAGTGCCCGGCCCGAGCCGACGGGATACGTCCAGCTACCGCCGTAGCTCCGGCGCTCTTCGAGCGAGAGTTGTTCGAAGGTATCCGGATCCGTGATCGGCAAGCTGATGAGCGTGAGGGTCGTAGGCACGGACCCATGATGGCAGGTCGACGCGGCGCGATCGAGCTATGCTCCACCCTGCATGAAGGTCGCGACTCGCATCACCGTGGCCACCGCCGTGGTCGTGATGCTGGCAAGCGCGATCTACGCGGTCTTCGATCTGCGCGGTCGTACGGCCGAACGTCACGACAACCTCGACCGGGAGGCGCGCGCCGTCGCCTACACCCTCCGCGCCTCGTTCGAGGCGAACGCTTCGGCCTTCCGGGCACCGAGCGATGCGCAGCTCGAGCTCGTGTCGGCGCGCACCGGTGGCTGGCGGGTCACGGTGTTGCCGCGCGAGCGCGCCCTCGACCCCTCCCCCGGTTCGAATGCATCGGCGGCGCAGCTCCAGTTGCTCCAGACGATGACCGACTTGCCGATGTTGTGCTCGACCAGCCCGGGCACGTGTGCGGGTGTGCGCGGGACCTCCTACTTCTACGCGCTGCCGTTACGCGCCCAGCAAGCGAGCACGGACGGCCCGCCGACGATCCTCGGCATGCTCGAGATCAGCCGGTCCGCCGAAGTCCTGTCGGTGACGTCCGGCGACCTCGTCGACGCCTTGTCGCTCATCGTGTTGATCGTCCTCGTGACGACGGTCGTGGTTGGCTTGCTCGCGAGCCGGCTGGTCAGCCGCCCGATCACGAAGCTGCTGAGCGGCATCGACGACGTCGCGAAGGGCGACCTCTCGCACGTGCTGCTCTCGGAGCGTGACGACGAGATCGGTCAGATCGCTACGCGGTTCAATGACATGACGTTCTCGCTGCGCGAATCACGTGGCGAGACGCAACGCCAGAACGAAGCGAAGCTCGCGCTCGAGCAGCGCCTCGGCCAGACCGAGAAGCTCGCCACCATCGGTCAGCTCGCCGCCGAGATCGCGCACGAGGTCGGCACGCCACTCAACGTGATCGCCGGGCGCGCGCGGTCGATCCAGAAGAAGTCCCACGATGTCGAAGCGGTCGAGAAGAACGCGCTGATCGTCGCGGAGCAGACCGCGCGGATCACGCGCATCATCCAGCGCCTTCTCGACTTCACGCGGCGTAAGGTCGGGGCGACGGGCAAGGCCGAGGTCAACCTCAACGAGCTATCGCTGATGACGATGGAGCTGTTGTCCGCGCAGTTCTCGAGCGCGAAGGTCAAGACGCGGCTCGATCGCGCCGAGGGCCTCCCGCGGGTCGCGGGTGATCAAGATCGCCTGCAGCAGGTGATGATCAACCTGCTCCTCAATGCCGCGCAGTCGATGCCCGATGGTGGCTCGCTCGCCGTCGAGACCTCTGTGGTGCGCCGCACCCGCCCCGGCCTCGAGGATGGGCCGGAGCAATCGTTCGTATCGTTCGCGGTGAGCGACAAGGGAGTCGGCGTGCCCGAGGCCATTCGCGACAAGGTCTTCGATCCGTTCTACACGACGAAGGAAGGCCAAGGCGGTACCGGCCTCGGCCTCGCCGTATGCTCCGGCATCGTCAAAGAGCACGACGGCTGGATCGATATCGAATCGAACATCGGTGGGGGCACCGTGTTCCGCGTCTACTTGCCGACGTAGTCAGTCCACTTCCATGCCGCCGCGGTAGCCGGTGCCGCCGCCATAGCCGTAGCCGCCGTACAGGCCCGCATCACCCGCGAGCTTCGTGACATTCGCCTCCGTCGACGCGTCGAGGTCCGCGCCACGCGTGCGGAGCTGCATCGCAGCCTGTGCGCGGACCGATTCGTTGCCGCTCGGATCGTTGACGATCTGCGTGAGCGAGACATCGACCTCGGGCCCTCCGTTGTACGACGAGCCGATCGCGGCCATCGCCACGCTCGCATCGGGGTCGTGGATCAGCGCCGCGATCTGCGCGCTCGCGCGCGGATCGTCCATGCCCGCGAGCCCGTTGATCGCGGCGGCGCGCTCCTCGGGTTTGCCGCTGCGCGAGGCATCGAGCAGCGTCCGTTGTGCGCGCTCCGAACCCACTTGACCGAGTGCTTGCAGCGCGGTCTGGCGCGTCGTCGGATCGTTGTCCTTCGCGAGCCGCACGAGCGTATCCATCGACTTGTCGTCGGGATTCTGCGCGAGCGCGTTGATCGCCGCCATCTTGACCTGCGGATCCTTGGAATTGACGGCGCGCTCGAGCGCGGCCTTCGCCTCGGGACCACCGGCATTCGCGAGTGCCCACACGGCCTGGCTCGCGCTGTACGGATCCTTCGGGTTGTCGATCAGATCGGCGGCGAGCTTCGTACCTTCGGCCGAGCCCATCCCGATCAGCTGGTTCATCACGACCGCCTTGATCTGCGGATCGCGCTGCGCCGCGGACATCAATGCGGCCTTCACGGAATCGGTCATGCCCGAGCTCCCGAGCGTCTGCGCGGCGGCCTGTGCGAGCTGCTTGTCCTTGCCACCAAGGGCGGCGATCAGCGCGGACCGCGCGTCTTCGGTGTTGATCCGACCGAGAACGCCAGCGGCGTACTGGGCCTCCTCGTGACGCCCCGAGAACAGCGACTCCGTGAGCAGCTGGCTGACCATCGGATCGCCCGGGTGCGAGCGCGCGAGCATCTCGAGGCCCTGGACGCGTGGCATGCCGTGCGCGGCTTGCGAGATGTCCATCAGCTTCTGGAGCGCCTTCGGCTGGCCCGAATCGGCGAGCATCCGCATTGCCTCGAGCTTCTCGTTGCGCGAGCCATTCTTCGCGAGGTTCGAGGCGAGCTCGAGCGCCTCGGGGTTACCGGTCTTCAAGAGCCGCGGCAGCGCCGAGCGCTTGTCGGTGCTCGTGCCGGTCTTCATGATCGAGATCAGCGCTTGATCGACATCGTCGCCCTGCATCTGCTGGAGCTGATCGAGCGCGCCCGTGAGTTGCGCGCGATCCGACATCGCGGTGTTGATGAGGAGCTCGCGCGCGCGGGCACCGCCGAGGTTCGCGAGCGTCGAGGCAGCGAGCGTCGCGGCCTGGCGATCGCCGCTGTTGAGGATCTCGCCGAGCATCTCGATCGCCTTCTCGCCGCCGACCTCACCGAGCGCTGCGACCGCCGAGTAACGGGTCTGGCGCGAGCCCGCGAGCGCGGCTTGCTTCAACACGGGCAGCGCGGCTTCGCCCGCGTGCGCGAGCGCGGTCAGGGCGGCCGCGGCGAGCTCCGGATCCGCGGTGCGCACGAGCACCGCGAGCTTGTCGAGCATCTCGTCGTCGACGACATCGACCGAGGCGAGCGCCGCCGCGGCGATCCGGCTATCGGGCGAATCGATCAGCGCACGCACCGCGATCTTGGCCGCTTGCGACTGCGCGGTACCGAGCGCGTAGACCGCCGCGTTCGAGGCTTGCACGTCGCCGCTCTTCGCGAGCTCGGCGAGCTTGGCGACGGCGCCATCGCTTCCCATCGTGCCCAGCGCGGTGATCGCGACGAGCTGCGCCGGATCACCGGGCGAAGCCGCGACCGAGAGCAGCAGCCTCTCGGCCTTTTCGCTCTGCGTGGTGCCGAGCGCACCGATCGCGGCGTGCCGCACCGTGGGTCGCTCGTCCGTGGCGGTCGCGACGACCAGATCGATCGCGTGCGTGGTGCCGATCTGTCCGAACATCCCGAGCATCGCTTCGGGCACACCGCGGCGCGGATCGGCGAGCAGCTGTTGGAGACTATCGACGGCATCGTCATCGCCGACCGCGGCGAGCTTCTCGCTGACGAGCTGGATCTCCTTGAGCGACTTCGCGGCGAGGACACGGTCGATGAGGTCGTGCTGGGAGACGCCGAGCGCCGCAGCGGACACACGAATCGGAGAGCGCAGCGCGTACGGCATCACGCCCCGAGGCGCGACGATCGCCGCGGCGGGAGTGTTCCGGGATGCTCCAGCGTGGTGGGCGTTCACGGCGCCATATCCGGCGATGGCGGCAAACAGCGCACAGGCGACTTTCCAGCGGGTAAGCGTGGTCACGGAAGCTCCTCACAAGCAGAAAGGGTTTGCTGCTCTGTGTCCAACGAACGCCACTGGGTAACGATCCATTCCGTGATCTCTTCACCAAGTGAAGCGAACCACATGAAAGCGCACGGTTAACCCTCCGCTACGCCGGGCTCGGGTGCGGCTGAAATCTAGACAACCGTCCAGGCGCGAGGTTTCAGGGAATAGGGTTTTTCGGTACGGTGCGCGCCAAATGGCGCATCGTTGGCACTTCTTCAGAGCGGGTGGCGTGGATCAGGTGTCGCTGCGCGATGGCAAGGACCTGACCTCCCTTGTCGAGCTCGATCAAAAGTTGTGGGTAGCACTGGCGATGCCGGTCAAGGGCGTCGATCTCGATATCGAGACGCTCGACCTGATCGATACCGACAAGGATGGTCGGATCCGCGTCCACGACATCCAGCGCGAGGTCGTGTTCATCGGCGCCACGTTCAAGGATCCGGACGACGTGTTGAAGAGCGCGGACGAGGTCGAGCTCTCCGACCTCAAGGACGACAAGGTCGTCGCCGCGGCGCAGCGCATGCTCAAGGATCTCGGCAAGGTCGACGCCAAGCTGATCACCGTCGCCGATGCGGACGCAATCACCAAGGCGTTCGCCGAGACGAAGCTCAACGGCGATGGCATCGTCATCCCGGAGTCGACCGACGACGCCGACCTCAAGAAGCTGATCGAAGACGCGGTCGCGAGTGTCGGCGGGGTCACCGATCGCAGCGGCAAGCCTGGCATCGACAAGGCAAAGGCCGACGAGATGATGAAGGCCGTCGATGATCGAGTGGCCTGGCTCGCCGCCGGCAAGGCGGAGGGTACGCTGCCGCTCGACGTCGCGACCGCCGCCGCCGCCGAGGCCTTCAACGCGGTCGTGGGAAAGATCGAGGACTACTTCACGCGCTGTCGCATCGCCGCGTACGAACCGCGCGGTACCGCGGCGCTCAACGCACAAGACGCCGAGCTCGCGAGCCTCGCGCTGCACGTGCTCTCGGCCGGCGATGCCGACCTCGCCAAGCTGCCGCTCGCCGCGGTCGGCCCGGCCGCGCGCTTGCCGCTGACGACCGGGCTCAACCCGGCGTGGACCGCGAAGATCGCCACGTTCGTCGACCGCGTGGTCAAGCCACTCCTCGGTCCGCGCGATGTCCTCACGCCTGCAGACCTCGACGCGATCACCGCGAAGCTCGGCGCGTACGAGGCCTGGCGCGGCACCGAACCGGTGAACGCCGCGGCGAAGCTCGAGCCGGCGTGGCTCGAGAAGCTCGCACAACCGGAGCTCCGGGCGAAGCTTGCAGTCTTGATCGAGCAAGATGCAGCGCTGGCGGCCGAGTACGATCAGATCAACGCGGTCGTCCGCGCCGTGCGCTACCAGCGCGACTTCGGGCGGATCGTGCGCAACTTCGTCAACTTCTCGGATTTCTACGGCAAGCAGGACGGCGTGTTCCAGGCGGGCACGTTGTACCTCGATGCCCGCGCGCTTCACCTCTGCGTGCCCGTGATGGACCCCGGCAAGCACGCCGTCCTCGCAGGCAGCTCGGACGCGTTCCTCGCCTACTGCGACATCACGCGTGAGGGCGTCACGAAGCAGATCGCGGCCGCGATCACGAATGGCGATGAAGAGAACATCTTCGTCGGTCGCAACGGCGTGTTCTACGATCGCCAAGATCGAGGGTGGGACGCCACGATCACGAAGGTGATCTCGAACCCGATCAGCATCCGTCAGGCGTTCTGGTCGCCGTACAAGAAGCTCGTGCGCGTCATCGAGGAGACCGTCACCAAGCGCGCGCAGGCCGCCGACGCCGAAGCGACGGCGCACATGCAGAAGGCCGGCGAGGCCACCGCGACCGTCGACAAGGCTGCGGCCAAAGAGCTCGATGCTCCGGTCGCAGCTGCCACGACACCGCCACCCGAGCCAAAGAAGCTGGATCTCGGTACGCTCGCCGCGATCGGCCTCGCGATCGGCGGCGTCGGGACGTTGATCGGCGCGCTGCTCGGCGTGATGTTTGGTCTCGGCCGGTGGTTGCCGCTCGGCATCCTCGCGTTGCTCCTCCTGATCTCGGGCCCGTCCATGCTGCTCGCATGGCTCAAGCTGCGCCGCCGCAACCTCGGCCCGATCCTCGACGCGAACGGCTGGGCGATCAACTGTCGTGCGAAGATCAACGTACCGTTCGGGGCCGCATTGACCGAGCTCGCGAAGCTCCCTGCCGGGGCGCAGCGCTCGCTCGATGATCCGTTCGCGGACAAGAAGACCCCCTGGAAGCGCTGGGTCTTTCTCGTCGTGATCCTGCTCCTCGGTGGCGCCTGGTACGTCGGCAAGCTCGACGTATACCTCCCCGATGCGGCGAGCTCGGCCAGCGTGCTGGGCGATAGTGCGCCGGTCGTCAAGGCCGCGAAGGCCGCAAAGGCCAAGGCCGACGCCAAGGCCGCCGACGACGCCAAGGCCGCCGCACCCGGCCCCCTGAAGAAGTAGGAGAAGTAGAGACGTCGAAATCGACTCCTACGAACGCTGCGCTGACAAGCGAAGCGAGGCACCAGCGCACGTTCGTACGAGATCACATTTCGAGTCGGCTTCGTCGATTGACGGGTGGCCCGCCAGGCCTAAGACTCGATCATCATGTTGACCGCCGAGCAGACGTCCGAGCTGAAAGCCGCGCTTCAAGCCGAGCTGGTCCGTCTTGGCGACCACGCCAAGGTTGGCCTCGAATTCACCATGGACCGTGACCGGGACAAGTTCGGCCGCGACTCGATGGACGAATCCGCGGAGGAGGAGGCCTACTCCACCCAGCTCCGGCTCCATGATCGGGACTCATTTCTCCTCAACAAGGTCCAAAAAGCGATGACCCGGCTCGAGGCAGGGGAGATCGACGAGTGCGAGGATTGCAGCGACCCGATCGGCTTTAAACGGCTCCTGGCGCGTCCAGTGACCACCTTGTGCTTCGAATGCAAGAACGCGCAGGAGCAGGTCGAGGCCGATCACGCCGTCGCTTCCGAGTGAGCCGCACCGGAACTTGGTCGCCGTTTTGTAGCTGCTCGTAACTTTTGGTACTATTTCGAGAGGGGCGGTTCACACGCGCCCCGCAATAATGCGCGATCGATACACGATTACCGAACGGCTCGACCACGGCGGCATGGCCGAGGTCTTTCGCGGCGTCGCGGAGTCGATGGAGGGCTTCAAGAAGGCTGTCGCGATCAAGCGCATCCTTCCGAACCTGACCAAGAACCAGAAGTTCGTCTCGATGTTCCTCGACGAGGCGCGGCTCTCGTTGTTCCTCCAGCACGCGAACGTCGTGCAGGTCTTCGACATCTCGAAGACGCCGGACAACGCGTACTTCCTCGTCATGGAGTACGTCGACGGGTGCAACCTCAAGGCACTCATCGAGCGCTCGAAGCAGAAGAACAAGCGGATCGACGTCGCTGCGTCGATCTACATCATGACCGAGTGCTGCAAGGCGCTGAACTACGCGCACTTCCTCGAGCACCCCGAGACCAACGAGCCGCTCGGCATCGTCCATCGCGACATCTCGCCGCCGAACATCCTGCTGTCGAAGAACGGCGAGATCAAGCTCGTCGATTTCGGGCTCGCGAAGGCGAACACCCAGATCGAATCGACCGATCAGGGCGTGGTCAAGGGCAAGTTCAGCTACCTCTCGCCCGAGGCTGCGAGCGGCCTCGAAGTCGACCATCGCGCCGACGTGTTCGCGGTCGGCATCATCCTGTGGGAGATGTTCACCGGTCGTCGCCTGTTCTATGGCGAGTCCGACTACCAGACCGTCGAGCTCGTTCGCCAGGCGCGCGTGCCCTCGATCGGCGCGCTCAACCCGGAGATCGATCCGGAGCTCGAGCAGATCATTCGCAAGGCGCTCGCGCGCGACGTCGCCGATCGCTATCAGAGCGCGGCCGATCTAGGCGACGCGCTGACCCAGCACCTGTTCTCGCACCGTATGAAGGTGTCGTCGCGCGATATCGCGACGCTCGTCCGTGACACCCAGGTCGAGCAGATGCGGAAGCGCTCTGCCGAGCCGAAGGAATCGCTCATCGATGCGCTGATCAGCGACGAGATGAACAAGATGACCTCGCTCGTCGAGGCCGAAGAAGCCGGCGGCTCGAATCCGGGCGAAGGCGCGACGAGCCTCGACCCGAGCACGTTCGTCGATACGGCGGGCTGGGCCGGCGAGCTGGGCCTACAGCAAAGTGCGCAAGCCGCGCCCGTGAAGAAGCCGACGAAGCCGCCCTCGAACAAGCCGCGCAACGCGATTCCGAACACTCCGATCCCGACGACGGGGGGCGAGGTCGAGTCGCTCGAGCAGATGCTCGAGCCCGATCGCACCGGCGTGCACGGCAAGAAGGCCGACAAGCCCCTGCCGTGGCTGCTGATCATCATCGTGATGGTCGTGCTCGCTGCCACCGCCGCGATCGCGGTCGTCTTCGCGATGAAGTGACCGAGCTCTCGAGCAAGCGAGAGCTCGGGCCATCTCGTCGTCGTTTCACTGCGGAGCTAGAACGAGCTACTTGAGCTTCGCCTTCTGGAGCTCGACGAGCTCTGCGCTGCCAGGCGCGAGTTTCTGGAGCTTGTCGATCGCGGTCGCGAGCGTGACCTTGTCGTTGTTCTTCACCGCGAGCTTACCGAGCACGTGCCACGCGCGGGGATAATCGGTGTTGAACATCACCGCCTGCTTGGCCATCGCGAACGCCCTCAACTTGTCCTTGTCGAGATCGGCGTCGAACAGATACGCGTCGTAGATCGACGGGTCCTGAGCGATCACGAGGGCGAGGAACTGCAGCGCCTCGGCATCTTTCTGCTTGCCGTACGCGACGACCGCGAGCCCGTAGTTCGCTTGCGCTAGACGACGCGGCGATGCCTTCTCGTTGCCGAGCTGGTCGCGCGCGGACTTGTACGCGGCCTCGGCCTCGGGGAGCGTCCCGGTCGCGAGCAGGAGCTTGCCGCTGACGATCAGCGCTTCGGCTTGGCCCTTGAGCCGCGCCGGGAGGAGCGTGCGGATCTTGTCGGTCAGACCCGATTTCTCGTCGGAGCTCGCGGCATCGGCGGCGAGCAGGAATGTCTCGGCATCGCCGCCGCAACCTTCGAGCGCATTGCCGAGCTCGGTCAGCGCCGCCTTGAAGTCCTGACGCCGGAGATAGAGCCGGCCACGCTCGCGCTGGAGCTTCCACTTCACGACGTTCGGGAGCTTGTCGGCGGTCGCGAGCAACGCCGCGGCGCCCTCGTGATCACCCGCGAGCATGCGCGCCCGCGCGGTCTCGAGCACGAGCTGCGCGGCTGGATGCTCGCCGGCTTCGGCGAGCAACATATCGAGCGTCTCGTGGCCGCCTTTCGGATCGCTGTTCTCGATCAGTAACAAGCCGCTCTCGAGCCGCGCGTCGAAGTTGCCGGTCGCGCTCGCCGTCGCGTAGGCGGTACGCGCCGCGCTGAAATCGCCGTTGTCGTGATAGACGCGCGCGAGCTCGAGCTGCGCACGTGGGCGGTCGGGACCCGCCCGTCCCCCGAGCAGCGCCTCGAGCATCGCCTTGGCCTTGTCGCGGGTCGCCGGGTCCCGGCGCAGGATCGCGGCGTTGACCGTGATCACCGCCGACGACGCGCTCAGCTTCTCGCCAGCGAGATCGCCGAGCGCCTTCTTGGCCGCATCCGGATCGTTTTGCGCGAGCTCGAGCCACGCGCGCCCGACCAGCGCGGCTTCGAGCTTCGGCGCGGCCTTCTGCGCCTCCTCGAGATCAACACGCGCACCGTCGAGATCACCGGTCGCGAGCTTCGCGGCAGCGCGCGTCGCGCGCACCGCCGGCAGCTTGTCGGCATCGGGAATCTCCTTGAGCGCGGCGAGCGCCGCGGCGCCCTTGCTCTGCGCGAGATCGATCAGCGCGAGCGACAGGTGCAGGCGCGTACTCTGCGGATACGCGGCGAGCGAGGCCTTCGCATAGTTCTGGGCGTGCGCGAGCTGGTCGATCAGGTAGAGCGTCTCGACCGCCTCCTCGGCGAACCGTTGATCGCCGAGATCGAGCGCGGCGGCATCGCCGACATCCTTGTTCGCCGCGGTCGCATCGCCGCGCTCGAAATCGCTCTGCGCGAGCGCGAGGTGACCGAAACCGAGCTGCGCCCGCGACAGCCCCGCCTTCTTGTCGCCGAGCAGCTTCGCGAGCTCGCCGCGGATCTGATCGGCGAGCTTGCGATCGGTCGAGAGCTTGCCGCTATCCGAGAGCACGATCGCGCGCTCGATCACCGCCGACGGCTGGTCTGGCATGACGCCGAGCGCACGGTCGAGTGCGGGCAGTGCCTCGCCCCAGTTCGTCGCGGCGACGTAGATCCGCGCGAGGCCGATCTGGTAGAGCAGCCGCGCTTCCTTGTCGACCGCGAGCTTGCCGGCCTTCACGGCGGCCGTCAGGTCGCCCGCGAGCAAGGCCGCCTGACCTGCCACGTAGTTCGCCTCGGCACCGGTCGGTGCGTCGCGGACCGCATTGTTCGCCGCCATCCGCGCGGCCTTCGCATCGCTCTGTGCGAGCGCGAGGTATGCCGCCGCGATGTTCGCCTCGACACTGGTCTTGTCGGCGAGTGCTTCGACCGTGATCTTCGCATCGTCTAGGCCGTCGTCGAATTCGTAGGCGATCAGGGCGCGCGAACGTGCGAGCGCCGCCTGGTTCTCGCCGGTCCCGCTGGCCTGGACGATGCGCGAGAGCTCGTCGCGAGCCGAGGCCCAACCCGAGTAGGTATCGTTCTTCGCGAGCTCCATCGCATTGCTACGCGCCGCCGCGATCTGCTTCTTCAATCGCAGCGCACGGATCTGGAAGCCCGCAAACACGCCACCGCCGATCACGATGATACCGACGAAGATCCACAGCGTGACTTGGAGCTTCGAGCGCGATTTACGGATGCCGGTCCGCTTGTGCATCGGAATCTCGTCACTCGGCACGGCGTTCAACATCGCTTGCAGCGCCGGATCCATCGGCGCCTGCTGCTGCATGTAGGCCATCGGTGGGTGCGTCATCGGCGGCTGCTGGACGTGCGCCGCGAGTGCGGTCGGTTCGTTGGCTGCGGCGAGCGAGCGCGGATCCGGTGCGGCTGAGCCCCAGTTCGGCGGTGGCGCTGCGCTCTGATGCGGCGGCGGGAACATGCCCGGACCCGGCGGCACTGCCGCGCTGGCGATCATCGTCTGACGTTGCGCGGGCGGAAGTTGGTTCGGCGGCCCGACGACACCACCGAGGCTCGGCGGGACCAGCGTGCGCGCAAACGCGGACTGCGGTGCGAGGCCATTCGGCCGCGGTGGCTCCATCGCGGCAACCGTCGGGAGGGCGGCGGCGAAGGACGGACGCGGCGGTGGGGGCAGCGGCTGCGGCGGGGGCAACCCGGGGAGCGGAGCGACGTCGTACGGCTGCGCAGCCATCTCCCGCAGCGAGGGTCGCTCGGGCCCGATATCGATCGGCCCCGACGGCATGGCGACGGCCTTGCGCACGGCGGTGCCGCCGGATCGCGCACCCTGCTTGGCGATCGGGCTGGTCTCGTTGACCTCGTGAATATCGCTGTCGTCGTCAACGACGAGATCCATCGTCGGTGTCTTCTTGTCGAGCGGCACCAATGGTTGCGGACGTTGCGAGATGGCCTTCGGCACGCTCGCGGCTTTCGCGGCGGCGGACTTGATCATCGGCTTGACCACGCCGCGCGCACCCGCGCTCGCGAAGGGCTGCATCGGCGTCGCCGGCGGAGGCGCGGCGAGATCATCGAAATCGAGATCGTTATCGAGCTCGACCCCTTCGAGATCCGGATCGACTTCGACGGTACCCGACTTGTCGCCGACCGCGAGCACCGCTGGAGGCGGGGTCGGGTCGCGGGGCGTGGGGAGCGGCCCTTCGCCGGCGCGTTGCGACGACGTTCGGCGGGGTGCGCCAGGAGAGGACAGCGACGTGGGCTTCGTAAAGTGCTCCGTCGCGGCGGGGTCGTCCGGATCATCGGTTCCCGGATCGCCGCCGCTGCGATGGCCGGGATAGTGTTTCGTGTCGCCGGTACCGACGAAGCCGACCGCCGGATGCGCGGTGTTGGCGCGCGCCATGCCAGGTCTGGCGCTACTCCGAGCCTCGGACAGCAGCTGCTGCACGCGCTCGTCGGAGGGCGACAAGTGCTGGGCGGTGTCGAGCGCCTCGATCGCCGCCGCGGTGTCGCCTTTCTTGAGCAGCGCCTCGGCCCTGAGGGTGTGCGCCGGTACGGCCGTGTGATCGAGCTCGAGCGCGACGCGCATCTCGGCGAGCACTTCGTCGTACCGCTTGAGCGCCAGGAGCGCGGAGCCGAGCACGACGCGGCCCTCGACCGTAGTCGGCCGGCCGAGCAAGCCCAGCCGGCAGACCTTCACGGCCTCTTGATACTGCCCCGCGGCGACCAGAGCCTGGCCGCGGCTTACGAAGTCGCTTTGCGACACTGCCCGGGGAGGATGTTACGCCATCCCGGGGTCCACCGCGAATGCCTAGTCCGCCTTCGCGGCGACGTCCGAGCGGTCGGCATCGGTCATCATGGGCTCTGGTAGCCCGGGCATTTCCGTGCCTTTGCTGCGGCTCTCGTCGACGAGGAGCCACTCCCTGCCCTTCTTCTCCCAGGTCTGGACGGCGTGGGTCTCGTGCAGCGTGCCCTCGCGGTCGCTGTACCAGCTCATCTTGATGTGGACCTTGGCCTCCTTGGAGCCCTTCTGGTCCACGTTGACCACGTCGTACTCGGTGATCTTGAGGTCCTTGGCGCGCTCGTCATTCTCGTCGACGAACTTCGACCGCTCCTTCGCCGGGAGGTGGATCGCTGCGACCTCGAACCGGCCCCAGCGCACCCCTTCGTTGTAGGCGCGCACCGTATCGGCGAGCGTGTCGCCCGCCGGGGCAGCGCCGCAGGCACAGAGAACAATCAGGACGGCTAGCGCGGACTTCATGTGGCTTCTCCTCCGGGCGCGCGCTTCTTACGCACGGCCTTGATGGCTTCGAGATCACGTGCCCCCAGCTCGCGGGTCACGACGAGCACGACGAGAAAGATCACGGCGACGATCGCCGCCTCGACGAGTGACATCAGCTTGCCGTGCAGCGGCAGGAAGTGACCGACGACCATCGCGACCGCGGCCGCGATCAGGATCCGCACGAGGCTGAGCAGCGGCAAGAACGCGCCGAGCTGCGTTCGCACCACGAAGCCCGTGAGTACGGCACCGACGACCATCGCGCCTGCCGTCACCGCAGCGGCGACCTCGAGCACGTTGCCCGAGCTCATCGCCATCGGGATCGCGATGAAGTTACCGACCGCCGCGAGCACGAGCGTGATCGCGGCCGTCACGGTCGCGTGGCGCGTGAAGCCGGCACCGTTGAGGATCGTGCCGGAGATCGCGAACACCGAGAAGGCGATGTTGCCAAGCGCGAGGAACGTGAGCGCCCGGCCGCCTGTGATCGCGTACTCCGGCGCGTAGACGATGCCGAGCACGTTCGAAGGGTTGGCCGCCATCGCGACCGCGATCGTCGAGGCAAAGATCAGCGAGTACCGCACGGTCACTTCGATGTAGCGGCGCGTGGTGTCCTTGTCGTCGGTGAACGTCGAGCGTGACACGAGCGGAAACACGACGAAGGTCGCCGCGATGATCAGCTGGTATGGCAGGCGCGCGAGGTTCTGGACCGCGGCGTAGTAGCCGACCTGCACGTCGGCGAGCATGCTCGAGCTCGGATGGAAGCCCGTCGCCTTCGCGGCCCACGGCACGACCTGATCGAGCGCGGCGGCGTAGTCGAGGTGATGCGCCTCGTAGTACGAGGTCGTCAACCGCTTCAATAACCAGGTATCGACGAACATCAGCGCATTGAACAGCGCGAGGTAGACCGCGAGCCGGAGGAAGAACGCGAGCATCGGCTTGACCGGCAGCCGATCTGCCTTCGCGACGCGGCCCGGCAGGCCGACCGACACCGCAGCGATGATCAAGATCATCCCGACGGCGACGACCCAACCGCCCATCACGCCGACGACGCCGAGCCCCATCATCGCCATGCCGATCAATCCGATCGTGCGGAGCGTGGCGAACGTGATGTCGAACGCCGCTTGCTTGTGGAACTGGTGCTGGCCGTTCGCGGTGCCGACGAACACCGTGTAGAACGCGTTCCCACCGAGGATCAGGCCGCCCAGCGCGACCGGGGCGACCTTCGACGCATCGAGGAAGATCCAGCCGATCACCGGCGCCGCGGCGACGTAGAGCACCATCAGCGGGAGGCCGAACCGCAGGTGCATGCGCATGCCCGCGTTCTGGACCAGCCGCACCTTGTCGGGCTGTTGTGCGGCGAACCGCGACACCGTCTGGATGGTGCCGGTGTTCAACACGTTGTTGACCGGCGACACCAGCGAGTTGACGAAGCTATAGCTGCCCCACTGGACCTGGCTCAGCACCGCCGGGAGCCGGAACACCACGATGAGCCCCGCGACCATGAAATAGAGCTTCGCGAATGCGATGTAGAGGACGCCGGCGCCGGCCGAGGTCCCAGTTGGCTTCGTCGGAGAATCTGCCACGCGGGTTCTCACGCGTAACACGCGGGGATCCACCCGGGCAACAAACCCACCGCTACGGGGCGGGCATCCGCCGCACGCCAAATGCGACGAGGATCCAGGCGATCGTGATGAGTGAAAACCCGAGCACGGCCGGCGCCATGGACTCGGCAAAGCCGAGCAGCAAGAAGTCGAGCGGCTGCTTGTTGAATTCGGGGTTCGTGGCGACCGCCTTGGCCGTCGTGGCGAGGTCGGTGATCACCCCGGTGACCGCGGCAAACGCGACCGCCTTGCCGAGGGTACGCACGAGCGAGAGGCCCTGCGGGCTCGCATCCCGCGCGAACTTCGCGGCGGTCACGACCATCGGGATGCCCGCTACGAGCACCACGAACATCATCCAGCCACCAGCGATCAAGAAGTCGAGCATCGGGAGCGTCAACGCGCGGGGTCAGCCTTCGTGACAGCGAGACCCTGCAAAAGTTGTCACGGTCGAGGAGGACGTGCGTTGTAGGGGACGTGGAACCGGCGTCCGAGCGCGACTGGGTCGCTGGCCTGCGCCGGGGCGAGCCCGCGCCGTTCGATGCGGTGTTCGCCGCGTATCGCCGCCGGATCTACGGCTACCTCGTGCGGATGACACGGCGGCGCGAGGTCGCCGAGGACCTCTTACAAGAGACGTTCTTGCGGCTCGCCCAGCACGCGAAGCGGCTCGAACCCGACACCCGCCTCGGCGCGTGGCTGTTCACCGTCGCCCATCGCCTGGTCCAGAGCTGGGGGCGCGCACAGGCGGTCCGCGCGCAGCTCGCGGGTGACGTTCCCGCGCACGAGCCAGCCGGGACCGAGCGCTCGCCGCTCGAAGCACTCGCCGATTCGCAGACCCAGCTCGCGCTCGAGCGCGCGTTCGCGGCGCTACCGCCCGCGTATCGCGAGGTCGCCTTGCTCGTCGGCATCGAAGGGCTACAACCGACCGAGGTCGCCGAGATCCTCGGCGTCCGTGCCGATGCCGTCCGCCAACGCCTAGCCCGCGCCCGCGCCCAGCTCGCCGAGCTGATGGGAGAATACCGATGACAAACCTCAGCGACGAACAAGCGATGGCGAAGCTCGCGCGCGGCCTGGCGACACCCGAGCTCGATTCGACGAGCGCGGCGCGGATCGCGGAGGTCGCGCGGCGCGATGTCGGCCAGGGTCCACCGAAACGTCGCCTGTTCGAGGCGATCGTCGTCGTCGGCTTGGTTTCGGCCACCCTGGTCTGGGCGGTGTTCGAAGTCGTCGAGATGTTGCGGTAGGCTCCGCAGACTCATGAGGTGGGCCCTGGTACTGGTCGCGATCGCTGGGCGGCTCGCACACGGGAATTGCGAGTACACCAGCAAGCAGATCAGTGCGGCGCGCGGCACGCCGAAGATCGATGGCCGGGTCGACGACGAGGTCTGGCAGCACGCGTGCTGGATCACCGACTTCGAGCAGAAGTCCCCGGTCTACGGTGCGAAGCCGACGCACCCGCTCAAAGTCGCGGTCGCGATCGATCACGACACGCTCTATATCGCGGCGCGGATGTTCTCGGCCGGGCCCGAGGATATCGACGATGCGTTGACCGAGCGCGATGTCACCGATCAAGCGGAGCGCTTCATCGTCTCGATCGATCCCACGCACACCAAGCGCCTCGCCTACTCGTTCGCGGTGACCGCACGCGGCGTGCGCGCCGACTGGATCCACACCGACGATACCGAGGGCGATCGCGACATGTCGTGGAACCCGGTGTGGATCGCCAAGACCGAGCTGTTGCCCGACGGCTGGTCCGCCGAGATGGCGATTCCGCTCTCGCAGGTCCGCTTGCCGCGCGAGCCCAGCGAGAGCTGGGGCATCAACTTCAACTGGTACCTGCCCCGCCGCAACGAAGACGTGTTCTGGCGCGCGGTCCCGAAAGACCGCACCGCGTGGGCGAGTTACTTCGGCCAGCTCGTCGCGCTACCGCCGCTGCGACCCGGGTTGAACCTCGAGCTGCTGCCGTACATCTCGGCACGCGGTTCGATCGACGAAGCGCAGGTCGCGCCGCCGATGCACCGCGCGCTCGCCGGCTTCGAGGCCGGCCTCGACGCGAAGCTGCGACCCCTTCCCGGCCTCACGATCAACGCGACGGTCAACCCCGACTTCGCGCAAGTCGAAGCCGATCCGGCCTTCGTCAACCTCACCGCCTACGAGGTCCAGCTCGAAGAGAAGCGCCCGTTCTTCGTCGAGAACAACTCGCAGTTTCACAACTACGAAGCGACCTACTTCTACAGCCGCCGGATCGGCGGGCTACCCGCGCGCTTG
This sequence comes from Kofleriaceae bacterium, assembly GCA_025357755.1. Lineage (GTDB taxonomy): Bacteria > Myxococcota_A > Polyangia > Haliangiales > Haliangiaceae > JABFXX01. The sequence goes on along the minus strand of JANXOP010000351.1, from coordinate 5,233 downwards.
CCGACCTACGACGCGATCGATCTACCGACCTCGGTCCGTATCCTGGGTGCCGCCGCGGCAGGAGGGTACGTCGCACCCCGTACCTCGCTCGTCGCGGTCACCGCCGTGACCGACGAGACCAGCGCCAGCGCGATCGTCGCGGGTCGTCACGAGGATCTGATCGTCTCGCCGCTGACGTTCTGGAGTGCCGGGCGGATCGAGCAGCAATTGAACGACACCTCGATCGCGGGCGTCACCGCGACCTTCGTCCAGCGCGCACTCGGGGGCACGGGGCTCGAGCCCCTGCTCGATCACACGGCCTTCTCCACCGCCGCGAACGCGCTCCTGCGCACCGCGGATAGCGAGTGGGAATTCTTTCCGTGGCTCGGCATCTCTGGCGTGTTCGGCAGCGCCGCGTCGATCACCGCGATCGAGGAGACCTCGGCGCACTACTTCCAGCGCCCCGATCAGACCTATCTCCACCTCGACACCACGGCACATCGCCTGATGGGCTGGAATGGCGGCGCCTACCTCACGAAGCGTGAAGGCTTGTGGACCGGCGATGCCGGGGTCGGCATGGAGTCTCCGGGCTGGGAGCTCAACGACCTCGGCGTCCTCCATCAAGCCGATGGCATCGAGCTCGCGGCGGAATTCACGCGCACCCAGACGACTCCGACCGAGCACTTCTACGCATGGCACGTCGGCGGTCACGTCGATCAACCATTCACGTTCGGCGGCCAGCAAAAGCCAGCGAACATCAACGCGAGTATCGGCGCGACCCGACCGAGCTTCTGGTCCTCGGTCTTCTTCGTCGCAGCCTCCACGCCGGGCGACCTCCCCGATCTCACGCGCGGCGGGCCGCTGATGCACGTCGGGTACGCGACCGAAGCGATCTGGAACGTGCATTCGCCGTCGGGTCGCACGAATCAGTTCAGCACCCACGTCGCCATCGAGAGCAGCCCCACGCTCGAATCCGGCGTCCAGGCCCAGTTCACGCTCGCGACGCGCCTGACCTCCGCGCTGCGTCTCGATGTCACGCCGAGCTTCGAGGTCCTCGAGACCAAGCGGCAGTACCTCGAGACCGTGACCACCGCGGGCGGTGGCGACGACACCTACGGCGCGCGCTATTTGTTCGGCCATCTCCATCGCAAGGAGGCCGCACTCCAGCTTCGCGCGACGCTGTCGCTCTCTCCCGATCTCGTCATCACGCTCTACGCGCAGCCATTCGTCTCGGTCGGCAAGTACGATCAGATCGGCGAGCTCACCCGCGCCGGGGGCAGCGACGTGCGCTGGTACCCGCAGACCTTCCACCAACCCGCGCTGCGCACGGTCGTCGATGGCTCGAGCGCATTCGAGATCAGCGAGCCCGACTACTCGGTCGCCTCGTTGCGATCGACCGCGGTGTTGCGCTGGGAGTTTCGACCCGGCTCGACGCTGTACGTCGCGTGGCAACAAGATCGCGGTGGCGTGCCTGTCACCGTCGCCCAACCGCTGCACGGCACCGTCGGTGATGCGTTCACGCAGTCCGCGATCCACACCCTCGCGATCAAGCTTTCGTACTGGTTCGGATAGCTACTTCTTGGGGCGCGTCACCATGAGGTGCGCTTGCTTGTTCGCATCGACGTAGCCGAACCGGAACGGGATCGATCGCTTGCGTTGATCCTTCCACAGATCGAGCATGTCCTGCTCGAACGGGTTGTCGCGCACACTCTCGAGGAACGCACCCTCGTAGTTGCCGAAAGTCTCCTGGACCATGCCCGCCTTCCTGGCGAACCTCGGCGGGATGCCCGTGGAGTCGGACAGCATCCACGCGAGATGATCGAGCAGGTAGTCACGGATGCGCTTGAAGTCGCCGCGCCAGAGCAAGTAGCTCGCACCCTTCACGAGCACCGCGACCTGCCCCTTCTTCTCGAGGTGCATGACGAGCTGCGGATGGGTCTTGAGGTAGTCATCACCGAGGTTCCAACCGATGTGGCGATGCGTCCGCACGGCGGTCTCGCCGATCTTGCGGTACTGGATCTCGACGTTGCCGAACGCGGACGAGAAGTTCGGGTTCTGCCAGTCGTGCTTGAGGCTCTTCGGCTTGTGCGCGAGGGCTTCTTTATCGGCGCCGTCGATCTCGGCCTGGCTGAGGTAGTGGACCTCGCCCGCATCGTCGAGCGTGAAGTAGCGCATCGCCACCGGTTCGTAGCCACCGGCGACGAGGCCGAGCAGGAACGAGCTGACCTGACCGGGCAGATCATTCTTCTGCTGGTTCGAGAGGTTCTCGCTCGTGTTCGAACCGACCGAGATCAAGCCGCCGATCTCGGCGCGCAGTGCGCCGAGGCTGTTGTCGAGCTCTTTCGGGGTGAGCTTGCCGATCCGGCGAGGATCGCCCGCGAGCTCGAGCGAGATGGTGGTGATGTCGGTCGCCTCGGGAAAGGCGACGAGCGCCGACAAGAGATCGCCACCGCCAAACGGATAGACGACGGTCTTCGGGAGATCCTGCGGCTCGATCTTGGCGAAGAACGCCGCGCCCTTGACGAAGTAGAGAGCGCGGAACTTCTCCATGCGGTCCATCACGGACTTGCAGTGACGATCGACGATCTTCTGGACGGTCGCGTCGACCGCATCGGTGCCTCCACACGCGGCGATCCGGTAGAGCAACCTGGCGTCGCTGATGAAGTCTTCGCCCTTGACGGCGTCGGCGTGGGCGTTCTGGCTGATCGACGTGGCGAGGATCAACGCGACAAGTGCGAGCTTCATCGAACCTCTGAAACGCGTGAGAGCAGGCGGAAATTCATTCCGCAGCGATCGAACCTTCGTACATTTTGTCGAGCAGTGGCGCGTACTTCTTCTCGACGACCTTGCGCTTGACCTTGAGGCTCGGGGTCAGCTCGCCCTCCTCGACGGTGAGGTCGGCCGGCAGGATCGAGAACTGCTTCACGGTCTCGTACTTCGCGAGCGACTTGTTGACCTCGTCGAAGTACGGCTTGAGGAGCTCTTTGACCTCCGGGCCTTTGACGAGCTCGACGTAGCTCTTCGTGAGGCCCTTGTCGCGCGCCCACTTCATCAACGCTTCTTCGTCGAGCGTGACGAGCGCGGTGACGAAGTTGCGCTTGTCGCCGTGGATGATCACTTGCGACAGGTACGGGCAGTTCGCCTTGAGCTTGCCCTCGATGTGCTGCGGCGCGATGTACTTGCCGCCCGAGGTCTTGATCAGATCCTTCTTGCGATCGGTGATCCGGAGGAAGCCCTGTGGATCGACTTCGCCAATATCGCCGGTGCGCAGCCAACCGTCCTTGGTCAGCGTCTCGGCGGTCGCTTCCGGAAGGTTGTGATAGCCCTGCATCACGCCGGGGCTCTTGATCAAGATCTCGCCATCCTCGGGCGCGAGCTTGCACTCGGTCCCCGGCATCGGCATGCCGACCGAACCGAACGAGTACTTGTTCGAACGGTTGACGAACGAGGCCGCGCTGGTCTCGGTCAGGCCGTAGCCTTCGAGGATCAACACTCCGCACGCGTGGAAGAACTCGGCGATCTCGCCGGAGAGCGGGGCGGAGCCGGAGATGAAGTAGCGCACGCGGCCGCCGAACGTCTGCTTGATCTTGTCGAACACCAGCCGGTCGGCGAGCTTCAACTTGAGCGCGAGCAGGCCGCTCGGCTCCTTGCCCTGCTGGCGCAGCTTCGAGCCCTCTTTACCGACCGAGATCGCCCACGCGAAGATCTTCTGCTTGATCGGGCTGCCCTGCTTGGATTTCTCGATGATCCGGTTGTAGACCTTCTCGAAGATGCGCGGCACGGCGGCCATCAGCGTCGGCCGTACGATCGCGAGGTTGTCGACGAGCTTCGGGATCCGCCCATCGATCGCGGTGACCGAGCCCGACGCGATATGGCCGGCCATGCAGACCTTGCCGAACGAGTGCGACATGGGTAGCCAGAGATACTGGACGTCGCTATCGGACCACAGGCGGGTCTGATCGATCGCGTCCGCGACGTAGGCCCAGCACGAGTGAAGGAGCCGCACGCCCTTCGGTTTGCCGGTCGTGCCCGAGGTGTAGATCAGGGTCGCGAGGTGATCTTCCTTGATGCCGTCGATCACGTCGTCGATCGCGCGCGCGTCCTTCGCCAACACCTCGGCGCCCTTCGCTTCGAGCTCTGCGAGCGTGAGGACCCAGTCACCATCCTTCTTGTCGGGCGAACCGTCGAGCAGGATCACCTTCTCGAGATCCGGCATCTCGGCCTTGTGCTCGCGCAGCTTGTCGATCTGCTTGCTGTCCTCGGCGAATGCGTAGCTGGTCTCCGAATCGTGCAAGATGTACGCGCACTCCTCGGCGGTGCTCGACGGATACACCGTCGTGGTCGCGCCACCGGCCGAGAGAATCCCGAGATCGATCAGCAGCCACTCGAGCCGGGTGTTCGACAACAAACCCACGCGGTCTTCGCGCTGGAGGCCGAGCGCCAGGAGGCCCGCGGCGATCGCCTTGACGCGCTCGCCGGATTGCCGCCAGGTCATCGAGCGCCAGTCTTCACCCACCGGGAACCGGAAGGCCTCGCGATCCGGAGTGTCGTGCACGCGCTTCGCGAACAGCTGTGCGATCGAGGTGGTTTTCTTGACGAACCGCTCGGGAGCGACTGACTCGGGCATCGCGGGGACTATGCCGCAATTCACAGGCGTTGGGATCGGAGCTAGGCTCCTGGCGAGGGCTAGTGTGGCGACCGCGACCGAATGGTTAGACAGCCTCGCCATTGCATGGCGAGCGGAGCGTAACGCCGCGCGTGCGCGGATCGCACTGGAGCGCAGTGGCCGGCCGCTGGCCGAGCGAGTCGCGCTCGGTCTCGCGATCGCGCGCTTGCGAATCATCGACGAGAGCTCGGCGTACGGCGATCGCGTGCGCGTGCGCGTCGCGGTCCCCGATTCGACCGATCTCGACAACATCCGGCTCGCGCCTGGCGATCCGATCCGGTTCTGGGCCGAGCATCCCGACGAGCCCGGCGCGGTGCGCGGCGTGTACGAGCGCCGCGAGGAGCAGAGCTTGTGGCTGATGCTCGATCGCGCCGTCGACGAGGTCGACCGCATTTACAACCTCGATCCCGAGACGCCGGAGGTCACGTTCGACCGCGGCGATGCCGCGATCGAGCGCACGAAGGCCGCGATCGGGACCTCGGATCTCGCCCGGGTCCGCGAGGTCGCGGCGCTCGTTCGGCCACCCCGCCCGCTCGCCGCGGTGAGCTGGAAGCCGTTCGATACCGCGCTCGACGAGCGCCAGCTCGC